>NZ_JAJEJT010000002.1:1800000-2106975 GCF_021390645.1 Paraburkholderia flagellata
CACGATGGGCGCCGCGCGAAAGATCGACGACCACGACGCCTGCACGACGGCGCGCGAAACATCGAAGAAGTCGCCATTGCCGCCGCGCTCGCCGATATGCACGCGGTCCGCTTCGAGACGCAGCGTGTACGGATTGAGCGCGATGCGGCCGATCGTGACGGGTCGGTCGAGCTGCTTGCTCAGTTGCTGTTCGGCGACATGACGAATGATGGGCGGCGCGGCGAAGAAGCCGACCAGACCGAACACAATGAGAAAGATGACGACGCCCGTGAGGATGCGCCGGGTGCGGGGCGCACGCGCGACGGCGCGCACCGATTGCAAGGAAGAGTTGAGCGACGCTTTGTTGAGGCTTGCCATGCTTGCTTGCGGATAATGCGGCAACAGGCCCGCCGCGGTATGTGGGTCTGAAGTCGGAAATCCGGGGATGCCGACAGCCGGAAGTATAGGTCCGATAGAAGATCGGACGGCGGTAAAACGCCGCCCGAGGCGCAGGTATTGCGCAACAAGAAGTAACAACGGAAGTGCGATTGCCCGGTGGATGCCGCGCGTGTTGCGAGATGCATGAAAATGCGGGCGGGGAACGCGGGCGTTGCGCGCTTGAGTGGGCTTGAATGGGCTTACGCGGCGCAAAAAAAGCGTTGGCGGGACGCAGTCCCGTCAACGCCTGGTTCAGCCCGGTTCAGCGCTTACTGCCGCTCGACGGCGGGCGGCTGCCAGCTGCCATCGGTCGCTTGTGGCTTCGCGGCGTAGAGCCGCATCACAAGGCGGAAGTCGCCATGCGGCGCCGGCACCCAGTTCGCGCCGCCGCGCGGCCGCTCGGCGCTCACGTGCACATCGAGCGAACCGTCGCGGTTGCGCCGCGCGCCGCTGCGGTCGCCGAACGCCACACGCACGGGCGCGTCGGCGTCGAGCGCGCCATCGGTCGTATAGGCCGTGATCGACCAGAAGCCGCGCACCGGCGGCAACTGCTTCGCCGTGAAGTGGATCGTGTAGCGGTTCGCGCCGTTGAGCGCATGACCGTCGCTGTCCTGGCTCACACGGGCGCGCACTTCGTCGCGGGTAGTCGGAAGACCCGGCGACGTGTACGCCGCGTAGGCCCGCAGCGCGTAGTCGGGGCCGTAGTTGCCTGCGTCGTCGCCCACCCAGAGCCAGCCGTTGCCCGCCAGCAGGTTGGGTGGCGGCGTCGCGACGCGCGTGCGGGCGTCCGCGAGACCCGCCTTCACGACCGCGGCGTCCTTCGCGCCCGAGGGCAGTTGCGCCGGGTCGCCCGGATGCACGCCGATGTCGCCGAGAATCTTGAGCGCGTGCGCGTCGTCCGCCGTGGGCGGGTTGTCTTCCAGCGCCTGAGCGAGCCGGCCGAAGAAAGCGTTCGCGTCGAGCGCCGCGACCTGGGCGGACGGCGAGCCCGGTGCCGCCGGATCGCCGCTCTGCGTGGCGCCGACCGGTTCGTTGCCGCGCGCGCCGCCGTTGCCGCGTGCACCCGCCTTGCCGCGCCCGCCGCGATCGTCCCAGCCGGAAAGGGCCGTGACCTGCAGGCCGTGCTGCAGCCGCCGCGCGGCCGCAAGATCGCCGCCGCCGTGCGTCTGAACGCGCGCAAGGAACCACACGTAGCGCGTCGTCACGTCCACGCGCTTCACGCGCGCGGGCAGCGTGCCTTTCCAGCCGGCCGGAACGAATGCAATCGTTTGCGCTTTCAGGCCGCTGACGCGTTCGCCGGTTTGCGCCGCGCCCGTCGACCAGACGACGTTCGTCCACATGTCGAGCGCACGCGCGTCCATGTAGCGGCCGTGCGTGTCGGGCAGCGTGACGAGCACCGGCTCGCTCGAGACGTCGAGCCAGCCGCTGGAAGCCAGCGTATCGAGGTTGGGTTCGGGCGGGCTCGAAGCTCCGACGGGCGGCAGCGACTGCGCGTGGCGCAGTGTGTTCGGCGCAGCCTGGCCGGGGCCGGTACCCGTGGCGGCTTCGCGCGACACGTCCATCAGCACGACCGGATAGCCGAACACATAGGAGTCGGAGACTTCGTCCTTCATCCAGCCGTTGCTTTTCGGCGCAACGTCGCTTGGCGCCGAGGCGCATCCGGCAATCAAGGCGAGGCAGGCAAGCACGGAGCAGCTACGGTACGGCGAGAATGCTCGATGTATTGTTGTCATTTGTTGGTTGTATTCGGTGCGGGCGGTCCATGAAGTGACGTCGACCGGCTACCCACTCCGCGCGCGGGCCCCCCCAGGGCCGTCGTGATAGGCGCGCGGCAAGGCGCCAATGCCGCCGGTTCGTATCGTATCGCTCGCGCATGGGCCTGAAAAGACTACAGCGTGGAATATTGCCTTACAGCCGTGTAGCTTGCGCTCAGGCCCTGCATCTGAAATGAAAGTGACGCAGCGTCGCGCCCCTTGACCTTCCCATGATGGGAACGTAGATACTGCCTAACATCGAATACAGCCAGTGCTCGCACCATCACCATGAACGAACCCCTCGTCGCAGAGCGCGCCGATACCGCCGTGGCCGAACTCGAGGTCCACGGCATGACGTGCGCCTCATGCGCCATGCGCGTCGAGAAGGCGCTTGCCAAAGTACCGGGCGTCACGCGCGCCTCGGTCAACCTCGCCACCGAAAAGGCTACCGTCGAGGCCAGCCGCGGCGTCGCGCCCGCCGCGCTCATCGCCGCCGTCGAAAAGGCCGGCTACGAGGCGGTACCCGTCGCCACGGAAACCGCCACGCTCGCCATCGGCGGGATGACTTGCGCGTCGTGCGCGAACCGCGTCGAGAAGGCGCTTGCGCGTGTGCCAGGCGTAGCCGGCGTGAGCGTGAACCTCGCCACCGAGCAGGCCACCGTCAACACACGCTCGCCGCTCACGGGCGAATTGCAGGATCAGCTCGTCGCGGCCGTCAAAAAGGCCGGCTATGAAGCCACGCCGCTCGCCGCCGACGAAGACTCCACCCCGGCGAAAAGCGCCGCTGCCGGCGACGAAGCGCGCCGCGAATGGCGCGCCGTGCTGGTCTCGGCCGTGCTCACGACCCCGCTCGTGCTGCCGATGTTCGGCCACTGGCTCGGCTTCGACTGGATGCTGCCCCCAGCCGTACAGCTCGCGCTCGCGAGCGTCGTGCAGTTCGTGTTCGGCGCGCGCTTCTACCGCGCCGCCTGGAAGGCCATGCGGGCGGGCGCGGGCAACATGGATCTGCTGGTCGCGCTTGGCACCTCGGCCGCGTATGGCGTGAGCGTCTACGCGATGCTCGCGCACCCGGGCGACATGGCGCATCTGTATTTCGAGGCGTCGGCGGTCGTCATCACGCTCGTGCGCTTCGGCAAATGGCTCGAAGCGCGCGCGAAGCGGCAGACCACCGACGCGATCCGCGCCCTCAACGCGCTGCGGCCCGATCGCGCGCGCGTCCGCGTCGATGGCGGCGCTCGCGCAGAGGAGCGCGAAGTGCCGCTCGCTCAAGTGCGCGTAGGCAGCATCGTCGTCGTGCGCCCGGGCGAACGCCTGCCCGTGGACGGCGTCGTGCTCGAAGGCCGCAGCCACATCGACGAATCGCTCATCACGGGCGAAAGCCTGCCGGTGCCGAAAGCGCCCGACGATCCCGTCACTGCCGGCTCGATCAACGGCGAAGGCGCGATTGCCGTGCGCACCACGGCCATCGGCGCGGAAACCACGCTCGCACGCATCATCCGCCTCGTGGAAAGCGCGCAGGCCGAAAAGGCGCCGATCCAGCGTCTCGTCGACCGCGTGAGCGCCGTGTTCGTCCCTGCGATTCTCGTGATCGCCGTCATCACGCTGGGCGGCTGGCTGTTCACGGGCGCGGCCGCCGAAACGGCGATCCTCAACGCTGTGGCCGTGCTCGTGATCGCGTGCCCGTGCGCGCTCGGCCTCGCTACGCCCGCCGCGATCATGGCGGGCACCGGTGTCGCCGCGCGCCATGGTGTGCTCATCAAGGATGCCGAAGCATTGGAGACCGCCCACAACGTGAGCGTGGTCGCTTTCGACAAGACCGGCACGCTCACGCTCGGCCAGCCCTCGCTCACCGCGTTCGATGTGGCCGATGGTCTCGAACGCAACGAGGCGCTCGCGCTCGCCGCCGCCGTGCAGCGGCACAGCGACCACCCGCTCGCGAAGGCCGTGGTGCAGGCGTATGAAGCTCAGATGCAAAGCGCCGCCGCTTCGGTCGCCGCCGCCCATGCGCGCGCGGTGCCAGGGCGCGGCGTGGAGGCCGAAGTGAACGGGCGGCGCCTCGCAATCGGCAGCGGCCGCTGGCTCGACGAGCTGGCGATGACCGTGCCGCTCGCGCTCGCGGCACGCGCGCGTTCGCTCGAAGAGGCTGGCAATACGGTGTCGTGGTTGTTCGACCCGCACGGCGGCGTCCTCGCGTTGCTCGCGTTCGGCGACACGGTGAAGCCCACGGCGCGCGAAGCCATTGCGAGCCTCAAGGCGATGGGCATCCGCAGCGTGCTCGTGACCGGCGACAACGCGGGCAGCGCGGCGGCCGTCGCGGCGCAGCTCGGCATCGATGAAGTCCACGCGCAGGTGCTGCCCGACGACAAGGCGCGCACGATCCGCGACCTCAAGATCAAGAGCGGCAGCATCGTCGCAATGGCCGGCGACGGCATCAACGACGCACCCGCGCTCGCCGCCGCCGACATCGGTATTGCCATGGCCACGGGCACCGACGTCGCCATGCACGCGGCAGGCATCACGCTCATGCGCGGCGACCCGGCGCTCGTTGCCGCCGCAATCGATATTTCGCGGCGCACGTGGCGCAAGATTCAGCAGAACCTGTTCTGGGCGTTCATCTACAACCTGATCGGGATTCCGCTCGCCGCCTTCGGCCTGCTCAATCCCATGCTCGCGGGCGCGGCGATGGCGTTTTCGAGCGTGAGCGTCGTGACAAACGCGCTGCTGCTCAGAACGTGGCGGGCGACGCGCTAACGCAGAAATTCACCGCTCGACGTATCACGCGGAATATAACGAAAGGGCGCTTCATGTGCCCTTTTCTTCGTCCCGGCTTTCTTTTTGGAATCCGAACTGTCCCAATCTTTGCGACACAAAATCACGTGTCCGTTCGCATACCATATGAAATTGCGAGGTTTTCATGTTTACCCCTAAAGGATTGCTCGCGCGCGCCGTAATGCGTCATGCCAGCGCCTCGAGGGCGCAGGTTCCTTCTTCACAGCTCTATTCCGGAACCGAACTCATGCTTTCACGCTTATCAGGCCGCGCGAGCGTCGGCGTGCGCCTCGCCTTGCTATCGTGCGTGCTCGTCGCGGCAATATTTGCCGCCTTCACGTGGGCGATCACGCACTCGGCGGCGACGCAGGTCGGCGACCAGGTGCGCGCGCGCATCACCGACAAGGACCAGTCGGTCGCTTCGTCGATCTCGCTGATCGACGGCGCGCTCGACGCCGAAGTCGACCGCGCCATGCAGCTCTTCGAGAGCTTCCTGCCCGGCACCGTCACGCTCGACCCCACGCAAACGGTCGACATTGGCGGCAAGGCCACGCCGGTCTTCAAGTCCGGCGACCACGTGCTGAACCTGGACTTCACGGTCCCCGACCAGTTTCTCGCGCGCAGCGGCGAAATCGCCACGATTTTCGCGCGCAGCGGCGACGACTTCGTGCGCGTGACCACGTCGCTCAAGAAGCAGGACGGCTCGCGCGCGATTGGCACGCTGCTCGACCGCAAAGGCCCCGCGTACGGCCCGGTGCTTGCCAACCGCACCTATACCGGCCTCGCCCAGTTGTTCGGCAAACAGTACATCACGCAATACAAGCCGATTCTCGACGCGAGCGGCCACGTCATCGGCGCGCTCTTCGTCGGCGTGGACGTGGGCGCGCAAATCGACGCGCTCAAGAGCGAGATCGCCAAGCTCAAGATCGGTGAAAGCGGCTATTACTTCGTGATGGACGCTTCGGACGGCCCGACGCGCGGCACCTTCCTCGTGCATCCAGGCGCCGCCGGCAAACACTACGACGACGCCAACGCGCCCTGGTCGCGCATGCTCGAGGCGCGCGATGGCACGCTCGACTACACCTCCGCCGACTCGACGCGTGACGAGCGCGATGCGCGCGCGAAGTTCGTCTCGTTCGTGAGCGTGCCGCAGTGGCAATGGCTCGTGGGCGGCGTCGCAGTGCGTGACGAGATCATGGCCGACGTGAACGCCACGCGCGACCGCTTCGCGGCGATCGGCCTCGTGCTGGTCGCGCTCTTCGCGGCGCTTTCGATCTACGCGGCGCGCCGCCTCGTGAGCCAGCCGCTCGACGCCGCAGCGCTTGCCGCCGGCCAGCTCGCCGCAGGCGACCTCACGGTGCGCATCAGCAACCGCGGCGGCATCGGCAATGCGGCGGACGCGCAGGGCGCGGCGGGTGCCGACGAGATCGGCCGACTCACGCGCGCCATCGACGGCATTGGCGTGGGCCTCGCACAGATCGTCGCGCAGGTGCGCAGCGCCACGGCGCAGATGAGCGAAGACACCTCGCGCATCGCACAAGGCAGCGGCGAGATTGCTTCGCGCATCGCGAGCCAGGCGAGCAGCCTGGAAGAGACGGCGGCGAGCATGGAAGAGTTGACCTCCACCGTGCAGCAGAACGCCGACCACGCGACGCGCGCGAACAGCGTGGTGACCAGCGCAGCCGAAGCCGCGGTCGACGGCGGCCGCGCCGTGAGCCGGGTAGTGGAAACGATGAACGACATCAGCCGCGCATCGCAGAAGATCGCCGAGATCACCGGCGTGATCGACGGCATCGCGTTCCAGACCAACATCCTCGCGCTCAACGCAGCCGTGGAAGCGGCGCGCGCGGGCGAGCACGGCAAGGGCTTCGCCGTGGTGGCGAGCGAAGTGCGCGCGCTTGCGCAGCGCAGCGCGGCGGCGGCGAAGGAAATCTCGGCGCTGATCACCGAATCGTCGTCGACAGTCGAGACGGGTTATCGCATCGCCGGCGAAGCGAGCACGACCATGCGTGGCATCGTCGCGCGCGTGGACGAAATGCGGGCAATCATCGGCGAGATCAGCGTGGCCTCGCGCGAACAATCGGGCGGCATCGAGCAGGTGAACATCGCGGTTTCGCAGATCGGCGCGGCGACGCAGCAGAACGCTGCGCTCGTAGGCGATGCCGAGCGCGCCGCCTCCGCGCTCAACGATCACGCGGCTGCGCTCGCCGAGCTCGTTTCCGTGTTCAAGGTGCACGAGCCACGCGCGTAGTACCTTCGGGGCATGATTCGCAGTGCCCAACAAAAAAGGCGGCGTCACACAGGACGCCGCCTTTTTCGTTAGCTGCGCGGCAGATGCCGCGCGCCGTCTCACTGCACGATTGTCGCCGAGCGCGCGAGTTCGGCCACGCGTTGCCCGAGCGCGGCCTGCATGGCCTCGTCCTGCAACTGGCGGCGAATGTCGTCTTTCGCCGTATCGTACGCCGGCACTTGCATCGGACGCTTGCTTTCGAGGCGCACGATCAGCCAGCCGTCGCCGGCATTCAGCGGCTGCGGCGCGGTTTCGCCGGGCGCGAGCCCCGTGATGACCTGCGCGAGCGGCATGGGCACGCCGTGCGTGTTGCCTTCGGTGAGCGGCAGCATGAAGCTCATCCACGGCATCTCGCCGCCGGTCGCCTTCGTCGCCCCGACGCCATACTGGCGCGCCAGGCCGGCGAACGGCTGGCCGCCCTTCACCGCCGCGAGCACGGTCTTCGCGGTCGCCTCGTCGGCCACGGCGATCACCTCCGGCTTGTACTCTTCCTTGCCGAACGTCGCGATGACCGATTCGTAGCGCGATTTGATCTCGCTGTCCGTGATCTTCGGCGCGTGCACGTTGTCCAGAATCCACGCGCGGATCTCGGCGTCGGTCTTTTCGGCGTCGGGGAACTGCGCGACCTCGGGGCGCTGGTCGTAGTGCCCGAGCACGGCCTGCTGGCGCAGCAGTTCGCGGGCGATCAGGTCGTCCTTGAGCGCGGCGCGCAGTTGCGGCGTGTCGGGCGCGCCGGTGCGGCTCATCACGTTGCCCACTGCCGTGTCGAGCGCGGATTGCGCGATGACCTGCCCGTTCACGAGCGCGGCGGCGCCCGCGGGCAGCGCTGCGGCCTTGGCGGGCGCAAGTGAAGCTTCGGTGGCGTGAGCGAGCGTGGGCACCACCGTGCTCGCCGCCACCGAGGTGAACGAGAGCAGGCACAGCGCGCGGATGGATCGGGACATGCGTGACATTTCGATTGACTCCAGCGTGTTCGGAAAGCCCGGGCGCAAGAAGCGCCAGGGGCAGGTTTTGATCCGCGCGAATCTAGCGGAATCTCGAAGCGCTGTTGTCAGGAAGTGTCAAACGGACGCGGGGCCGGATTGGAATCTTGCGGCAGGTCAAGCGCGAGGCGTCCGCCCGCGCCGTCACGCTCAGGTGGCGGCGCGCTCGGATGCGTTCATTGTCCCTGTGGCTGCGCCACCGGTGGCGTGTAGCTTGCGCTCGCGCCCGGCGTGTCAGGTTCGGCATCATCGGGTGTCGGAGTCGGCGCAAGCGCCGGCTCCTGCGCCGGATACGAAGGCTGTGGAGCTTGTGCAGGCGGCGCGCTGGACGGCCCGACGATCGGCGGCACGCCCATGATCGCGCGCGCGGCCGCTTCCGCGGCTGCCGCCGAAGCGGCAGAAGGCGGCGGAACCGCAGAAGGCGCCGATGCCCCCGCCTCCGAAGCCGCAGAAGCCACCGATGCAGGCGCGGGAGCGCTCACGCGCGGCGGCGGCGCATGCCGCACCGGCGCGCTTTGCGGCGGCGCCGCTTCGTGCGTGCCGACCAGCTTGTCCATCCACGCACGCAGCTTCTCGCGGAAAGTCTCGAACGCGCCCGGCGTCACTTCGGTGTCGAAGCGCGCGCGCGGATCGACGAGGCGCTGGCGCAGCGCACGCTGGAAGAAGTCGCCGACGATCGGCAGCGCGCTGCGCGCGCCCTGCCCCCAGTAGTCGTCGAGCGTCACGCGGCCATCGTCGAAACCCACCCATGCGCCCGCCACGAGTTGCGGATCCATCAGGATGAACCAGCCGTCCGTGTTGGCCTGGGTCGTGCCGGTCTTGCCCGCCACGTCGCCGCGAATGCCAAAGCGCGAGCGGATGGCCGCACCCGTTCCGCGGTTCACGACGTCGCGCATCGTGTCGAGAAGCGTGCGGTCCGCCTCCGCGGAAAGCGCACGCTCGGGCGAAGCGCTCTCGAACTGCGCGAGCACGTTGCCCTTGCGGTCCTCGATGCTCGTGACCATGCGCGGTTCGAGATACACGCCGTCGTTGGCGATCGTGCTGTAGGCGGAGACCATCTCCTTCAATGTGACCGGGCTCGTGCCGAGCGCAAGCGACGGCACCGGGTCGAGCTGGCTGTCGCGCACGCCCATCGCGCGCGCGAGGCGCGCGACCTTGTCCGGGCCCACCGTCTGCATCAGTTGCGCGGTGATGCGGTTGCGCGAGAACGCGATCGCGTCGCGCAGCGTCATCGGGCGGTCGCTCGGCGGCACGTCGTCGGTCGGTTTCCAGATTTCACCGCCCGCCAGCGGAATCTCCACCGGCTGGTCGATGAACGTGTCGGTCGGCTTCGCGCCCGCCGCGTAGGCCGCGCCGTACACGAACGGCTTGAACGTCGAGCCCGGCTGACGGCGCGCCTGCTGCACATGGTCGAACGGTTCCTCGGTGAAATCGCGGCTGCCCACCCACGCCTTGATCTGCCCGTTGCGCGGGTCGATGGCGAGGAAGCCCGCCTCCACCGCGGTCTTGCTCTTGCAGAGGTTGCGCATGAAGGTGCGGTCGGCGGCGAGTTGCTTGAGCGCGTCGGCATCGCTCGCTCCCGCGTCGCGCGCGCTCTTGTAGTCCTGTGTTTCGCGCATGAACGTCGCGAACAGGTCGTTGCTGGATGTGCAGCCGTTGCGTCCGCTCCACGCGCCGTTCGCGATGCCCTGGAGCTGGTTCGAGTGCTGGCGCAGCGCGGCGGTCGCCATCTGCTGGAGACGCGAATCAATCGTGGTGCGCACCACGAGACCATCGGAATAGATGTTGTAGTCATTGCGGTCGGCCCACGAGATCAGCCACTTGCGCAGTTGCAGCGCGAAGTGCGGCGCGGGGCCGGGCGGCTCGGTCTGACGCTCGAAGTCGAGGCGCAGCGGCTTCTTCGAAAGCGTGGCGTACTGCGCCTCGCTGAGCTTGCCGTACTTCACCATCTGGCCGAGCACCGTGTTGCGACGCGCGAGCGCGCGCTCGGGGTTGATCACCGGGTTGTAATACGCGTTGCCCTTCAGCATGCCCGTGAGCGTCGCGGCTTGCAGGACGTCGAGTTGATCCGCCGAAACGCCGAAGTAGGTGCGCGACGCCATCTCGATGCCGTAGGCGTTATAGAGAAACGGCACCGTGTTCAGATACGTTTCGAGAATCTGCTGCTTGCTATACACCGCTTCGATCTTGAACGCCGTGATCGCTTCTTTGATCTTGCGCGTGAGCGTCGGCGCGCGGCCGATTTCATCGGGATAGAGATTGCGCGCGAGTTGCTGCGTGATGGTCGAGCCGCCCTGGCGGTCGCCCGAGAACGTGTGCAGCGCCGCGCCCGCCGTGCGCTTGAAGTCGATGCCGTGGTGTTCGTAGAAGCGGTGATCCTCGGTGGAGATCAGTGCATCGACCATGTGCGGCGAGATCTGGGCGAGCGGCACCCATTCGCGGTTCGAGGGCTTGAATTCGGCGAGCACCTTGCCGTCTGCGGAAAGGATCTGGGCCGGCTCGTCCACACGCGCCTTGCGGATATCGCCAATGCTCGGCGTGAACGGGATCAGCACGAGCACGTAGAGCACGACGAGCGCCGGCAGCGCGCCAATGGCCATGAGCACGCCGCGCCGCGTGGGATGCCGCAGATGGTGGAGCGCACGCGCGCAAAACGGGCGGACAAACGCGCCAAGCCGCGCGGCGGCAGGCTTCAGGCGGGACAACGACATCGCGATTCGATCGCGGATCAACGGCACGTAACGCTTCACGCGGCAGGTAGGGTCGGCTGGCAAAGCGTGAATCGTACCAAACTCCCAGGTCCCCTCTTTCATCCCGCCGATTCGAGCCCTACAGCGCCATGAATCGATTTATGACACGGAAATGAAAAAATCCTTCCGCATACAGGAAGAATCCTCTCCAGTCACAGCCGGTTTTCCGGCGCCTTTCCCTCCCTACACTCCTGTCGCTGTTGCACACGCCACGAAACAACAACGCTACAGGAACCTTGAATGAAGAACACCGTCTCGCTCACCACCGCTGCCGCCGTGCTCGGCGCACTCGGCACGCTCGCCGCGCCCGCCGCCCACGCGCAAAGCTCGGTCACGCTCTACGGCCTGATCGACGCCGGCATCATGTACACGAACAACGTCGCGAGCGGCAAGTCCAGCGGTGCGCTCTGGCAGGCGACGAGCGGCAACGTGAACGGCAGCCGCTTCGGCGTGCGCGGCAGCGAGGACCTGGGCGGCGGCCTGCATGCGGTCTTCGTGCTCGAAAACGGCTTCAACGTGCAAAACGGCAAGCTCGGCCAGGACGGCCGCATGTTCGGCCGTCAGGCCTACGTGGGTCTCGCGAGCGACCAGTTCGGCTCGCTCACGCTCGGCCGCCAGTACGATTCGCTCGTCGACTTCGTCGCGCCGCTTTCGGCCACGGCAGGCACCTTCGGCGACACGGGCTTCGCGCATCCGTTCGACAACGACAACCTGAACCACTCGCTGCGCATGAGCAACGCGGTCAAGTTCACGAGCAATACGTATAGCGGCCTGAAGTTCGGCGCCTTGTACGCGTTCTCGAACAGCACCGACTTCGCCGTGAACCGCGCCTACAGCTTCGGCGCGAGCTACACCAACGGGCCGCTCGCCATCGCGGCGGGTTACCTGCAACTGAACGGCACCCAGGGCGCCACGGCGAGCAGCCCGGGCGCGGTGGATCTCGCGGAATCGACGGCCAACGGCAAGGGCGGCTTCGCGCTCGGCGCCAACCGTCTGCGCTCGTTCGGCGGCGGCATCAACTACACGTTCGGCCCGGCCACGGCGGGCTTCGTGTTCACGCGCAGCGAATACGCGGGCACCAGCTCGTTCGGCTCGCAGGGCGGCGACATGAGCTTCAACAATTACGAAGTGAACGGGAAATATCAGTTGAACCCGGCGTGGAGCCTGGGTCTCGCCTACACCTTCACGGATGGCCACGTGAGCAACACGACCACTTTCGGCGCCGATCCGAAGTGGAACCAGGTGAACGCGCAGGTCGTGTATCGCCTGTCGAAGCGCACCGATCTCTACGGCGAGGCGATGTATCAGCACGCCACGGGGCACAACTACGTGGCGTTCATCAACACGGCGGGCGGCGCTTCTTCGACGGCCAATCAGGTGGTGGGCACGGTGGGGATGCGCGCACGCTTCTAATCACAGCACCAGCGACAGCGCGATCGACACCCACACGGCCGTCGCGCCGCAGAGAAAGGCGCGGCGCGCCATCAGAAAGCGCGACTCGTCGTTGGGCTTCGCGGGCGACGTGGCGAGCCACGGCACGCTGCCGAGGCACGCGAATCCCGCGAGCGCAATGCCGACGACCACGCGGTCGCCGATGCGCCAGGCCGAGGGCTCGTGCAGCCCCCAATAGCCCAGCGCGATCATGCCGATCGAAAACATTGTCGAGGCGGCCGAACTGAGCGCCACCACCGATCCCGTCGGAGATTGCATCGATTGCCTCCCTCGCGCGCCTCGCGCTGTCGGGCCATTATCGGCGGGCGTGCGGGAGGCGGCAACGCCGCACTCTGCCCGCGCCCGAAGCGGCTTACGCGCTCGGCCGCACCATCTGGAACATCTCACCGATCTGCGCGTAGTCGGCGCGATAGCCCGCGCGCATCACGGGCTGGGCGGCGTGCGTATCGAAGATGCCGTCCTTCAGGAACTCCTCGCGGATGTGCACGCCCACCACCTGCCCCAGCGCGAGCCAGTTGTCCATGGGCGTGCCGTCCAGCGTTTTGAGCCGCACGATCTGCAGCAGCTTGCATTCGAGCGCGGCCGGCGACTCGGCCACGTGCGGCACCGCGACGCTACGGCCCGGCGCGGCCGTCAGGCCCGCGAGCGTGAATTCGTCGACGTCGGCGGCGACAGGCGCGGAGGTGCGGTTCATCTGCGGCGCCAGCGCCTTCGACGTGAGGTTCCAGACGAACTCACCGGTCTCCTCGATGTTGCTGATGCTGTCTTTGCGGCCTTCGCTGCAGAACCCGATGATCGGCGGAAAGGTGGCGAACGCGCCAAAGAAACTGTAGGGCGCGAGATTGAGCACGCCGCTGTGCGCGCGGCTCGAGATCCAGCCGATCATGCGCGGCGCGACGATCGCCTTGAACGGGTCGTGCGGCAGGCCGTGGCCGCGGGCGGGGTCGTAGAAGTAAGTATTGGACATGTAGTGTGAGGCTTAGCGATTTCGATGCGGCATCACTATGACACGAGCCGTGCGCGCTTGCCGTCACGCCCAGCCAGGCCGCGTCGCCTCGCAACTGCCCCAAACGCAACAAGGCCGGCTCTCTTTCGAGAGGCGGCCTTGTTTGAAGACCTGGCGGTCTGACCGGAGAAACGCGTTGGACGGCGCGCGCCGTCCGAAGCGCTTCAGCTTCGATCAGTCACGCGGCATGCCGAACGGCATGTAGTGCGAGCGGCGGACGCGCTCGGCTTCGCGGTGACGCGCTTCGTACGAATATTCCGAATCCATCGGCAGATACGGCGACGCGAAGAGGTCGCTCACCTTTTGGAACAGTGCAAAGATGAAGCTCATGGCGACTCCCAGTTAGGCTGCAGTTCAGGGTTTTCCCTAAGACAGAACGAATTATAGGGTTTTCCCTAGGGCAACGCTAGTGCGACGCAGCAAAAAAACTGCGACGCGCCGTCACATGGGGGCGCGCGCAATCGATGCGTTGCAGCAAAACAACGCATCGAGATTTCGGATACAGGGGCGGGATCGCGGGGCGAAGCCGTTCAGCGGGTGGCTTTCTGGGTGCTTTTAGCGTGAGCCGCACGCG
Source organism: Paraburkholderia flagellata (assembly GCF_021390645.1). GTDB lineage: Bacteria > Pseudomonadota > Gammaproteobacteria > Burkholderiales > Burkholderiaceae > Paraburkholderia > Paraburkholderia flagellata. Next base: position 1,813,996 of record NZ_JAJEJT010000002.1, read on the forward strand.
CGGAATGCGCCGCTGCACGGCGCGCTGGCGTGGGCGCCGCCTTGGCGGGCGACGCCTTGACCACCGGGCGGGCAGGCGCCGCCGTGGTTTCCGCGGCAGCAGTAGCCGCCGCCGCAGCAGCAGTTGCAGCGGCGGTTTGCGCGGCAACGCGCTGCGACAAGTCGTCGAGCGTGGACTGCTGCTTCAGGATGAACTGCTCGAGGCGCGCCTCATCTGCACGGGATTCGTTTGCGAGGCTGTCGAGCCGCACCGACTGCGCGATCCCGAAACCCACCGATGCAAGCACTGCCACCGAGACGGCAGCGAGCACCCACTTGAGTTGCCGCGAAGACGCGGCGGCCATGCGGCGCTGCTCGGCGAGCGCGCCCTGAAGCGTGTCGAGGCGCTCCGCCAGCGCATCCGGCTCGGCGGCCGCCGTGTGAGCGGCTTCGGGTGCGAACCCGGCAGGTTCCACGCGCGGCTCGACGCGCTCAGCATCGTCGATGGCAAACGACGGCTCGGCGACGAAGGCCGCAGCAGCGTCCTGCGCATCACCCAGGCTCGGCGCCACCGCTTCGGTCACGGCCGGGGCAGCGGCACGCTTCGCCCGCGGCGCGCGGCGCGCAGTCGTTGCACCCGCAACCGGGCTCGCAATGCTCGGCTCGTCACCGGGCGCTGCCGCCGCTTGAGCGGGCTTCAGGCTTTCGAAGCCGCTCAGCGTGCCCTGCCGCACGGGAGCATCCGCTTCGGCAACCGCGGCAAGACCCTCGCCGGCAAGCGCTTGCGCACCATCGGATTCAGATGCAACAGGGGATTCAGTAACGTTGGACGACGCAGCGGTGGCGCGCGGCTGCCACGGTGCGTTGCGTTCAGGATGCGAAGAGCTCAAGGATGCGTTATCTGCGTAATCAGCCATGGGTCAGCGATGCGGTTCGCGTCGCGCGCCGGCCGGTCACGGCCGTTTGGCGACGTCCTCGTGTTCTGGTTCGAAGGCGCATTGTCGCATGCCAGAACGCGTGGCTAGATGCTCTTCCGCGACTTACCCAGCGGGCATCGAATAGACAACCCGCTCAGGTCAACTCGGCGCGCCGTCCTCGCAAAACTCCTTCACGTCGGGCAAGCGGCGCAGCGTGATCATCACTTCGTGACGCGCTTGGCACGTCGAGCACGCGCGTGAAGCAGTTTGTCGTGCACCAGACGACGACTCGCCAGAGCTGGAAGGCGCGGCCGCCCGGCGGCAAGCGGGAACGTGCCGCGCATTTTGCGAATGCGTACAATCGCCCGCATTGCTCTTTTGAAGTGACGCGGTCCGCCGCACCTTTTCGCCATGAACACACCTACGAACGCCGCCAGCCTGCGCGAGCATTTCGACCGCATCGTCCTGCCGATGTGGCGCGGCCCGGGCTTCAACGCCGACCTGCGCCTGCCCTACGAAGCGCTCGACGCGGCCGGTGCGAAGCCGCTGCCCGTCACGCGATACCGCGCGATGGCGTGCGCCCGCCAGCTCTTCGTCTTCTCGCAGGCGAGCGACGCCGCGCACGCGCACACGCTTTTCGATACGCTGCGCCACACTTATCAGGACCCGAAGCACGGCGGATGGTTCTACAGCGTCGACGCAGCCGGCGTGCCGCTCGACACCACCAAAGACCTCTACACGCACGCCTTCGTGGTGTTCGCAACGGCGGCGTACGGCCAGCGCTTCGGCGTGACCGAGGCGCTCGACGTCGCGCGCGAAACGTCCTCGCTGATCGTCGACCGCTTCGCCGCCCGCGACGGCCTGCTCAACGCGGCGCTCGACGCTTCCTTTGCGAGCGTGACCGGGGCTCCGCTGCAGAATCCGCTCATGCACCTCACCGAAGCTTGGCTCGCCGCGAGTGACGCGACCGGCGACAGTGCGTTCGACACGGCCATCACGAAGCTCGTCGAAGCGCTTGCGCGCGGCTTCCTGCACGAGCCGACGGGCTGTATCGCCGAATTGCCGCTCGGCGCGGCGGACAATCGCCTCGAGCCTGGACATCAGTTCGAATGGTTCTGGCTGGCAACGCGCGCGGGCGCGCGGCTGGGCGCGTCGGGTCTGGACGAAGCGCTCGCGCGCGCCTTCGCGTTTGCACAGAAGCACGGCGTAGACCCGGAGACGGGAGCCGTGGCGGCCGCGCTCGACGAGCACGGCCGTGTGATTGATGCGACGCAGCGGATCTGGGCGCAGACGGAATATTTGCGCGCGCTCGCCACACACGGCGACGCCGAGGTGCGCGCCGCACTCGCGCCGCAAGTCGCGCGCTTCGCGCCGCGCTTTCTGACGCCGCAGGGCTGGGTGGAGTGCCGCAGCGCAAACGGCGACGTGGCGCGCGCGGACATGCCGTCCACGACGCCGTATCACCTGTTGACCGCCTATCAGGGCATGGGCGTCTGAGGCGTGATCACTCGAAACGCGAAGCGCCGCGGCGGGCGGGCGCAAGCCCGCCGCTGCGGCGCTTAAGACACTCAGGCCACTCAGGCCGCCAGTACGGCCGGCGAAATCTCGAACGCCGCCACGGCCTCGGAAAGCTGGCGCGTTTGCTGATGCAACGAAGCCGCGGCAGCCGCGGCCTCCTCGACGAGCGCCGCATTCTGCTGGGTCATCTGATCCATCTGCGAGACGGCCTGATTCACCTGATCAATGCCCGTGCTCTGCTCGAGCGACGAGGCGCTGATACCCGCCATCATCTGCGTGGCCCGCGAGATCGAGTTCGACACCTCGCGCATCGACTCACCCGCGCGCTCTACCAGTTCCGAGCCGCCGCGAATCTGCGAAACCGACTCGCTGATCAGCGTCTTGATCTCCTTGGCCGACTGCGCGCTGCGCTGCGCGAGCCCGCGCACCTCGCCCGCGACGACCGCGAAGCCGCGGCCCTGCTCGCCCGCGCGCGCCGCTTCCACCGCCGCGTTCAACGCCAGAATGTTGGTCTGGAACGCGATGCCGTCGATCACGCCAATGATCTCCGCGATCTTGTCGGAGCTTTGCGCAATGCCGCGCATGCGCTCGACGACCTCACCCACCACGGCGCCGCCACGCGCGGTCGCGTCGAGCGCGGCCTCCGCCAGCGCGTTCGCCTCGCGCGCGTTCTCGGCCGTGTTGCGCACGGTGCCCGTCAACTCCTCCATGCTCGCCGCCGTTTGCTCCAGCGACGCCGCCTGCGATTCGGTGCGCGCCGAAAGGTCGGCGTTGCCGGTGGCAATCTCGTCGGCGCCCACGTTGATGGAGCCCGCCGTTTCCCGCACGGTATGGACCGTACGAGCGAGGCTGGACTGCATCAGTGCAAGGCCCTGGAAGAGCCGGCCAATCTCGTTCTCGCCGCGCGCGGCGACGCGCTCGTCGAGGCGCCCGCGCGCGATACGGTCGAAATGGCGGCCCGCTTCCTCGAGCGGCTCCACCACGCCGCGCCGCAACGCGAAGTGCACGCCGGTCGCGAGGGCGATCAGCAGAATCAGGATGAAGACGCCCACGCCCTGGAAAAGCGCGAGGCGCGAGTCGATCGAGTCGAGCGAAGCGCGGCTCGCCGCCGAGCTGAATTGCGCGAAGGCATGCAGCTCGGCGAGATAGGCGTCCTGGTACGACTGCGTCGGCTGGTCGAGGAAGGCTTGCAGATTGTTGCCGTTGAGGTCGTCGATCAGCTCGCCAAGCGCCTTGCGGTACACCTGGTAGCGCTCGCCGAGCGCGGCGACGCGCGCGCGGTTGTCGTCGTTGATCGGCGGTACGGCCATGAGCGCCGCGAACGTGGTGTCGGCGGCGGCGAGCTGGTCGCGTGCGTGACTGACCATGTCGGTCGGCACCGTGCCGCCACGGACCATGCGCGTGCCCGCGCGCGAGAGATTGATACGGGCGTCCATCAACTGCTGGGTGATGACGTTGGCGGCGCTCGCCTGCCGCAACGCCACTTTCGAGAGGTCGGCCACGTCGTCGTGCGTGCGCGTGAGCGACCAGTAACCAAGTCCTGCGGTCACGAGCTGCAGTACACAGAACGCGACGAGGACACACAACAGGCCGGATGCGACCTTGATCTTGCTGAACATCGGGACACCTGGGATGGCAGTGAATGAGTGAAGCGCGAGCATGTGATCGCTCGGCCCCGCACTGCGTTTACGGCCGCGCAAACGTTGTTTTTGAGCCCCAAACCGTGAATAAACCGTGAAAAAACGCCCCAAAATGCGCAACGAATAATTTCAGCAATGGTTGCATGGTCATTTCCAGCATTTCTCGCAACAATAAAATGCCGACTCGGAGCGATTCACCTTGACTCGACGCCGATGCTACCTAGAGTGGTTAGGAAACCACTCGGGGATAGACCCAGGGAATGCCACGATGACAGATCTTGTGGATCGCGCACGCGGCGCTTTGCATGCCCAACCGTTCAGCGTGCTGCTCGGAACCGAACTGACGCACGTCGGGGCCGACGAGCTGACCCTGCGGCTGCCGGTACGCGACGAGCTCAAGCAGCAGCACGGCTTCGTTCATGGCGGAGTGATCAGCTATCTCGCTGACAACGCGCTGACCTTCGCCGGGGCGCTGGCGCTCGGGCCGCGGGTGGTGACGGCGGAATACAAGATCAACTATCTGCGCCCGGCGCTCAAGGGCACGCTCATGGCGCGGGCGCGCGTGGTGCACGCGGGTCGGCACCAGGCCACTTGCCAGTGCAGCGTCTACGTGATGGAAAACGGCGACGAAAAGCTCGTGGCGCTCGCGCAGGGGACGGTAAACCGGATGCCGGAAGGCAACGGGCCGGAAGAGAAAAGTTAGACCAACTGAAAGGCCTGCGCCGCAAAACGAAGCGCGCGAGGCGAAGCGGGTCTGCCCCGCCTCCCCTCGCGCGCTTTTTCGTGCTTCAGGCGCGCTTGCTCCGCTTACTCGGCGGCGCGCGTCTTCTGCTGTTGCTCGCCCAGGCCCTCGATGCCCAGACGCACGGTCTGCCCCGCCTTCAGGAAGACGGGGTTCGGCTTCACGCCCATGCCCACGCCCGGCGGCGTGCCGGTGGAGATCACATCGCCCGGCTGAAGGCTCATGCACTCCGAGAGATACGAAACGAGCTTCGCGACCGAGAAGATCATCGTGCGCGTGCTGCCGTTCTGGTAGCGATGGCCGTCCACCTCGAGCCACATGGAGAGGTTCTGCGGATCGGCCACTTCGTCGCGCGTGACGAGCCACGGGCCGGTCGGGCCGAACGTATCGAAGCCCTTGCCCTTGTCCCACTGGCCGCCGCGCTCGATCTGCCATTCGCGCTCGGACACGTCGTTGATCACGCAGTAGCCCGCCACGTAGTTGAGCGCATCCGCCTCGCTCACGTTTTTCGCATGCTTGCCGATCACCACGCCCAGCTCCACTTCCCAGTCGGTCTTCTTCGAGCCACGCGGGATCTCGATGTCGTCGTTCGGGCCGACAATGGCGCTCGTCCACTTGTTGAAGACGACCGGCTCGCTCGGCACCGGCATGCCCGACTCGGCCGCGTGGTCGGCATAGTTCAGGCCAATGCAGACCATCTTGCCGATATGGCCCACGCAGGGCCCGATACGCGGATTGCCTTCGACGAGCGGCAGCGTTTCCGGGTCGATCGAGCGCAGTTGCGCGAGGCCGGCGTCGGAGAGCACGTCGCCCGCAATGTCGGCCACATTGCCCGAGAGCGCGCGAATGCGGCCTTCGGCGTCGAGCAGGCCCGGTTTTTCGTGGCCCTTCGGGCCATAGCGAAGCAGTTTCATCGTCTGTATTCCTCGTGTGTCTGTGCGTTGCAGTCGGTCAGAATCGCCAGAGGCGAATTTCGGGGCTAACTAGTTAGACCATCCGCCATCGATCACATGCGCCTGGCCGGTCGTAAACCCTGATTCGTCGGAGGCGAGGTAGAGCGCGAGCGCCGCGATTTCCTCGGGTTTGCCCACGCGCCCCATCGGCTGGCGCGCGACGAACGCGGCGCGCGCCACGTCCACGCTCGTGCCCTGCGCCGCCGCTTGCGCGGCGATGCGCTCCTCGAGCGACGGCGACGACACCGTGCCCGGGCAGATCGCGTTGCAGCGGATGCCGCGCGTCACGAAGTCCGCGGCCACAGCCTTCGTCAACCCTATCACGGCCGCCTTCGAGGCGCCGTACACAAAGCGGTTGGGCACGCCCTTCACGCTCGACGCCGCCGACGACATGTTAATGATCGACCCCGCGCCCTTCGCCAGCATGGCTGGCAGGAAGGCGCGGATGGTCCGGTACATCGCCTTCGCGTTCAGATCGAACGCGAAGTCCCAATCTTCCTCGCTCGCTTCCAGTATCGAGCCGGCGTGCACGTAGCCCGCGCAGTTGAACAGCACGTCGATCGCGCCCAGTTCCTGCGCGAGCGCCGTGATGGCTGCGCCGTCTAGCACGTCGAGCTTGCGGGCCTCGACCGGCAGCGCCGAAAGCGCGTCGATGCGCAGGTCGGTGGCGATCACGCGTGCGCCTTCGCGCGCGAACAATTCGGCGGCCGCGTAGCCAATGCCCTGGCCCGCCGCGGTGATCAAGGCCGTCTTGCCGGCCAGTCTTTGTACCATCTGCCACTCCGGTTGGAAGCACGGCACGGCGATACCCGATACTGCAGGAGGCGTCCCATGCCGCGATCGATGAAATCGCGGGAAGAAGTCGGGATGACGCAAACGGCCATTATGGCGACGCAGGTGCGTCTCGTGGCGTTCTGCGGATGTTGTCTAACCGGCTGGATCGGCGCCAAGCCCCGCTTTAAGCCCGGTCTTAAGCCCGGTTCCAAGCCGATAGAAAGCCGCGGCGTTGCCGCCAAATACGGCGGCGCGCTCGTCCGCGGAAAGCGTTGTTGTGAGCTGTTGCGCGCTGGCGTGCCAGCGTTTGTAGTCGCCATTGAGGTTCAGCACAGGCCAGTCGCTGCCCCACATGAGGCGTTGCGGGCCGAACGACGCGAGCAGATGCGCGACCCATGGCGAAAGCGTGGCGTCGTCCCAGCCAGGCGCAGCTTCGGTCGCGAGCCCCGAGAGCTTGCAGTGCACTTGCGGGAACTGTGCGAAGCGCGTGATGGCCTGCGACCACGCTGCGAAGCCGCTTTCGCCGCCAGCCGCGATGGGCGGCTTCGAGCCGTGATCGACCACCACGCGCAGCGCCGGATGCCGCGCGAGAAACGTGACGAGCGCCTGGGCGTGGCGCGTGAAAACGAGCGCGTCGAAGGCGAGATCGTGCGCGATGAGCGCTTCCACGCCGCGCGCGGTATCGGCTGTCGCGATCCAGTCGTCGTCGGGCAAGTCCTGGAGCATAGGACGCACGCCGCGCAGCTTGGGCTCGCGCGCGAGTTCGGCGATCAGCGTGCCGACGTGCGGGTCGTCTAGCGGCACCCAGCCCACCACGCCTGCGATCGAGGGCTCGTTGCGCGCGAGATCGAGCAGCCAGCGCGTTTCCTCGACGGTAGGCGCGGCCTGGACAACCACGGTGCGCGCCACGCCGCACGAACCGCGCAGCGGCGCGAGATCGGCGGGGCCGAACGCGCGATACAGCGCCGTCATCGAAGGCGTGAGCCAGCCGTAGTCGCCGCGCGCGGGGTCCCAATAGTGCTGATGGGCGTCGATCGCCTCGATCGTAGCCATGGCTCAAGCCTGCGGAAGCGGCGCGCGCGGATCGAGAAGACCCTTGTCGCGCAGCGCGAGCCACAACTCGCGGGGCAGCCGCGTTTCGAACGAGGCGGCATTCTCGCGCACTTCTTGCGGGCTGCGCGCGCCATTGAGCACCGTCGCCACAGCAGGATGCGCATAGGGAAACTGCAGCGCCGCCGCCGCGAGCGGCGCGTCGTAGGTCCGGCAGATCGTTTCGAGCCGCGCCACGCGTTCGACCACCTCCTGCGGCGCATCGACGTAGTTGAACTTGAGTTCGCCAAGCAACCCGTGCGCGAGAATGCCCGAATTGAACGCGCCGCCCAGCAGAATGCTCACGCCCTTCTTCTCGCACTCCGGCAGCAGGTCGTCGAGCGGCGCCTGTTCGAGCAGCGTATAGCGGCCCGCCAGCAGCGCGCAGTCGATATCGAATTCCTGCATCGCCTCGAGTATCACTTCGCGTTCGTTCACACCGAAGCCGATCGCCTTGATCACGCCCGCCTTGCGCAATTCGTCGAGCGCCTTGAAGCCGCTGTCGCTCAGTTGCCGCCAGTAGTGCTCGTTGCGCTCACCGTGCGTGTAGCGGCCGATGTCGTGCACGAGCAGGATATCGATCTCAACGAGACCAAGCCGCTGCTGGCTGTCCTCGAACGAACGCAGAATGCCGTCGCGCGTGTAGTCGAAGATCGCCTCGAAGGGCAGCGGGTTTTGCCAGCCCTCGCTGCCGTCGTATGGGTGCGTGCGCGGCACGAAGTGGCGGCCCACTTTCGTGGAAATTACGTACTCGTTGCGCGGATAGCGCCGCAACGCCGCGCCTAGCCGGTGCTCGGCCTTGGTGTGGCCATAGTGCGGCGCGGTGTCAAAAAAGCGGATGCCGGCTTGCCACGCGGCATCGACGGTGGCCTGCGCTTCTTCCTCGGACAAGTCGCGATACAGGCCGCCGAGCGGCGCGGTGCCTAGACCCAATGCGCTCACTTCGAGCGCCGTGCGTCCGATACGGCGCGTATGCGCCACTTTGGGATGCTGTTCTTGCGCCATGGCTCGTCACCTCCGGGAGATGGTTGTGCCAACAACGGAACGGTTTAACTGCGCGTCTAAAAGCACTTTTCAGTTCACGGCTTCGACGATCGGCACGCGCGCACTAGCGGGCAGGCATGCGGGGCCGACTGGCTCGAAGGTCTTGTACGTCAGGATAAACTCCTGGTGCCCGAGCATTTCCGACTTCGAGCGCTCGCCGCCGGCTACCGCCAGCGTACGGTCGAACACTTCGCGCCCCACTTCGTCGAGCGTCGCGCGGCCTTCCAGAATGCGGCCCGCGTCCACGTCCATGTCGCCGGCGAGGTTGCGGTAGGTCTGCGGGTTCGCGCACACCTTGATGACGGGCGCAAGCGCCGAGCCCACCACCGACCCGCGCCCCGTCGTGAACAGAATCACGTGCGCGCCGCATGCAATCAGCTCCGCGATTTCCGCATTGTCGCTGATATTCGGAAAGCCGAAGCGCGGCTCGCCATCAGGCACGACGTCGAGCAGGTAGAGACCGCCCGTGGGCGGCACGTCGCCTGGCTTCACGATGCCGACGATCGGCGAGGCGCCGCTTTTCGCATACGCGCCGAGTGACTTCTCTTCCTGCGTGGTGAGCCCGCCGTCCGCGTTGCCGACGGCGAACGAACCGTGGCCGAGAATCGAGTAATAGCGCGCCGCCTTGGCCACGCATGCAACGATCTCCGCACCCAGTTCGGGCGTGGCCGCCCGGCTCTTCATGTGGAACTCGCAGCCCACCAGTTCGCCAGTTTCCTCGAAGATGCAGGCCGACCCCGCCGCGATCAGTTGATCGAAGGCGCGGCCCACGGCTGGGTTCGCGGTGATGCCGCTCGTGCCGTCCGAGCCGCCGCAAATCGTGCCGACCACGAGTTCGTCGAGGCGCATCGGCACCTTCTTCTGCGCGGCAAGTTGCGCGCGCGCGCCGCGCACCCAGTCAAGGCCGTACTGGATCGTGCTGCGCGTGCCGCCCTTTTCCTGAATCGTCAGGACTTCTACGGGTCGCCCGCTCGCGCGAACCTGCTCCACGAGATAGTGCTTGTTCATGCTTTCGCAGCCGAGCGAAACGAACAGCACCGCGCCCACGTTCGGATGCGTGGTGAGCTGCTTCATCATCTTCTCCGCGTAGCTGTTCGGAAAGCAACCAGGGAAGCCGATGAGATGCACAGGCGGCTCATGTTCCGCGTGCGGATCGTCGAAAGCGTTGAACGGCTCGCGGAACTGCGCGACGATTTCTTGCGCCACATGGTGCGCGCATTCCACGAGATAGGCCACCGCAACCACGTTGCGAATGCCCTTGCGGCCGTCGTTGCGCAGCCAGCCTTCGAGCATCGGCCCGGCGGTTTGTGAAGTAGTGATGTTGCTATCGCTCATGACTTGAATCCTGCTCCCTGCGCATACCGCATCATTGGGTCACGACTTGTGCGGCACGAACTCGTGCCCCGCGTCGTGCGTATAGGTCGGCAGATAATCGCTCTCCAGGTTGTGCGTGTGCAGATGCTCGCCACGCGCCACCGGTGCATTCACGTGGCCGATGCGCGCGCCGTAGCGCAGCACCTTCTCGTCTTTCGCGAGCGAGAGGCGCGCCACCTTGTGACCCAGTTCGATCGTCTTCGCGAGCGTCACGCGCTCGCCTTCTATCTCGACCGTCTCGCCCTGCGCGAGGCGCGCCGCCGCGATCAGACAGTTGTCCTCAGGGGCGAGCAGGATGAGGCGGGCGTCCGTATGGGGTGCGTTGCTGTTCACAGATAGTCTCCGCCTTTAGTTCTGTGCCTCGCCGCCCGCCAGCCGCGCCACCATCAGCGAGCCGAGGATGATCGCCCCGTAGATCGCCTGGATCCAGAACGACGGGACCTGGGCGAGCGTGAGCAGGTTCTGCACCACGCCGAGCAGCAGCACGCCCGAGAGCGCGCCCAGCATCGTGCCCTTGCCGCCATCGAGCGAAATGCCGCCGATCACCGCCGCCGCGAACACCGTGAAGATCATGCCATTGCCCTGATTCGCGTTGATCGCGCCCACGTAGCCGGTGACGATCAAGCCGCCAATCGCGGCAAGCACGCTGCCGAGCACGAACACGCCCCACGTGATGCGCTCCACGCGGATGCCGGCGGCGCGCGCCGCGTCGGGATTGCCGCCGATCGCATAGAGTGCGCGGCCCACGCGGTGGTAGCGCAGCATGAACGCGGCGATCGCGAACGCGGCGGCGGCGAGCCACACGGAAACCGGCAGGCCGAGCACGATGGTCGTGGCGAGCGCGAAGAACGACGAAGGCATGTCAAAGAGCGTGCCGCCTTTCGTTGCGCCCACAAGCATCCCGCGCAATACGATCAGCATGGCGAGCGTCACGATGAAGGCGTTCAGCCGCAGCCGCACGACGAGAAAGCCGTTGATGAAACCGATCAGCGCGCCCACCAGCACGATGGCGGCGAGCCCGGCGAACGCAGGCCATTGCGTTCCGAATCCCGCCGACGCCGCCGGCATGACGAGCATCGCGCCAACGGCGGGCGCAATGCCCACGGTCGATTCGAGCGAGAGATCGAACTTGCCCGTGAGCACGATGAGCGATTCGGCGAGCACCACGAGCGCGAGCGCCGCGGAAGCGCCGAGCACGCTGATGAGATTCGCGCGCGTGAGAAAGCTCGGGCTCACGAAGCCGCCGATGACGAGCAACAGCACCAGCGCGGGCAGCAGCGCGAAATCGCGCAGGCGCGCCAGCTCGATGCGGGGACGCGCACGGCCAACATTCGTAGCCTGCGCCGCGGCGAACGCGGGCGTCGAAACACTATTCTTCATGGAGATCGACTCCTTCAATCGATGCGATCAGTTCGTGGTCCTGCCATCCGGCCGCCTTCTCGGTGACCACCGCGCCGCGAAACATCACGAGCACGCGGTCGCAGGTGCGCAAGTCGTCGAGTTCACTCGACACCACGAGCACGGCCTTGCCTTCGTCGCGCACGCGGTCCACGACGGAGAGCAGCGCTTCCTTCGATTTCACGTCCACACCCGCCGTGGGGTCGATCAGCACGAGAACATCAGGATTGCTTGCCAATGCACGCGCCATCACCACCTTCTGCTGGTTGCCGCCTGAAAGACCCGAAACCACGTGGTCCGGACCTTGCGCGACGATGCCGAGCGACTCGATCATGCGCTTGCCAAATGCGTGCTTCTTCGCCGGCGGCGCGAAACCGAAGCGGCCCAGCAGCCCCGCAATCGTCATGGAAGCGTTCTCGGCCACCGACTGCGTGAGCACGAGCCCTTCGTGATGGCGGTCCTTCGGCACGCAACCGACGCCGCTCGCAAGCGCCGCGGGCACGTCGCCGGGCGTGAGCGGTGCGCCTTTCACGCGGATCTCGCCCGAGCGCTGCGCCGCGAGTCCCGCAATCGCCTCGCCTACGCTCGTGCGTCCGCTGCTCGTCGCGCCCGTGAGGCCCACCACTTCGCCGCGCTTTAGCGTGAACGACACGTCGTGATAGTCGCGGCCCGTGAGGCCGCGCACTTCCAGTGCGAGAGGCGCGTTGGCGGGCAGCGCTGCGCGCGCCGCCGCATCGGCGACATTCAGGCCGCCGCGTTCGCCCGTCATGGCTTCGATGAGCTTCTCGCGCGGCAATGCGGCCACGCTCGCACTCACGATATGACGCGCGTCGCGCAGCACCGTTACGGCCTGGCAGATCTCATACACCTCCTGCAAATGGTGCGAGATGAACAGGAACGTCACACCTTCGCGCTGCAACTCGTCGATCCGCCGGAAGAGGCGCTTGATTTCCTCACCGTCGAGCTGCGCGGTCGGTTCGTCGAGGATGATGAAACGCGCGCCGTACGAAAGCGCCCGCGCAATCTCCACGAGCTGACGCGCTTCAACCGTGAGGTCGCCCGCGCGCGCGTCCTCGCGCACGTCGATACGCCAGTGGTCGAGCAGCGCTCGCGCATCGCGGCGCATGGTCGGCCAGTCGATCACGCCGCGCCGCCTGGGCTGCCGATTAATGAAGAGATTCTCCGCAACCGTGAGATCGCGGATGATGGTCGAGTGCTGATACACGCAGGCCACACGCTCGCGCCAGGCGTCACGGTCGGCGAGCGCGGGCGCGCTCTCGCCGTTGAAACGCACAGTGCCTTCGTCGGGCTTGCGCAGACCAGTGAGGATCGAAACGAGTGTGGACTTGCCCGCGCCGTTGCGGCCCACCAGCGCGTGCGACTCGCCCGCCATCACGCGCAGGCTCACGTCGGCGAGCGCCGCCGTAGAGCCATAACGCTTCGTCACGCCGCTCGCCTCGACCACAGGCGCGAGAGCCCGCGCCGCCGCCTCGCGGCTGCCCACCGATACCGCGCCGCCCCAAGGCGGCGCGCTATCCGCTACGGCCCGATCGCTCGTTCGATCGTTCATTTGACGGTGTTGCCCCACAGGTTCTTGTCGTCGACGTTCTGCTTCGTCACGAGCGGCGCCGGCAACTGGTCTTCGAGAATGCCGGACTGCAACTGGATGATGGTGCTGTCGTGATCGGTCTTGCCCGGCTTGAACGTCTTGCCCTCCAGCGCAGCCTTGATGTAGTAGAGACCGTACTTCGCGTAGAGATCGGCGGGCTGCGAGACGGTCGCATCGATCTCGCCCTTGCGAATTGCTTCGAACTCCTGCGGAATGCCGTCATTGGAGACGATCACGATGTGCTTCGGATCACCCGCGGGAAAGAGCAACTGCTTGCGACGCAACGTTTGCAGCGTGGGCGAGAGATACACGCCGCCCGCCTGCATGTAGATGCCCTTCACGTCGGGGTTCGCGGTTAGCAGGCTGTCCAGCGCGCTCGCCGCCACGTCGCCCTTCCAGCCGGCCGGAATTTCGAGCAGCGACAGATTCGGATAGTTCTTCAGGCACGCGCGGAATGCTTCCGAGCGGTCGCGCCCGTTCACCGAGGCGAGATCGCCCATGATCTGCACGACCTTGCCCGACTTCACATGCTCGCCAATGTATTTGCAGGCCTGCTCGCCGTAGGCGCGATTGTCGGCGCGCACGACCATTGCGACGTTGCCCTGCGTGGGCGCGACGTCCACGGCCACGACTTTCACGTCCTTTTGCGCGGCATTGCCGAGCGCACGGCTAATCGCAGCCGAATCGATCGGCCCGACCACGATGCCCTTCGCGCCCAGATTGATCATGTTGTTCATGTCCGTGATCTGCTGGGCGGGATCGTTGTTCGAGTTCACGGGCGCGAGAATGTCGATGCCGTCCTGCTTCGCATAAGCGCCGAGGTAGTTGTTGTATGACTGCCAGAACGGCGAAGTGAGAAGCGGCAGACCCAGGCCGACCTTGCCGACTTCGGCTGCGTTGACTGCACTCGACGCGCCGAACGCTGCAGCGCAGGCCGCGGCGACGCAAAGCGATTTTTTGGCGGCGCGGGCGAAGGAGCCGCGCGCGGTGTGAATTGCGGTGGAGCGGCGGGCCTTCGAGAGCCCGGATGCGAACGCCATGTGTGTCTCCTTCTCGGTCGATCGCGGCACTTCTGTGCCCGGCACGATCGATCCTTCGTTTGTTGAATGACATGTGTTCGCCGCGCCCACGTGGAATGCTCGAAGCGCCGGCGACCCGTTGCAACTGCCTCTTCTCTACCTGACGACGCTGGTTTATATTCACCAGTGAACGTATTATTCATATACGCACATCACAAGGTCAAGCGATGTGCAGTGCAGCATGGGTCCGTGATTTCCCTGGGGACGATCAAATGGAAAAGAACGCGAAAAAAAGCCAGATGGACAACGTGCCCGAAGAAGCCGAAGAGAAAGACGACGCCGATCGCTATCGCGCGCCCGCGCTGGACAAGGGGCTCGACATCCTCGAACTGCTTGCGGAGCAGCGCGCCGGCCTCACGCGCGCCGAGATCACGAAGGCGCTAGGGCGCAACGCGAGCGAGATCTACCGCATGCTCGAGCGACTGGTGGCGCGCCAGTACGTCATCCGCTCGGAGGGCGGCGACCGCTATGCGCTGAGCCTGAAGCTCTTTGCGCTCGCGCACCGTCACCCGCCCATGGAGCGCCTGATTTCGGAAGCGCTGCCGCTCATGCAGCGCTTCGCCGACGAAGCCGAGCAGTCCTGCCATCTCAGCGTGTACGACCGCGGCAACCTGCTGGTGATCGCGCAGGTGGACGGGCCGGGCACGTGGGGCATTGCCGTGCGGCTGGGTTCGCGCGTGGGCCTCGTCGATACGAGTTCGGGCCGCACGCTCCTCGCCTGGCAAACGCCGGAGCAGCGCGCGCACATGCTTGCGGAGCATACGAAGGTGAAGGGCGAGGTGGCTATCGATCACGCGGCGCTGGAAGCCGCGTGCGCGCAGGTGCGCGAGGCGGGCTTCTCGCGCAAGGACAGCCAGCAGATTTTCGGCGTGACGGACGTCACGTTTCCGGTGCTCGGGCCTTCGGGTCAGGCGATCGCGGCGCTGACCTGCCCGTTCCTCAAGCGCATCGACGACTATGTCGCGCCCTCGCTCGACGAGGCCACGCAAATGCTGAGCGCGACCGTGCAGACCTTGTCGATGTTTCGCGAGGACGGCGCGGCGTAACGTTCAGTGCTGCTCAGTAAGAACGCTGCTTGATGACCCAGCGCCCTGCGCCGAACGTGATGATCCACAGATTCTCGTGCATGGAGATGATCGAGCCGTCGGCCCGGTTGCGCGACCAGGCGCGCCGTCATGCGAATGCGTACCTCGTCTACTGCACGACCACGGGCGTACGATCGCTCGATTCCTCCGTTGAGCCCTGCGCCTCCCGCTGAGCGATCGCCATGTAGAGACGCTCGAGGTCGCGCGTGAATCGCGCCGTGTCGAACAATGGCGACGTGCGACGCGCGGCTGCGAGCTTTTCGCGCACCCCGGCGCGCCATGCCGCGTCGGTGGCAAAGCCGAGCGCGATCTGGAAGTACGCGTCGAGATCGTGCGCGACGAGTTCGGAGAGCCCCGCCGCGTGCAGCAGACTCACCCCCACGCGGCCCGCGAACAACGTTCCCGGCGCCGTCACCATCGGTACGCCGGCCCAGAGCGCGTCGCTGCCCGTGGTGTGCGAACCCACCGGGAGCGTGTCGAGCGCGAGGTCCGCGAGTGGCAGGCGCGCGAGGTGCGCTTCCTGCGACACGCGCGGGGCGAAGATCACGCGTGCGGGATCGACGCCTTGCGTCTCGTAAAAGCTGCGCAGGTTCGCTTTCGCGCGCTCCGAGCCCGGATCGAGCAGCCAAAGCACGCCGCTGGGCGTGGCCTTGAGCAGTCGCGCCCACAGCGCCGACATCGGCGCGTTGAACTTGAAGGTCTGGTTGAAGCTGCAGAACACAAAGCCGGTTTCGGGCAAACCCGCTTGCGCGCGCGAGGGCGGCGGCGCGCTCTGGCGGCGGTGATCGACCGGCTGGTAGCAATGCGGCATCAGCGCCAGCGTCTCGCTGTAGTGCGAGGCGGCATCAGGCGGCGTGACGATGGAGTCGGAGATGAGGTAGTCCGCTAGCCGCGCGTGGCCGAGCGACCCGGGATAGCCCAGCCAGCTCACGATCACGGGCGCGGGCCGCAGCGCCGTGATGCCAAGCCGCGCGCCCGTTGTATAGCCTTTCAGGTCGACGAGCAGGTGAATGCCGTCGTGCGCGATCTGGGCGGCGGCCCGGGCGTCGGACACCGGGCCGATGTCGTGCCACGTGCCCGGCACGTGCGCTAAGCGCGCGCGAGCCGCGGCGTCGGGGTCGGGCCCGTACGAATACAGATGAACGTCGAAGCGCATGGCGTCGTGCAGTTCGAGCACGCCCGCCAACAGGCGCAGCGTGGCGTGATCGTAAAAGTCCGCCGAAAGATAGCCGATGCGTAGCCGCTCTCCCGCTCTGCAGCGTGCCAGCGCGGCAGCGAGCCCCGCGCCGCGCGCCACGAGCGGCGCCGCGGCCAGTTCTCCGCGCCAGCGGCTCTGCGCGAAGCGCGACCCCGCTTCGCGATGCAGCTGCGGCGTGAGCGCCGGGATGCCGAGCAGGCACCAGGGCGTGAGGTTGTCCGCCGTGCCCGCCGACACCATGGCGAGCGCTGCCGCGTCGATCTCGGTGAGCTGCTGCCAGTGCGCCTCGCGGCGGCGCACGAATTGCGCGGCTTCCCAGCGGCCGCCGCGGCAATACGCTTCATCGGCTTCGTCTATGCGGTTCAGACGCTCCAGCAAACCGCCATAGCACTGCCAGAGATGCGGCGAGTTCGGAGCGAGCGTGAGCGCTTGCGTGAGGTTTGCCTCGGCGGCTTCGAGTTCGCCGGCGTCCTGCTGAAGCATCGCGAGATTGCTGTAGGCGAGCGCGTAGCTCGCGTCGGTCGCAATGGCCTCGCGGTAGCAGGCCTGCGCCTGCGGCAACGAGTTGCGCTTCTTGAGCAGATTGCCGAGGTTGTTGAAAACGCGCGCCTCGCGCACGCCCGCGCCGATCGCGGCGCGATACGCTTCGATCGCCTCGCCGTCGCGGCCCTGCCATAGCAGCGCCCATGCGAGATCGCGCCAGCACGGCCCGCTCTCGCGCTGGGCGAGCGACGCGCGCAGCCAGTGTTCGGCCGCCTCGAACTGCGACTGCCGCGCGAGCGTCACGCCGAGTTGATGGAGCGCTTCGGCGTGATGCGGGTCCTGCGCGAGAATCTCGCGAAAGAGCGCTTCGGCGAAGCTGTATTTTTCGTCGTTCAGGTGCGCGATGCCGCGTTGAAGCAAGGCGTCCGGGCGCGAATCGGTTTGAGATGAGGGGCGCGATGAGTTCATCCGGCGATGATAGGGATCGCCTTCGCCCGATGAAATCGGACACGTCCTACATGTGCGGCACGCGCGCAGGCACGCTCGTTCCGCGCAAATGGAAGGCCGCCACGCAAAACGGTTAGAATGGCGGCCCTCTCAAAAAAACCTGTGCGCCTTGCCTTCCGGCAAATGGCTGCCGCGCATTCGAAAACCCATGGCGAAACTCCTGACCGATCAAGAATTCCAGCGCTTTTCCGAGCTTCAGCAGAAACAGGCGAGCTTCACGATCACGCCCGAAGAAGCCGACGAACTGCGCGACATCGTCGCGCGCGCGCAGAAAAAGCGCGACGACCGCGCCGACGCGATGAAGACCGTCGAAACCGCCATCGCACAATTCGAGATCGCTCCCGAGGAGCTTTTCACGGCCGAGCAGATCGCCGAAGCCGCGCGCAATTTCGGCCTGATTCCGGCCACGCGCAAGGAGCGCGTGCTGCCGCCTTCGCTCACTTTCAACGGCAAGACGCATCAGTGGACCACGCGCGCGCTGCCCGATGAAATCCGCACGCCGCTGTTCGAAGCGTTCCAGGGCGGCCAGTCGGTCAAGGCGTTCATCGCCACGCCCAAGGACGCCGCGCGCTGCGCCGCTACCATCGCGCGGCTGGAGAAGGAAACCGGCGCGCAGTACGGTGACGCCTGGCTCGAAGAGCTCGCGCTCACGCGCGGCCAGATCGACGACGCGCTCGCGAAGCTGGCCGCCTGACTTCGCCGCTCAGTCGAGCGGCATGCGAAAACCGACCACGCCCGGGTCTTCCGTGGGCGTGACGGTGAAGCCACAGGCGCGCGCGAGGCCGATCATCGGCGCGTTCTCGCGTAGCGCCTCGCCGAGCAGCCAGTGCGTGCCGCGCGTGCGCACGTACGCGATGATGCGCGACATCAGCAAGCGGCCAAGGCCGCCCCGCTTGAGATTCGACAGAATCGTGACCGCGAATTCGGCGGTCTCGTTGTCCGGGTCGGCCACCGCGCGCACCACACCCAGCGTGCGCGGCTGGCCATCCTCGCCCTGCACGACCGCGATGAGCGCCATCTCTCGGTCGTAGTCGATCTGCGTCATGCGCGCGAGCTGCGTGTGATCGAAGCTGCGCACCGCCGAAAAGAAGCGCAGGCGCAAATCGTCGGGCGTCATCGATTCGACGAACATGCGGTGCATGTCCTCATCTTCGGGACGGATCGGCCGGATCGTGAGGCGCTCGCCATGCCACTCGAGCGTTTCTTCCAGCCGCCGCGGATACGGCATGATCGCGAAGCGGCTGCGCTTTTCCGCGAGCTGCAGGCAGGGCGCGACGACCACGACCGCCTCGGGCAGCACGCGCAGCGTCAGACGCAAGCCCACGATCTCCCGCACCTCGCACACGAACTGAGACAGCTCGGTGAGCGCGGCCAGCGTTGGCTCGGGCGCCGTGTAGCGCGCATAGGGCGAGTGCGCGACGATGTCGCGAGAGAGCACGGGATTGAGCGGCGGCAGGCTATAGACACGCAGCGGCGGCGAAATATCGTCCGGCGAAGGCGCGGCGAAACGGAACACCGGGCCGAAGTTATCGTCGTCGCGAAACTCCACCGACACGTCCACCACCGGCTTCACGCCCGGTTCGTCCTGTGCCTGCGTGACGAGCCCGAACAAGGCCAGCAATCTGCCCGCCTCCTCCCCTTTCAGTTCCGTGCGCCCGGCCGCCAGCGCCGCGCGTGCCTCGCCTTGCGCGGCCTCGATCGCGGCCGGCCCTTGGGCAGGCATCGTTTCGGGCGTCTGCATCAGCAGCTCGCGGCCCAGCCGGTAATCGACGAGACGCGCAAACCCGCGCGCCAGACGCCGCGGCGTGGTGTGCACCGGAATGCCGTGCGCGTGCAACTCGTCGCGCGTTTTTTCGTCCACCCCGCCGAAGAAGCACGCGAGCATGCCGCGATACGCATAGCGCTGCTGCTCGATCAGCGTGCGCGCCACCGCGTCCACGGGCGCGCTGTGGGTGGGTGCGTGCACGACGAACGCCGTGCCGCTCGAACGGTGCGTGGCGAGCGTTTGCAGTGCGAGGCCGAAGTGCTCGGGCTTCGCGGTGTCGCCGAGCACGAGCGGATTGCCCGCCTGTGCATGCGGGAGCGCGGCCTGGATGGCCGCGCGCGCTTCGTCATCCCAACGCGCGAGCGTGTCGCCAGCCTTCATGAAGGCGTCGCGCGCAAGCGCAGCCACACCGCGGTCGCTCGTGATGAGCGTGGCCGTGTCGCTCGCGGCCACGCGGCCCACGCCGAGCGTTTCGATTTCGTCGAGCAGGTCATCGAGCGTATCGACGCGCACGACGCCCGCGCGCCGGAACGCCGCCGTGTAGAGCGCGTCGCCCTTGTCGTCGCGGCCGCTCCTCAGCGCGAGCACCGGCTTGTTGCGCGCCGCCGCACGCGCCGCCGACATGAACTTGCGCGCCGCACGGATCGTGTCCACTTCGAGCAGGATGGCGCGCGTGCTCGGGTCGCTCGCGAGATAGTCGAGCACATCGCCCACGTCGACGTCGGCTTCGTCGCCGAGCGCGATCACGTGCGAGAAGCCGAGGCCGCGCGGGGCGGCCCAGCGCAGCACGGCATTGGTGAGGGCGTTGGACTGCGAAACCCACGCTACGCCGCCCTTGCGCGCAATCGATGCCGCCGCGCCTAGCTGCGCGTTGAGCGCGGGCGTCAGCGCGCCAAGGCTGCCTGGGCCGACGATGCGCAGCAAGTGCGGGCGCGCCGCCGCCAGCGCGTGGCGCAGGTCGGCCTGATCGGCCTCGTCGCGCGCCTCGCCGACGATGATCGCCGCGCGTGTGCCCATGCCGCCGAGGCGATGCACGAGCGCGGGCCACGTGGCGGGCCGCGTGCAGATGATGGCGACGCCGGGCGCTTCGGGCAGATCGCCCGCGTCGGCGAGCACGGGGCGGCCGTCGAATGCTTCAAAGTCGCCTGCATGGCGCGGATTGACGGCCCAGAGCGGGCTCGTGAAGCCGCCCTCGATCAGCCGCCGCCACACCATGCTGCCAATGCTGCCGGGGCGCTGCGAAGCGCCAATCACGGCCACGGATTTCGGCTGGAACACCGCATCGAGATTGCGTACGGTCACAGGGACTCCTCGTCGGTCGGACAGGCGCGTGCCGTACAGGCGAACGCCGGTTTGTCGTCTTTTATCGTTACGAGAAGAGGATAGGGCAAGCGCGCAGGCGATGCGCGTTTTTCGCCCGGCGCGTATGAGCGCAGATGCGGCGGCATGGCGTCGCACGCCCCCTGGGCGTGTGACACCACGATGCGCGAGAAGGCATTTCGCTTGTTTGAAAACGCGGCGCGAGCGCGCCGCGTGTTTTACATCGACTTACGGAACGGCGCGCCCGAATGCTCGCGCAACTCGTTGAACACGATCTTCGGCCAGGCCTTTTGCGCGACCTCGATTTCGGAGACGTGCGAGGCAAGATAGGTCGGCGCGTTCGACGCGTCGTAAGCCATACGGGCCTCGTACGAATCGGTGAAGCGGCGCAACTCGGCGGGATCGTCGCAGGTTACCCAGCGTGAGAGACGATAGCGCGCGGGCATCAGGCGCACGGCAACCTTGTACTCGGCCGAGAGGCGGTGCGACACCACTTCGAACTGCAGTTGGCCAACCGCGCCCAGAATCGTTGCGCCGCCGTGAATCGGGCGGAACACCTGAATCGCGCCCTCTTCGCCAAGCTGCTTGAGCGCTTCGCCCAATTGCTTTGCGCGCATCGGATCGACCACTTCGATCGTCTGAAAGATTTCCGGCGCGAAGAACGGCAGACCCGTGAATTGCAGGTCTTCGCCTTCGGTGAGCGTATCGCCCAGGCTCAGCGTGCCATGATTAGGAATACCGATGATGTCGCCAGGGTACGCCTCGGCCACGGTTTCTCGGCGCTGCGACAAGAAGCTCACCACGTTGTTCGCGCGGAAGGTCTTGTTGTTGCGCGTCACCTTCAACTGCATGCCGCGCTCGAAATGGCCCGAGCACACGCGGATGAACGCCACACGGTCGCGGTGCGCGAGGTCCATGTTGGCCTGCACCTTGAAAACGACGCCAGTGAACTTGGGCTCGTCGGGCGAGACCGGACGCTGCACGGCCATGCGTGGCGACGGCGGCGGCGCGAGATCGACGAGCGCGTCGAGAATTTCCTTCACGCCGAAGTTGTTGATCGCCGAGCCGAACAGCACCGGCGACTGCTCGCCCGCGAGGAAGGCGTCGCGATCGAAAGTAGGCGTCGCACCCGTGATCAGCTCGACCTCTTCCTTGGTGCGCTTCCAGTGATAGCCAAAACGGGCTTCGCCTTGTTCTTCGCCGATGTTTTGCAGCGTTTCCACCGCGCCGCCAAGCGACTCCTGACCCGCGCGGAACACGCGCACCTGGTCGCGCTGGATGTCGTACACGCCCTGGAACTCCTTGCCCATGCCGATGGGCCAGGTGAACGGCACGGCGGCCACGCCCAGGTGCTGCTCGATCTCGTCGAGCAGGTCGAGCGGCTCGCGCACTTCGCGGTCGAGCTTGTTGATGAACGTGAGAATGGGCGTCTTGCGGCTGCGGCAGACTTCGAGCAGCTTGAGCGTCTGCGCTTCCACGCCGTTCGCGCCGTCGATCACCATCACGGCCGCGTCCACGGCAGTCAGCACACGATAGGTATCTTCCGAGAAGTCTTCGTGGCCCGGGGTGTCGAGCAGATTGATGACGGCGTCGCCGTACTCGAACTGCATGACCGAGCTTGCGACCGAAATGCCGCGCTGCTTTTCAATCTCCATCCAGTCGGAGGTCGCGAAGCGGCCGCTCTTCTTGCCCTTCACGGTACCGGCGATCTGGATCGCGCCCGAAAACAGCAGCAGTTTTTCGGTGAGCGTGGTCTTGCCCGCGTCCGGGTGAGAAATGACCGCGAACGTGCGGCGGCGTCTGAGTTCGGCTACTGACATGGATAGGACGGGTATCACAGATGAATTCGGGCAACCGGGCCGCGTGGCGGGGGTTGCGGCGAGCGCGGCGGCGCTTGCGGGCGCGTTTTCAAATAACGCTTGATGCACATGCGGCGGCCCTGTGCGGACCGCTACGCGCGGCAAATAGCACGAGCGATCGGGAATGTCCCGCGGATGCACGCGCAAAAAAGCGAAAAGGCGCCGGGACCGAATGATACACGGCATTCGTCCCGTCGACTAAAGGTTTGATGGGGTTCGAACAGCTTAGACGTGCAGCTTGGCGCCGCATTGCCAAAGGTGAGCTTTTACAGGACCTCGGTGCGAGCGCACCATCGACACCCTCGTGCCCCCGGCACGCCCACGAGGCGCGCCCCATTTTCGCGAAATTTTCCTTTCGCGTCAGACATGAACCCACTGCGTGAACGCCCTTGTCCTGCTCATTGCGGCATGCCGCTCTCGCACGGCACAGTGCGTGAGGTGAGCTTTTGCGGGAGGCTTGAAGCGGTACTGCTCTCACGCCGGGTGCTTCGCGCACCCCGGCGTAACGGCCTGGCGAGAATCGGCCCGTTATTCCTTGATGAGGAATCGTTCGCGGTTCTTGCCCGCTAGCCAGCCCGGCGCGCGGCCACGGCCACTCCAGGTCTCGCCGGTCTTCGGGTTCATGTAGCGCGCCGGCAGCGCCTTCTTGCGCGCGGGGCCTGCGCGTCGGCTCGTGAAGCCCAGTTCTTCCGCAGTGATGTCGTACTCCGCGATCTTTTCCTTGATCTCGGCGATCGCCTGGTCAATTTCCTTTTCACGCGCCGCAGCCACTTCCTTATGAAGCTTCTCCAGCTGGGCGGTCAGTTGCTTGTAGCTCGGCATGAAACATCATCTCCAGTTCGGTCACGAGATTGCCATTGTGACCGGTTTGGAGCGCGAGCGACCGCGAAGGAGCGCTTTTTTACAGAACTGCCGCAAACGTTGGCGTTAGCGCTCGCGCTGCTGGAGCGATTCGTGTGACAGACGGCTTTCGAGCGCGCGCAGCGCTTCGTTGAGCCGCTTCACGCGCTGCATCTGCGAAGGAACCAGGTTCGCGCTGGAAACGGATTCGAGCCTGCTGCGCCAATAAGAGAGTGGAATACGGTCGCGCCCCGACAGCCGCCCGATGATGTGTTCGAGATGCTCAATGTCCTTTTCGAGTTGGTGATGATTCATCGCTGGCCCCGGTAATGACAAGTTTTATCGAGCTCGCGCAAATAGCGCGCACTCACTTTCGTCGCATCGCCGCTTTTCCGCACGCAGCGGATAATCGGTAAGTTTGGTAATCACGCCTTCTGGCCGTGCTAAATGCACGTTGCAGCGGATTTACGGCTTTTTTCGTACCGTCAGACCAGAATAAGGTCAGCGTGCCCGGCTATCCGTTGGATACCGCACGGAATTTCAATGGCCACTCGTCCACGCTGACGGTTGTATCCGCATCCATATCGGAAAGCAGATTAACGGGGGCTATTGCATCTGTATATTCCTCAATTGTGGAACGCTATGCGGAGCGCATTTTGCCGCCGATGGCTTTTCACAATACGAACAACGAGAATGGCGTGAGAACAAACGAATCACAATACGATCGCCTGCTGCACGTTATTTACGACACACTCGATAATCCTTGCGCCTGGAAGGATTTTTGCGCGCAATTGCGCGAAACGACGGGCATGGCGTCGATTCATCTGTTTGCCTTTGAGCGGCAGCGCGATCTATTTGCCTGGAGCGACGGATTCGCACTCTCCGGCGCGGAACCGCTGGAGCGCATTCGTCCGCTTTATCGCGACGACGCACGCCTTGCGTGGCTGCGTGCGTTCCCGGCAGGCAAGTGGCTGTATTGCGGCGTCGAGTTCGACTGCGCGGAAGGCGACTGTGCAGCCGGTTTCGAACTCTGTCCGCTCGAGGAAGGCCGTCGCTGCGTGGCGCTGTGCAAGCTGATCGAGCAGCACGGACTCACGGTCATGCTCGCGTTGCGCGCGGACGCCGCGGCCGGGCCGCTGCTCGCCGAGCACCGAGAACTGCTCGAGCGGCTCACGCCGCACCTCGTGCGCGCGGTGCGCCTTTACGCGCGCCGCTTTACCTTGAACGCCGACACGCTTGCAAACCGCTCACGCCCGCCAGCCATGCTCGTGAACGCGCTGGGCGAGGTGCTCCATAGCAACGAGCCCGCGCAGCGGCTCCTGAAAGCGACCTCGCTCGTGCGGGTGCGCGGGCGGCGGCTCACGCTCGCGGCGCCCCATCACGCGCGCCTGCTCGAGGACATCGCCGTGAGCGAGGCCAGGCTGCGTAGCCGCGCTAGCGGCGCGCGGGCGGCGGCGGCGCGCTTTCGCGCGTTGCGCATCGTAGGTGCTCCCGACAGCACGGTCGCGGCTGATGCGCCGGACGGCGCCGCCTCAATGGACCCGCCTGGCCAGACCCATGACGCGCCGGGTCGCGCGCAACGCTCGGCGAAGCTCACTGCGAGCCAGCAGGAGGTGCTCTACGCGTTCTACAACGTGGTGACGGCCGACGACGCCTCGACCTCGGAATTGCGCGCCTTCGCGGCGCTGACCTTCTATCATCCGCGTTCCGCGCCGCTAGTCGACGAGCGAGTGCTCGCCACGGCCTTCGACCTCTCGCCGGCCGAATGCCGTATTGCGCTCTTGCTAGCGGAGGGTCTCACGCAAAAGGAAATCGCCGTACACGTCGGCGTGCAGCACGACACCGTGCGCAAACAATTGCAGTCGATCTTTCAGAAGACGGCGACCCGCCGCCAGCCTGACCTGCTGCGCCTGTTGCTGAATCTGCCGGCGCGTGGCACAGGCGCCGCCGCCGAGGGCTGAGCGGCGCAAGCGAGGCTTGGAGGGCCCTATTGGGCCTTGCGGCAGGCAAACACGAGCATGTAATTGCCGCTGTCGGTCGATGTCGTCACGGTGTCGTAACCCGCGCCGGCGCACTGGGCGCGCGCCTGTTGCGCGCAAGAATCGCGATCGCCCGAGGCCGGGCATTGGACCTGGACCGTCGGACGGCCGTCCGACAGGAACAGCGGCGGCCCGCTGCTGCACGCAGCAAGCCCTGCGATCAAGGTGAACGCGCACGCCGCGAACGGCAATCTGCGCAAACGGAACAACGACGAACCAGGACGAGTCATTTGGAGCACCCCGATGGGCTTCTAGTTTTTCGACGTTGCGATTGTGCCATGCCGCGAGCCACGTGCGATGCATCGCTGCGAGCGCAGCCTTTGCGCGCTCAGGGCGCGGTCAAGAGCGTCTTGTAAGGCAGCGCGCCTCGCGGGTCCGAACTCACGCGCACGAAGACCTGCTCGACGTCGGGAATCGCCGCGAGCCTGCGCTCCAGCGCGGCGCTGTCGAAGCCAGGGCCGACGCAGCCTTCCGCGTAGACGAAACGGCGCTGCACCGTGATCCAGATGCTAGTGCCCGCAAACAGGGCATCGCCTTGCAGTTGCTGACGAATCGCCGCTGCGATGTCCGGATCGTAGAGATACGAGTTGGGCTTCGAGCACTTGTGCGCGAGCCAGCACGTCGTGCCGCGCTCCACGCGATAGTGGGCATCGTCGTCGGCTTCGGCTTTCGTCATCAGCGGGCCGAGCGGCTGCGGGCAGGCGCTGATCGCGCTCGAAAGTGCGAAGAACGGATCGTTGTACCAGTTCTTGCGCTGGCCGTCCGCTGGCTTCGCGCCGGTCTGTGCCTTCGATGCAGGCGCGGAGGCGCCGGTTTGCGATTGCGCTGGTGCGGCGGCCGCCCAAAAGCCCGCGAGAAGACCCATGCAGGCAAGCGTCGCCGCAAGGCGCGCTGCCCGCGCCGCTCGCGCGCGCCCCGCGCTTTGGCCTCTCACACCGATTCCACTCATCGACTGTCACCTCACCGGCTCATCCCAGCTTCCTCTTCTGCGCAACGATAGGACTGCCCGGCCACGCTCGCAATAACGAGACACATCCGTTCGCTACAATCGCTGCGACGCACCATCGCCGTGCCGCATTAAAAACCGCATCGCGCACCGCGATCGATTCGCAAGAAACTCCATGTCGTTTGTTATCGTTCTCGCCGCCCTCGCGTTCCTCATGCTCGCCGCGTATCGCGGCTACAGCGTGATCCTGTTCGCGACGATCGGGAATCGCCGAGGTCCTTGGCCGCAAACCACCCCACCACGTTTGTATAGACGGCCAGGATGAACATGGCCGCCCGCAAAAACCTGATGAAGGGTGGATCCAGCAGGATGCGGTGTCTACGCGGCCGCCGTGGGATCACGACGCCCCTCCGCGCAAAACACGCCAGCACTCATGAAGAAGCTGCTCACGCCTGAAGTATCTGGCGGCGAAAAATGCGGCACTCCCGAGCACGGCGAGCACAACGAATGCTGTATCAAGCCCGTTCCACCCCTGGGTGGTGTCCAGCAGCAACAGGCCAAACGCGAACAGGCAGACAAACAGCACTTCGGCAACCGGGACAATGGTGTAGCCATAGCTGTGCTTCCACGGCAGGTTTACCCCCTGCGGCTCCTTGATCGCCAGATTGAGCATTACGCCTTTCCCACCAGGCAGCGCCACAAGCTGTGCACCCTGTCCAAAGTGCACCATCTTCGCCGTCAGGGCATACACCAGCCATCGTGACGCTGGAGCCTGCGGACCGATGGCGTTTTCGATTGCGTGTGTGGAAACCTTCAGGTCACTGTCCCTGACAGCACCCAGGGTCGCGTGCTGCGCAAGGCCCTTGAGGCGGCTGTGCCAGAAGTTGCGGATGCGCTTCGACTCCACCTGTTCAGCCTGGAGTAGCTGTGTCAGTGCGTCTTCCGCCTGGTCGGGTTCCGTCTCGATCCCGCGCAGCAGCCACGCCTGCCCCCGGAGCTTGCCACGCTTTTCCCACATGAGCTGGTGCGAGCCGAGCAGCAGGGCGACCCCGAATTCAGAGAATTCGTGGGGGGCGTCCGCCCCACCGTCATTGAGGTGCCACGCGAGAACCAACCGGTATTGCGGATCGGCGTCAGCCTGGAACCACGTCTCTGCGAACTTCGGCACGGTGTCGGGTTGCATGCGGACGATGCGTGGAAATCCCGGCAGCTCGAGCTTCTTCCACACCTGGTTAATCACGTCGGACGAGTCATCCCGGTCCCCCTGCATCATGAGCTGGAACGACTCACTGCGCATGGCCCCAGCCAGCTTCGGGGCAAGGGGGCCAAGCAGCCTTTCCAGCAGGACGTGAAGCCTCGATTCCCCTCCATCCAGTTCTTCCAGCGCCATCACCTTGCCGGGGTTCTCGGGCGGTGTGCCGTCGAGTGCCAGCATGCGCTCGGCCAGGTCTGGCTCGGGCGCGAGCACGACGCTATCGAGCACGCCCACACCCGAACGGCTGGAGCGTAGCCACGACCGCTTCCGCTGCCAGGCTTCCTGATTCGTGACGGCTGTCTCGAAGGCGTATTGTCCATGGGCACTGTGGTAAATAAGTGCACACAATGCTCCCCAAAACGCGGGGCCGGTCAACAACAAGCCGCGCACGAATTCCCACGAGTTAGCGGACTTGCCCTTGGGCCAGGTCGCCACAGTCAACCCGAAAGCAACACATTCCACAACAACGAGCAGCACAACATATAGCCAGAGAGGCGGCGGCTTCCCCGCCTCCCGCTCCTCAAGCATCGGCTCATCCCATCGAAAAGCCATCGTTCCTCCGTATCAACTCTCGTAAGTCCAGTCATGCTGCGAGGCGATGAGCTGGGGCATCGGCAAACACCTGCAACGGCAGAAGTCCCCCTCCAGCGCGGGCAGCTTGCCGTCCATGGCGTCATCCTCTGAACGCGGTCCATTCGCGACAATGATCCCGATGGCGCCGCACGCAGGGCACTGTACCCGTGCCCCGAGGTAGCTCATGCCGCGATCATTCACCCCGGTATCCTCGATGCCATCGAGGACAGTGCCCTGCGCCGTGGTCCGGTCAAGACGAAGAATGCAGGCGCGTTCACCCGCCGATGCCATCGACGCCGCATCCAACGCAGGCGCAGGCGCAGCCGCGGGCGCGGGTCGCACCGCACCGGTATTCACCAGTCCCGTCCACTGCGATGGGTTCGGTGCAGGCGCGGGCGTGATCTCCTTGATGAAGTTCGCATTGCTGCGCCACACGTCGCACCCGGTGGTGTACGGCACGAACTGTGGCGCGAACGCCGCCCCGCCCAGGTCCATCTGCGCGGGTCCGATCTTCTTCAGGCCACTTGTCTTGAACACCGCACCGCCACGCGAGCCGAACTCGATCCCGCCCGGTGCGATGCGGATATACGATCCACCCGCGTTCAGCACGATCTCCTTCGGGGACTTCACGTGCAGCACGCCGTCCACCGTTTCCACCGTCATGTCGCCCTGCGAGGCGAGCTGCATGCGCCCGCGCTGGGCCTGCGCCACGAAGTCGCCCGCTGCCGTGATGAGGTTCATGCCCTTCTGCGAGAAGAGCGACACCAGATCGCTCGCAGCCGCGGTGAAGCGCTTGAGCGTGCTGAAGTGCATGCCCTTCTTCGTGGTTGCGATGAGCGAGCCATCGGCGGCCACGTGCACGCCATCGCCCGATGCGATACCCAACGGACCAGGGCCGGTGACCAGCACCCCCGGCTTCTTCAGCTCGTGCAGGCCATCGTTGATCGCCTGCTGCGCAGCGAGATCAGCGGGCGTTGCCTTCGATGCATCGGCGGAATCAGCAAGTGACTTGCTGAGTGCCTGGTGATCCTTGAACTGCGCATCCGTCTCGTCCATGGCGAGCACCTTGCCGCTGCCGCCGCCCTGGTTGTAGGCCGTGACCATCACGCCCGCGCCGCCCCGGTCCACGAGATGTCCCCCGGTGCGCAGCTCCGCGCCCGTTCCCCTTTCCTTCAGATCACCATCGGGAATGAAGCCCAGGTTAAGCTGCGAGCGACCCGCTTCCTCCGTGCTCAGTTCGATGCCGCGCTGGCCTTCCCAATCGTCCATCCACATCTTGTTGCCGCCACGTGTGCGGATTTCACTGCGCGAGATGCGGCGGCGCGAGCTGTTGATGAGGTCCGGGTTGACTGAAGACGGCAGAAACGCCAGTGCGAAGGGCTTGTTTGGATTGCCCTCGTAGAAGCCCGCTATGCCGTGGTCACCATCCACGGGCGGCATGTTCAGGCCCGAGCGGTCCTTGCTGGCGAAGGGCTTCGCCATGCGCAGGGGCACGCTCTCACCACCCTTCGGCCAGTTGCCAAAGTCGCAGTGAAAGCGCACAACGATGCGGCCTTCGGCGTCGAGATACGGATACGTGTAGTTGTCCGGCGACTTGACCGTGAACCCCAGCGTATGGACGCGCGGCCACTTCGACTCATCAATGGGCATGCGGTACGGACGGCCTGCCGGAATCGCATGGAAGGTGTTGCGATAGTTCTGGTTGCGCGCGCCGCGATGCACGACCTTGAAGACGAACACGCCTTCCTTCGTTTCCAGGCCGGTGCCTTCTTCCGCCGCGTACGCCTCCAGCGTGTCGGGCTTGACGATGCAGCCAGGGCGGATCGCCGGCATCGTGGACTTCGCCTTGCAAGTGACTTGCTGTGAGCGCGCCGCCTCATGGCGCAACACCGCTTCGCGCTTCGCGCCCTCCGCGTCCCCGTGGTGCGTGCCCCACACGTAGGGCGTGCCCAGCATCGTGTTGTCGTCCTCGCTGCTGAACTCGTTACGTGCGCGGCCTTCCTCACGGTACAGGGTAAATGCCTTGTCGGGGTTGTAGTCAGCCACGACGAAGGAATCCGGCACCGCCTGCGTCCGAACCTTCAGCGAGTAAATCGATTCCTCGAACGTCAGCAGCCCGCCGCCCGCACGCTCCTTCAGTTCGATGGCGGGCCGGGTATAGCCGTCAATGTCGTCGGCAATCACCAGCACTTCGCCGTGCTTGTCGTTCTCCGTAAAAGAGAACAGACCCGCCTGCTCCATTTCCAGGCGGATGTAATCCCAATCGCCCATGTTGAACTGGAAACGGAACGCATGCCTGGGATGCTGCCGCCGCAGCCGTGTGACCACCCGTGTCCACGGTTTCAGGTCGTTGCGCCCGATGACCTCCTCAATAATCTCAGGCGACGACTTGTTCTGATAGGTTGCGCAGTTGCTTGGGCCGTCGGCCAGTGCCAGGCGCTGGAGGATCACGACACGGTACGTACAGCCATCCGGTGAGCGGGTCACCGAATGAAAACGGGACACGAAGCCGAAGAACGCACGAACCGGTGCGCCTTCCTCCGTCTGGAACCTGAACTTCACCCACTGGCCGAGAATGTCCTTGCGCGACACCGGCTCCGAGGTCGAAACCAGCGCCTTGATCCTGTAGGGCTTGCAGACTTCCTCATGCACTTCCCACTCGACCACCGACACCTCGGGCATCTCGCGTGGCTTGCGGCGGTCTTCGTCTGAAGCCTTGCCGTTCCGGTGGCGCCGGATAATTTCCATATGGGCAGACTGCCTGCCCGTTACAAGTCTCACAGCATTGTCAGACTCTGCCATTGGCATCCTCCTGTTCTGTAGTCCTGAATTGATGGCGCGCAACGTGCCGCGCAGACTGGCAAAAATCTTCCCAAGCTACCCGCACGCGCAGGGTCGCGCCTGGCGCGTCGTCAAGGACGCGCCACAATACCCACGCGGCATGAATCGTTGCGGCGTCTACGCGACAGGGGCCTAATCCGGCACGGGCTCCAGGAAAGTCGGGCGGAGAAGTGAACGAGTTCGAGCAGAGCTTCCAGGGACTTCAGGCGCGCAGGGTCGGTCGTGGTCTGCTCCACACGGTCGGCCAGCACGGCCATGCATTCGAAGAAGACAAGACGCCGTTCGATGACGAGGCTCAGGTGTGCGGAATGAGGGTGAGCGGGCACTGAACAGCCTGACAGACCGGCGTCGCGTCAAATTCTTCTGCACAACAACAGAACCGCGCGGCCACGCTCGCAATAAGGAGACACATCCATTCGCTACAATCGCTGCGACGCACCATGTGACCGTGCCGCATTAAAAACCGCATCGAAAGCCATCGCACACGCAACAAGCCGTATCGCGCATCACGATCGATCCGCAGGAGACTCCATGTCGTTTGTTATCGTTCTCGCCGCCCTCGCGTTCCTCATGCTTGCCGCGTATCGCGGCTATAGCGTGATTCTCTTCGCGCCCATCGCCGCGCTCGCCGCGGTCCTCCTCACCGACCCCGGCGCTGTTGCACCCGTCTTTTCCGGCATCTTCATGGAAAAGATGGTCGGCTTCGTGAAGCTCTACTTTCCCGTGTTCCTGCTCGGCGCGGTATTTGGCAAGGTGATCGAACTATCGGGATTCTCCGAAGCGATCGTGCACGCCGCCATCCGCTATATCGGCCGCTCGCGCGCCAACGCCGTGATCGTGGCCGTGTGTGCGCTGCTCACTTACGGCGGCGTTTCGCTCTTCGTGGTGGTGTTCGCCGTCTACCCGTTCGCCGCCGAACTCTATCGGCAGAGCGATATTCCCAAGCGCCTCATGCCAGGCGCCATCGCGCTCGGCGCATTTTCGTTCACGATGGATTCGCTGCCCGGCACGCCGCAAATCCAGAACATCATTCCCACCACGTTCTTCAAGACCACGGCGTGGGCCGCGCCCGCGCTTGGCGTGATCGGTTCGCTTTTCATCATCGTGGTGGGTCTCTCGTACCTCGAATGGCGCCGTCGCGGTGCGATGGCGAAGGGCGAAGGCTACGGCACCTCGCTCGTGAACGAACCCGAACACGTCAAGACCGAGCACCTGCCCAACCCGGTGCTGGCCGTCGCACCGCTCGTGCTGGTGGGTGTGGCGAACTTCCTGCTCACGCACTGGATTCCCATCTGGTACGGCGACACCGTAACCGTGCCGCCTGAAGTGCTGCCCGGCATTCATACGCCAGTCACGGCCACGGTCAAACAGGTCGTGGCGATCTGGGCGGTTCAGGGTGCGCTGCTCGCTGGCATCGTGCTCGTGATCGTCACAGCGTTCGGCCGTGTGAAAAAACGCTTCGCGGACGGCACGAAGGCGGCCGTGGCCGGCGCGCTGCTCGCCTCGATGAATACCGCCTCTGAATACGGCTTCGGCGGCGTGATTGCGGCGCTGCCCGGCTTCATCGTCGTGAGCGATGCGCTCAAGAGCATTCCGAATCCGCTCGTCAACGCCGCCGTCTCGGTGAGCGCGCTTGCGGGTATCACGGGGTCGGCGTCGGGCGGCATGAGCATCGCGCTCGCGGCCATGTCGGATCTCTTCATCAAGAGCGCGCAGGCAGCGCATATTCCGATGGAAGTGCTGCACCGCGTGGTGGCCATGGCAAGCGGCGGCATGGACACGCTGCCGCACAACGGCGCGGTCATCACGCTGCTCGCGGTCACGGGGCTTACGCACCGCCAGTCGTATCGGGACATCTTTGCGGTGACGGTGATCAAGACGTTGGCCGTCTTTTTCGTGATCGCCGTGTACTACGCAACGGGCATTGTTTGACTGATGCGCTCGCAGCCACGCTGATGCTCTGCCAACTTAAGTTTTACTTTAGCCCGCAACTCAAGTTGCAACTCGGGCGTTTGAATTGTAACAATGAGGCGGGGCCAAGCAGCTGAACCGGGATATATAGCACTCCGGCCTGTTTCCGCGTAGATTCACCAGAAAGTGACCCAGGTCGCGTTATGACGTGTAGGCATCGTGTCAGGCGCGACTGCCAGTCGCCGCGAAAAGCTGCCGCAGCGCAACAATTCTTCAGCGTATTACTTGGCAACAGGTGTACCCTTCGTCTGCAAGCTTCACCCAACTGACCACGTACTTCATCGACATGGCCTATCGAGGTGCATCCGCTCGAGAGAGGTTTGCCGCATCTGTGTTTTTGATAAGAAACCAGATCGGCCTACCCGCCGCTACGCTGGCTACCGAAGCTGGCATCAGCCCAAATACGCTCTATCTAATTGAAAAGTCTCAAATCAACGTCCATATTGATACGCTGTGCAAGGTGGCCAAGGCGCTGCGAACCGACCCCTGTGCATTCTTTTCAAATGGCAACCACCCAGCGCCGACCGCAGCGAGACTAAACAATCTGCGCAGACTCGTGGGTGAGAATATTCGAGCCGCGAGGCAGAGCCGGAATGTCTCACAGGCTCAACTCACACGAGAGCTTGGACTGCCGCTGGGCTACCTTGGACGGATTGAGCGCACTGCGCCAAACGTACGCCTGGACACTCTTGAGAAAATCGCGCGTGAACTCGGACTTCGCTTCGAAGCACTCTTCGCCGACACAAACGTGAGCCCGAGCCACGACACGCAAGGCGAACATCAGGACATCATCCGTATTCGCTCTACGACGAATGCACGCCATCCTGCGCGAAACTCTACCGAAAACAAGCAGGCAAATGCACGACCTGAGCACCGTCGTCGACGCTCTTCGAAAGAAAAGATCGCCATAGTAAGAGAGAGCTTCACCCCCGGCAAAACGGTCTTAGTTGTGGCTCGCAATCATGACGTGAATCCGAATCAGGTATTCCGTTGGCGAAAGCTCTATCGCGACGGCCTCCTCGCCGAACAGCAATCAGGCGAACAGCTTGTTCCTGCATCCGAATTGGCGAACGCACTCAACGAAATTGACAGGCTAAAACAGCTCCTGGAAGGGAAGTCGACTGCACAGACGGGGGAAACTGCGGTAGTCAAACGTTCCCGTTCAAAAAAATAGCTCGCAGCCGACCAGTCCGTCAGCACCTCTGTTACGGTCCTAGACTGAGGTTGGCAGGATCGATGTCGCATTGAATGCGAAGGAACTTATGCACCCAACGATTCTTTTTGGGGTGCCACATCACCACCTACCTCCAACGCAATACAGGTGCCGGCTTTGCAGCGGAAACTCGAGTGCTAGCATCCTTGGGCAAGTCCAGTCCTCGAACTGCATTCAGAGTCTCAGCGTCTTTAAGGCGATCCGAAGACGCCCTGCAACGTCATTTTCTCGGACGTTTCCCGCGAGCGCCCCATATCTCAAGCAGCGAAAGTGAAGCCACGGAGTTGTAACTACATTCGAGCAGGGGCCCTCACTAATGTGCCCCATAGAATACAATATATGCCTTTTGGCATTTAACTTCTCCTATATGACACATTAACCTATCTGACTTCGGAGAAGCGTTTCGCCTCGCCCGGATCGCCGCAATCAAGACCGGGCGGGTTACAGAGCGGGGCCACCCGCGTGCGGATTGACGAGCAACCTGCCGTTCACGCACTGGGCCACGGCGTTTGCCGACAATCAAACGCTCACCGCCGCATGCTCGACCGGTGCCTGCATCACGCCCATATCGTGCAAATCGGTGGTGAGAGCTACCGACTGAAGGACAAGCGAAAAGCTGGAAAAACTGGAACGCGAGTAGGCACGAAAGTCGCCGCGTGACACAGGGCCCCGGCGGGTCAGAATTCAATGGGCGTTGACAGGAAGTCGTGACCACCACGTAGCACAGGGCGCCTTGGGACATCAGAATCGATTTGAAAACTGCGGCTTTCGGCGGCGTGCCGCGAAACGATGACGCACACGTCTGCCTTCGGACCGTTGAAGATACGTGGTGCGAGCGGCCGGCCTGCCTCTCGTGCCTCCATGCCTCGCGACTAATGAACCTGAGGTGGAAAACTACCGAGCGACTGCAGTCGTCGCGCCAACTGGTCAACCAATCCCTCAATCTTGGTCAAGCAATTCATCAACGGATGCACCATTGGTAGCCAGCGTCTGCAATCTCATTACTTGCTTAACGGTGTATGAGAGGTGGTGGTTCTGGTCCACCAAAACCCACGTTCCAGGGTTGCCCGTGCCGGCATGACCGGCAGCACATTCCTCTATATAACGATCGCCGTAACTGAACGTGCGACCTTGGTAGTAAGGACTCCCAACCACGGCGGCCGCCAACCGTCTATATTGCTCGTACTTCTCCCCTTGGCGCAAGCTGTAGCCACGATGAATGTGCAGCTTGTTACCGTGGGTATAGCGAATTTTTCCGTTGATATGGGTGCTCGGCGTCAGATCGCTAAAATCTGGATGAATAACGCCGTAGTCACCGAAGACCAAGTCTGTCGGCAAACGCTGCGTAGCTACGTTGGCCCACAAAGTCAGCTCATGCCGGGTTATTTCGCCATGAGAATTCTTCTCTATTTCTGCAACTGTCCTCGGGGAACTTGAGCTGGAAACTATCACAGTTCGCACACGCACAAACCGTGAGAGTGCATCTACGAAGTCGCAAGTGTGGGCGGCAGCAGCGAGCGCATCCACATCTGTGCCGATGTACCTGTGATCTACCAGCAAGTCGAGCAGCCGAAGATCCAATCCCATCGCTCGTAAGTCGAACATTCGCTCTATGGTTTCATCGGGGAAATCAAGATCGTCCCGGTCAAGCCGAAGCAACAATCCACCTTGTTGCTGTGCCCATTGAACAATAGTTTTGAGTTCCGTTTCGTCCCGGTCAAAACCATACACCGGCTCAAAATTGACACCTGCGCTTTTTAGCAGAGTCAAGCCTGCGACAAGAGCGGACGCGCCCGTCGTAACTCGCGAACCAGGCTTCAGCATTGGAAAATCTACATAGCAAGGTCTCCGACCTGACATCTTTGCTAGCCGCTGCGCGAATCTAGTCAACTCCTCTTCGGGCTTCTTCGTAGGCAAGAACGGCGGGAGTTCGTATAGCGGCTTAATATGGCTCGCGAGACTATAGTCGACATGCGCCATTGCTCTGATGTCGTTGATTTTCCCCTTGATGATCGGGCTATACGCGAATTCTTGACTCATCCTTGACTCCAATCAACGACACCGAGCCTGTACGCTCAATGGCTCATGAAAAGCGGCTTGACTGCTCCCTGACCAACCATATCCTTAAAAATTGCGTAATTTTCCGTTTCCCGTTGCAACCGACCAGCGACGATCGCCGGATGAACGCCTTGCTCTTGAGCGAAGCTGATAATTCCAGCCTTTGTCGGCATCTGGCGAACGGAGGCACTGCGCCAATGCGCACGAGAGATAAGGATATCTCTCGCAATGCGATTTGCCTCTTTCTCGATGGCTTCCGTACTTTCGGCATCAACTAGACGATCCAAGATCACATCTCCCGGCCGGCTGAGGTGTTTCCATACGTGAGCACACTCGTGCATCAAGGTAAACCAAAAATTGTCCAACCGATCAAAGCGGAGCGTCAAGCCAATAACCGGCATGCCAGATCCCGAGAGCATGGCTGCACCATCCAGCTTGGTCTTCGCCAAGTGCTCTTCGACGACCACAGCAATACCTGCATCACGGAGAAAATCAACTGCTCGCAATGGCCCGTCCTCTTGAGGGCTGAGTGAGACCAGTTCTTTAAAAAATGGCTCGCTAAGCTTTTCGATGTGGAATGGTCCACGCGGGCAATAAGAGGGTTCGGTAGCTTTCTGCAATACTCTGGCTTGCCAAGCAGTCAGAGCGCAAATTGCCTCTGGTG
Source organism: Paraburkholderia flagellata (assembly GCF_021390645.1). Classification (GTDB taxonomy): domain Bacteria; phylum Pseudomonadota; class Gammaproteobacteria; order Burkholderiales; family Burkholderiaceae; genus Paraburkholderia; species Paraburkholderia flagellata. The sequence continues at coordinate 1,850,728 of NZ_JAJEJT010000002.1, forward strand.
AAAATGCATCGCCCTTGACCGTGCGCCGCGCCAAAACGCCCATGCGCGCCCCGCCCATCGACTTCTCGACAAACGCCCGTGCAAGCTCTGCTGCCTTAGTTGAATCGAGACGACGCTTGTCAATTTGAATCCAGCCGCGCTTAATCATTTCCTTGACCGGAAACAACGACCAATCCATCTCAGAGCCCGTCTCGCCGTCGCTCGACGCAACGAGAGGTGACTCCTGAACAAGCACCTCGGCGGAAATACCCAGCCCAGCAGAAAGCTGCCGAATCATGCTGACTGTCAATGGCCGTTGTCTTGATAGGAACTCCGAGACGCGGCTTCGCGAGCCAAAATACGGCACAAGATCGGCTTGTCGAAGTCCTTGCTCCATCATGCGGAATTTCACCGCCTCCACCGGATCTGGTTTCTCGAAATGATAGGTCCTGCGCTCGTAATCCTCGACTAGAAGGGACAACAATTCCAACTCGGCTCCCTCCGGCGTGTCGGAGGCCGGATCAAGCACAACGAGACCCTCAATACGGGTCATATACTCCCTGTACTGGGTCTCAGACTTAACGACTGCTAGCTTCATTTTGCCTGACTTCCCAATTAATCTTGCTGTATTCGGCGTGCGTTCCGACCCACGTTACAACCACGATACCCATTCGATATGCGACATTGCTCACCATCCGGTAGTCGTTACCTTTCACGTTAAAAATAACTCGATTCCCTGCCAAAAAACTGGCTGTTGGATATCTGAGCTTGATGTCATGCGAGCACGACCACTGCGCATCGCGAGCATCCGCCAACCACGCGCCGATCCACACCCTAGCCGGGGGGTGCTTTGACGCGAAGCCATCCAACCTATCTAGTCCATGTACCTTCATCGCGAACCGAGACCTTTTGCACTGCATGCACTGTAGCACGATGTTCCCAATTTGGGAACACTAGGCGACGTAGCCGGAGCTCAGCCCGCCAGCATCCAAATAAATTGGGGCCAGATATTAGAAGATGAGGAATTTGCTGACGCTGGCAAGCCCGACTGGATCAAGAAGGTGAAGACGCCAATCAAGGATCAAAAGCGGATAATACGGGGTCTCAACAAATAAGCTTCTCGTCTGAAGCTAGCATTGGTGGCTCTTAGCTGCCGTAGAGCCTGAAACACAGACTGTCTCCTCAATCGGGCACTCAAGATCTGATATCAAATCCCGATAGTGCGCCTAGCCGCACGCCACCTCTGGAGGCATAGGCAGTCCCAATGTCCGTTCAACGTCCCGCTTTTCGCATATTTGGCTAGCTCACACGGAGCAATCGTGTTACTTGAAGTCACCGCCAACACCGTAGCGATAACGACCGCGATCAATCAATTCAAAGCCTCGTACCATGCGGACTATTCCACCGTCAGGGCGGAAGCCATTAGCTACCTAGCGCAGGATTTGTCCGCCGCGTCAGCGAGTCGACTAGTTCAAGCTCTCACTAAAGCTCTGAATAACTGGGGGGCCGGCAAACGTCGCGCTCCGGGATGTCAGCCGACCGATGCCGTAACAGGCGCACTATGCGTCCACTCTCTGCGCGAACAACTGGTGAATCTGGCGAGCAGTTTCGAGTATCTTTCGCTGACCGACTGCACCCGAAACCTGAAAGCCGGCTCACCATTCAAAACCGTCAACGACTTCGACGTTTGCCTACTTGAAACACTGTCTGAACTGGCGGCAAGACTGCTGGTGCGCAACACGAACGTGACTTACCCCATGAAGGCGTTGCTACTGATTACGGGATTAATGCCAGCATTCGACAGTCAGGTGAGGGGCGGTTTGCACGTAGCAGGGTTGTCCGGATTCGCGTGCAACGGCAAGCCTCGAACGAGCTACCTCATTCCGGCTCATAGCAGCGCAGATGCCCGAAGAATATGTGTCTTGCCGTTTTATATTGCGGAATGTACTTCGCGCATGAGCCCCGGACTGGTTAACTCAATCGAGAACAGTATGTATCCTGCACTAGTCGGTCAACACGGTCGACTCTTCGACATATTGCTATTCCAGCAACGTGGCCTTACGCCTGCTACGGCATTAGTTCGATTCTCGACAAAGCAAGCGTCTCACCCGTGGTTCGTTGTCTAAGTCATCACCGCGTAGCAGCACATGTTTGAAATGTCGACCATCCGACTACCGCAAAAGCCCTGAAGCAGCTCTGATATGACTGCCATCAAAGCCAGCGCGCCCATTCGGCGACGATCGGCTTACAGCTAATCGCCGATCCCTTCATCCATAGGTGCCTTCTCCGCCAGCAGGTCAGCCATCAACTGGCGGTGACTCTCTCGAATCTTCGCTCGCATCGCGTGCCGATCCTCGGTGAACTGTCGCAGCTCTTTCTCCAGATCCGAATCCCGCGCTCCCGGGATCCAAGGCGCAACACCGTGCGTTGCACGCGTTAGGCGGGACAGGTCCAGCGCCAGAATAGCTGCCCTCGCAGATTCGAACTCGATTTCCGCGCAAAACTCTATCGGATCACCATATTCCCATTCCGCATAAAGTGATTGACGAGTGGAGTGAAGCGACGCGGGAAACTCACGGAGTCTCGACGCGACCTTATGTTTTAGCCACTTCCAATCAATCGAGTCCGGGTACGTCATTTCCGGCAGCGCGACCTTCTTGAGCGGCGCATAGCTTTGTGTACGGGCAGCCTCATGCGCGGCCCAGTCTGCACGATGCATCATCAGCCTAGCTTCACGAGCATATCGCTCGAGTGAAAGTGCCGTCGTCAGAGCCACGTGCTGTGCCTCACGTCTGTGCGCCCTGCCCTCCTTAACTTCGCTCCACACGAGCGAGACGGCCGAACTGACGAGGCCGGCCACGCCCCCAATTTTCAGAAAGTCCATCCAGCCGCTCTGCTTCAGATACCCTATCCACTGCAGCTCCATGCCTTGCCTCCACGACTCTCCGCCAGGTCATGAATCGTACCGCAAAGGCCTGCTGAATCCACCCGCCTCCTCGCGCCGAATCTGCGTTTGCGGCGCTGTGACCATAAACCCGACACCTTCTGAGACGTCAGGTTACGAAATTGGAACGATCACACACCGATGTTCCATATAAGACACATAATCTTGCTCGGCAAGCGTATCCTATTGAATACGGTATCGGCTTGATTACGCCAGACATATCTTGGGTGGCATATGAACCTTTCTGACCTCGGAGAAACGTTTCGCCTGGCCCGGATCGCCGCGAACAAGACCCAGCAGCAAATTGCCGAGCAGAGCGGCGTCACTCGCGCACGGATTAGCCGCTTCGAGACCGGACTGCTCCCCGAACTCGGCACAGTCAAGTTGCTGAATCTCTTCGAGGCAGTGGGACTCGAGCTGATTGCTCGTCCACTCGGCCATGGTCGTACGCTCGACGACGTTCTGACCGAGCAGCGCACGCCCCCCGTTTCCGTCGAGGAAACCCGTCGGCGGGTCAGGCTCCCGCGTACTACGGCCAGCATCAAGGCCACTCGAAAGGGCGAATAGCACGTGACCGTCCTCGACATCTACTGCAACACCACGTTGGTCGGGACTCTGACGGAAGAGGCGCAACGTGGCGTCTTCACCTATCTGCCCGGTACGCCGACGGCGGAAGTCGTCTCGCTTCTCATGCCCGTACGCAACGCCTCGTACACGTGGCCTGGGGGCATCATGCCGTCGTTTCAGATGAATCTGCCGGAAGGCTTCAAGAAGGACCTCATCCGCCAAAAACTCGGTCCTCATGCGGACTTGAGCAATTTCGGCCTGCTCGCGCTGACAGGCGCAAACACGATCGGACGTGTGAGAGCAATCCCGCGCGGGGCTCCGTTCGACACTGCGGGGTCCACGTTCGAAATGGCGACTCTGCTCGCGAGCGCTGGCTCGCGAGAGAACCTGTTCAAGCACCTTGAGGCGGAGATTACCGAAGGTGTGTCAGGGATCATGCCTAAAACCCTGGCCTCCGGTATGGAGAAAGCGACCGTCCTGACGGACGAGTTCATTTTAAAGACGGGTCCCGTCGACATGCCAGGGCTTAGCGTCAACGAATACCTCTGTCTTGAGGTCGCGAGAAATACGGAACTCGAAGTCCCGGAGACGCGCCTTTCGGAGGACGGTCAGGCGCTCGCGATACGTCGTTTCGACCTGAACGCGGATGGCACACGTCTCGGAGTTGAAGACTTCTGCGCCTTAAATGGCTGGGACCCTGTGCGCAAATACGAGGGAACCGTCGAGGACCTTGCGAAACTCTGCGATCAGCACCTCGGGGTGGATCACAGGAAAGACAGCAAGCGCAAGCTGTTCTTGCTGTTGCTGCTGAACTATGCGCTGCGTAACGCTGGCGCGCACATGAAGAACTATGCGCTGACGTACACGAACGGCACAGACGCTCGCCTTTCTCCTGTGTACGACGTCGTGACTTTCACCGCTTATCCTCGCTACCAAGATGACACACCGGCGTTGCCGCTGAAAGGCAAAAAAGTGTGGCGCTCCGGTAAAGCGCTGTTCGACTACGGCGGTGCGCGATTGAGTCTCTCGCCAACGGACATGACCGCAGCCCTGAGGCAAGTTGCGAGCGCTGTGAGAAAAGTGGTGCCGCTGGTCAGCGAGTACGCGCAGCGATATCCAGAATTCCGGGAAGTCGGCGAGCGGATGCTGGACACCTGGATGCAAGGCCTCGAGGACATTAAGCCTGACGCGAAACCTGGAAAGGGTGTGCGCCCTTCTGCCGTCAAAGCCAAACCGCCCGAAATACTTTAACCCCTCAATTGTCCCGTGGGATATAGCGTTCAGTTGCGTACACAATCGTCTCCTTGTACCCCCCGGTGTCGCGTCTTTGTGCGGACAACCAATCACGCTATCTGATGGCATCAATCCGGTTTTCCGTCCGCTCTTCGAATCGCTTCAATAGTTTGGAGCACGACGTCGACAACATCGTCGCTTCCCGCTATCGAGACAGATAGGTCGTCGCGCACGTTACCGGGAACGGATACCTCTGCCTGGGCAAGGTGGCTAGTTACCTTCAAGGCAATGCGCGCTTCCGGTACGACCGGACGATTGCCGACAGCGATTCTTGTGATGAAAACCGTTGCCTCGTAGGCCCCAGGCAACATCCGTGGCGGCGAGATCGAGCCATCGGCTTGCAAGGCGCCCAGTGCACGCTTCCAAAGGTCGGTCCTAGGGTCAATCTCGTCCACGGCCATGTGTGCCGGCTCGATATCCTCCGGCTCTCCAAGGTAACTGCCAATGAATATCTTCACGAGGGTTCGAGACCACTCGGCTGCCCACGCACGAGCCGCGCCCCGCACAGACCGATAGAGTCGCGCGTCGCCCAGAGCGTCGAGTGGAGAAAGATCACCCAAGCAGCCTTGCCTGCTCTCCAGGAAATCGAGCCGACTCGCCGATGGGGCAGGAACCAGAATCCGACAGATGGAATACAACCGTGTACGGTCTCGCGTTGGGTCGCCGAGGACGGCCGGAAAATACTGCACCTCGTCGACCCCGATCGAAAACAAACTTCCCGCCGCGACCAAGCTGGCAAGCCGTCTTTCGTCGACACCGAGCAATGCACGAAACTCGCGCGCCCCAAGCAGAGTCCCGTTACGGACCATCTCGCGCCGCGCCTTGGATGCCTGCTGTCGGATGTGCTCGCGAAATCCCACCTTTCCGCTCCCGCGCTCTTGCTGAACGCCAACTTGCCTGCTCGCTCTGTCGTTTCCGTCAGGAGTCGCCATCGCTGCACTTCGAATCACCTTCATCACTCACGCTGCCTGCACTCGGCTCTCCGTGATTTGGGGATTCGATCCCTGCCTCCGCACTCCAACGTTCGACCAGTCTGCGAGGGGCGTAGCGCCCACGCCTCTGGGCTTTACGGTGCGATTTCAGCGCTTGCTAAATTTTCGCCGCTTGTCCGGCAGTCGGTACGAACTTGCTCACGTGCGCCCCACTATTTGCATCTCTCTAATTCTACTCCGCCGCTTCTAATTTGTTTTGGTTACTAGCAAAATCTGCTATTCAGTATTTCTACGAGTTTCAACAAACAGTGAAATTGGCATTTCCGAAAAATATCCGGAACATCACCTATCCACAACACCTTTCGGGCGATCTAGTTCAGGTCCAGCCCTCATGAATTCTCCTCAAAAACTCGCATGAGAATCATCGTTCTCATGCAGAAGCTGAAAGCGCGTTTCAACTGCTGATATTCCGCAATTCACGTTATGGAATCGGGAATCGCAGCTCGGGAGATTGGCTCACTGTGTCGCTTGCCCTTAAAACGTGGGAAATCGGCCATGAGCCGCACGCCCGCTAACTCCCCAGCTGAAATCAAGGCAGCTGTCGACGCACCATTCGCCGGACGCGGGCTCCGAGCGCCGCTGCCCGCTGACAGTCACACCATGTGATGTCCGTCCGACGGTTACGAGCGACTGGGAAGCGGCGACCGCGCGACACTGCCACGTGCATCGAGAAGCCTTGCCCGACATTCGAGTCGCTCGTGGAACACAAAATAAACACGCTCGACCTCTTTCTCCAGCGCGTCAGGCGCTGCGACTCCGATTGAAAACAAACTGCGTCACTTTTCTCATCTTATTGATTTCTTTGAGAATAATTGAGTCGTATAAATATTTAGATACCCGCCAGTATAAATATTTGGATATTTTTCAAAATCCATTGCCAGAGTGAAAAACAGCCATTAATATCCAACTCAACGCGAAGTAAAAATTGAACTCAGATGCCTCCCCGCGTCAGAGCTGGCTAAACGACATAGTTAATCCACATATACTCAGCTTATAAATCATGGTGACGAGCAAGAAGCAATACCGCCCCGGCTTTCGGTCCGCCGCACTCAAGGTCGAGATTCATCATTTCAACATCGACGCCCTTCGCAAAATCCGAGATGACGCGATGACCCGTGAATCACACACGAGTTATGTTGTGCCAGCCAAAGCCGTACTCGCTAACGCAGCAGGCGTAAGGGGTAACGTTGTTGTCCTTCCTCTCAACGGCATTTCCTCTGCCGAGCTCGACTATGAGGAGCCGAACATGTGCAGCGCGGTCCACCCCAATCTCAATGGCGACCGCATCGCCTGCCTGATGCTCGCAGGAGAGAAAGTTGCGTTGACGCACATGGCCCCGCACTGGGCGGGTGCCAGTCTCTATGACGATTTGAGGGTCCTCTGGATTTTTGATGACGCTCCCGTAATTTCACAGCACTACATTTCGGATGACATCCTCGAACAGATGAATGAAACGAACGCCATCGAGGGAGACCATGAATGTCTGACGCCGGAAGAACTTATGGCATGGAAGAAGGTTGCAGCTGAAGCTAAGCACATCGGCTTTTTCGAGGTTGTCGACATCACGGATACCGAATCTCCCTTGCGAGATGCCATTCTCAACGACTGAATTGGCAGCCCAACACCCCTACGACGAGAGAAAAGAACATGCAAAATTCGACCAAGCAAGGCTCCCAAGATTGTATGAATAATTTCGGAATCCTTATGCCTGCACAAACCTACTGTGAGCGCTTTGGTGCCCCTCCGACAGGCGCGCCACGCAGCCCGGTTCTGACGGCGAATTTCAATATCAGCCGTATCGACGCCGCCATTGCCGTCAGGCGTGCGAGCTTTGGCGTCTACTGCATACCGGGCCCCGACGTCAACATCATCGCGGTCCGCCAGCAGCTCGGGCCCATCCAGAACTTTTGGCTAGCCGACTCGGGCGACCCTGAGATTTCGCAGGCCGTCGAAAGCTGGCGGAAGACCGAGTGGGTCCACGTTGCGTTCTTCGAGCGCGGTGACGCCTTCTCCGGGAAAAATGGCGTACGGTGCTGCGTCCATCGGTCACATAGCGGTAAAGGTCAAATTGACACGTTCCTTCGCGAAAGCAAACAGGACAATTCGGCCAAATTCCTCGACTTTGCTGGCAGGCTAATTACCACAAAATCCATTGAACGCACAACGACAAGCGACCTCGACGGAATCGCTCTTACGGACGTTCAGGTGAATATTTTGGCAACCAAGCGCTTATCCAGGTTTCAAAACCCTGAAGACGCGAAGCCAAATACTGTCGGAAGCCTCGTCCTGGGTTAAACGGCAGCAACGAACTAGCTGCTAGGAACTTGCGTGACTTGTGCAGTCCACTCGTGCCGTAGTTGGATGAGGAGACTCCGGCACCAGGCGTCCATATCGCCCCTCGGTCACCAGGCGAAGCGAAGGCGAATAAAAACAAGCTCTACACGCAGCTGCCCAGCATGATTCAAGCGACACCGTGTGCTCCCGTCATCGCCATGTGGCCCGAGGACGAGAGATACGGTGAACAACACCAAGTACGAAACAATCTATGAACACTGTTACTGAATCCGCAGTCACTACACTCAACCTGAGTGACGATGACATCAACTGCGAACTCGCAGACCTCATTTTGGAGGACTGCCAACACGCAAGCGAGCCCTCGACCTACAGGACAAACACACGAGAGATTTTCGTCATCCCTGAGCTGATGACCGATGAGCCCTGCCTTGTCGTTTCGCTCCCTGGTATTTTATCTGCGCAAGTGCCCGCGAGGGCAGAGCTACCTGCGGCAATCATCCTGAGAGAGCGACCGGACGGAAAAGGTGACGTATATCTCCAGCTACGCGGTGGAAACGTTCTTGTTCGGTCGCAGGAATTCGGAGGGGCTGGTCGACATCTCGTGCTCTATCTGTTTGATGACAATGTGTCCCTTGACTGCATCCCTGCTACCAAGGAGTTGGAGGAGGAGATTTGGGTGCACGAGATGAGCGCTCAGTCGAGTCACCCTCACAATGACGAGCCAACAGAAGAATCGACTAAATGTCCATTTCACATTCCTGTTATCGCCAGAAGGGCGATAACGGTAGTCAGCGAGCAAAACAACTGACGGAGACCCAACCGTCGCCCGATGGCTACCACTCGCATGCCGAGCGCGACGGCTCTTCTACGGGCTCATCTACACATCAAATTATCAGTACGCAATCGAAGCGTTTCAAATCCCTGAAGATGCACACCACCCTCCCCAGCCCGAACGAAGCGGCAGAGTCACTCATCCAAAGCGGCCTGCGCTACGCGATTGCCCTTCTCAATACGCTGACTAGCCGCAATAGTGACTATCGAAATTCTCGCGTCGACGTAGGTACGTTTTTCTCATGGTTGCAAGAAGACCATCCAGGTTGGGCCGCTGAACTTGCCGAGTCGAACTACTCCGAACTCTTCGCACGCCGTCTCGGACGAACCCTATTCCTGGCTCAAAGACGGGACCAACTCGAGCAGCGCTTCGCAGACACCACAGGCGCTAGCCTATCGGGTGACTCGGATGCGATGGAAAGGATAACCGCCGTTCGAGCGGCTGTCCGACACGTGCTTCCTCACTGGAGCGGCGAAGCCGTTGAGGACGTCCTCGGCGACGCATCAGCCCTCCTTGTCAATACAGGACAATCGTCAAGCGGCCAAACGATAACGCGCGCCCCTTCGGTTCATCGATACATTGTCAACGAGCTATCACCGGCGCTTGAGGCTGTTCGCCGCCAGGCGACAACCGCGCGGCCGGACACGTGCTTTCTAGTCGCGCGCCACGACGCGCCGCAACCGCTGCAGGAATATATTCACGAGCGGGTCGCTGTCGTCGTTCCGCTTGTCGCCCGTTTCGACGAAGCCTGGATTTTCCACTGCCAGGATGGTCGCCCCACCTACCGAGAAGTCATCTTCGACGATGGCGACGGACCGCTATCGATGCCGGTCATGTTTGGACTCGAGCGCAGCCGGATTCTTTTCGATTACGAAGCGCTGCGCGAACCGCTGTTCCGCAGATTGCGAGCAGAGCTGTCAGTTATGTATGTCTCCAGCGGAGCGACGGTACTCGCAACGCACCCGTTTCAGCCATTCGCATTTGAGGACGCGTTTTACGGCGAGGTGACGAATTTTCAAATGGGATGGGAGAGCGACACAGGTAACAACATGCCGTTCCAGCAACGCGTAGACTGCCTACGCCGCGAACGCCTTCCCCGGCACGTGTACGTCAACCGCTTTGTCGATGATTTGACACGCTCACCTGCCAGCGTCCACATGCCGTCGGCTCTCCGACATTGGTCGTTGCCCAACTCTGAAGAGGCTACGTACGCATCGCCGAATCAACTAACGAAAGCACTTTAAATGCAATTTGAAGACTGCGGCATCGCGTAGGATGCCCTACAGAATCGCGCAGACTGGCCGGCCAGATAGTCTGTATCTTCCTGAGGGCCGGCGCTTCGCGCGCGGAATCGCAATGACTTGGCACGCCTCATGACTACGAAGATCAGCAGTCGGGTGTCCGCTGCTCGATTTCGGCAAAGAACTCCTCGACGTCGCGAAACCTGCCCGCCTCAATATCATCCTGACCAAGAGCCAGAATCCGAGCAAGTGCAGCCTTCTGCTCCACACCTTCATTTGCCCCTATATCTCCGCCATCCATCCCATTTCTCAGGCCAATATGTGGAAGCTCAATTCCTCAGCTCGACATGCCATCCCTTCTCGGCCCCCTATGATGCAGTCAACGGTCGAGCCCGACGATGAGTATCACTCATTGCACGGTACTTGACGAAGGAGCAATGCTCGCTATACCCGTTGCTGCCGCGCTGTCGGGCGACACCATCGCGGCGCCCGGGATTGAGTTCAGTACGCTCTTGAGGTGCGGGGTCATCAGAATATTCAGGCATCGGTATCCCACTTCCACGCCCGGGAACACACTCGACAGGTGCGTGGTGAGGCTGCCATCTGCGATCGCACTGCCAGCTGCAGTGAGAAAGTTCGCGCTGTTCCGGCCGATCTCTCGCCTGTAGACTTCAAATTGCCCCAAGCTCGCCGGCGCGTTCCATGGAAGGAACCAAAGGTCACCTTCGTCACGAAGCACAAATGCTAACTGACGGCAACGCGTCATGTTGTCCATCGCCTTCCAGAGATCAGGATCAGCAGCATCTGCCAGCCAGACAAACTGCGCCGCCCCTTTCTGGAAGCGAAACGTCATCATGGTGCACGAGCGCCCCTCGATAGCTCCCAAACGAAAACTCTCAAGAGTGCTACTCGCATGACTCTCGAGCTTCTTGCGGTCCACTGCGGCACTCAAAACCGGCGCGCGCGTACGCATCTGCCTCGCGCCAGGAACAGAACCAGCGAAGTCGGCAGCGCGGCGGAGCATCGCCCACGGGAGCGGCATGTATTCGCTGCGAATCTCTCCCCCGGATGACGGGGGAAGAACGGTTAGAGAGACGTCCATTGCATTACGTTCCATAATCTATATGGCGCGCATCATATTCCAGTAGATTGGTATACGCAATATTTTCATTTCTAGTCGCATCGCTGAATTTCAACGACGGATTTCATATGAAAAATCATCCAATTGAAAATTTCGCCTTACCATTCCCATTTAAAAAATTGAAAACATAAAAATCATTGAATTGATAACGCGACCGTGAACTGGATTCGCGATTTACTGCCTCCGAAGGCTTCGCTGTCCACACTTGCTTTCCTCCCCGGCCTGAAGGCCCATGTCTTCTGGCCGACCGGTGGATAAACTGGCTTTCTACACGCTGGATACTGTTACTGAACCAGAACCGAAATGCCAAAAACCTCCAACCTTCTCGACGACGCGTGGGCCAACGAATGGAATCGCAAACTTACGAGCGGAGAAGATCCACTTGAAGGGCCGAGTCCAGAACAACCGCCCCAAGGTATGCAACAAGACACCTCGTGGCGGAGGGAAATTGAACAGATGTGGACATTGATAGCGGAGATGAAGGGGCCAATCGCTGACTCGATGGACGAAGCCCTCTACGAACAGACGTGGACAAATGTTCATCGGGCGTATTTTTATGCGCTCACCGCAGAGAGAAATCGCCTGTTAGACGATGTACTTAAAGGCGTTGAACCAGGCATCGGTGCCTGACGCTTTAACTCCGGCGAGAATCGTTCGACAAACACGTTAGGCAATTAACGCTGTGGGTACCACGCAACCGTCTGCGCGAACACCCACAGCGCCACTAACGAAAGACGGCCAATATCTCGGCAACGTCTCCGCGCCGCTCCGCAGCTCCGCTAATCGAGCGGCGTGCAGAAAGCGTATGGATGTCCGCGCCCACGTACAACTCTCGACCTATAGTGCAGTCGTGATTCGATATTGCGACGGGGATGCCAGAAGCAGCCAGTCTCCGCGCACATTGGGCGAGCTCGCGATGACGCGTAAGGTCAAACCCGCTCGCACTGTACGCCTTGAACGATGACGCATTATCGCGGTCCAGATAAGGCGGGTCACAATAGACAACGTCACCCAATTTTGCCGACATCATCACCTCGACGAAATCTCTATGGACGAACGTCGCTGCCCTCGCCTTCTGCGCAAAGGCACGAATCTCCTCGCGAGGCAAGCGCGGGACACGACTCGTCCGGCCGAACGGCACATTAAACTTCCCGGACTTGTTGTACCGGCAGAGCCCGTTGAATCCGAACTTATTGAGGTAGAGAAATAGTGCTCCTCGAACCAACGGGTCGTGCGCAGAGTTGAACTTCTCTCGAAACTCGTTGTAGCGCTCAGGCGACAGATTCTCTTCGACGAAGAGTTTCTCGGCTTCAGCTACAAAGGCGTCGGGGTCCTTCGCGACAGCCTGATAGAGCTCAATAAGATGTGCGTTTGTGTCACCTAGAACATAGCTCCCGTAGTCGGTCCCGAGAAAGATGGCCCCCCCACCAACGAACGGCTCGATTAGCCGGTTGCCAGAAGGTAGCTTGGGAAGAAGATGGTCAAGGAGCCGTCCCTTTCCGCCGACCCACTTGAGAAACGGCCTGGGCGCTTTCGACATTGAATGTTTTTGCATTCAATGTGAAGCGCCCGCTTTTATCCGGGTTTAGATAGCCGGAACGTCGAAGTCCGACTTCGTCGACGTTTCACGGTACACTACTCTTTGACGGTCGATACAAGGCCTCGGACTATCGCAGAGCGCACCGGAAGCGGGAGCCGTCGAAAAGTCAGCGCGCCGCGACTCGCTCGGCGCAAAGCCCAAGGCTGAGATTCGCGCCCTTCGGTTTCCGCGCAGTACCTGAGTACTTCAATCTATCTCCTCAGTGCAGTACAAATAGCTGAACTGACGCGTTTCCTTCGCATTCAGTTGACATGTACCTCACGAATCAGCACCACTGAGGCTCATACAGAACATCAGAAGCAACATCTACTTTGAAGCGATGAGAGGAAAAATAGCTGACGGCGAGGCACGCGACCGCCTCATCATCTGGATTCGCCGACGCATGGAGGAGTTCGGTATCACGCCGGAAGCCTTGGCTGAATCGATCCAGTTCGATGTGGACCACCCGCCGCTATATCGTGACGCCAAAGGCAACGAGTGGAACGGGATTGGCAAGATGCCAGACTGGTTACACGCAGCGAAGCATGCGGGCGTTCATCCAGACTTTTTCCGAGTCGAGCGCAACAGTACCGAGCGCTCCGGCGACGGATTCCATCAGACGACGGATCGGCAGTTCGACCTGTTCCGGTAGTCGGCCACAATTTTCAGCCGCAAGCAGAATCCAACGTAATGAGCATGCCGGCATCCGCACGTCGACCACGGTCAGCAGGGCCCCCAGAATCCCCTTTCCTGACGCCTGCTGGGAAAACCGAATCTTGCGCGGCTTTGCGTGGAAAAATAGTTGCTGGAGCGACGAGACTTTATCGCCTGCCTCCACGATAACGCGCCGTTGCTATACGTCGTATCAGGGCAACTGGGATGCCCCTCATTCTGGAAAGATTCAGAAACACGCAAGGCAACGCCCGCAGTTCCGTCGATTTGATCCGCTTGCCCAGCGCGGCCGCAAAATCCGGCACGACGGTCGCGCTCGAAATCACGACACCAACGGACGCCCAGCGCCTGCCCACGCTGGCGCTGACCTAGGCTCATCTCAAGATTGAAAGCATATTGAATGGTAGTGTAGAAAAAGGTACACCGAATATTGCTCTTTTCTACACTAAAAATGCACCTTAGACTGCGTTCCGAGGTTAGACGGAAATCGTTCCTGACGACCTCTCAACTCAATCGATAAGGACCTAACGTCATGTTCCTCTTTGCCCTCCCCGCGCTCGGTACGATCCTCGAGACCGTGGTCACCGTCGTCATTTCCACCGTCGCGGCTGAAGTGACGAGCGACGCCTACCGCGCGCTCACCAGCAGCGACGACCAAGACCAAGACTAAAACTAAGGACCGACATCATGAACCTGTTCAAACTCCTCGGCAAAACGCCCCACCGTGGTACGGTGTGCCTCATCCCCTACGGCAGCATGAAAAAGGACGGTTCGCACGATCACCGCACCAATAAAGGCGCTGACCGCACGCAAGCCCAGAAAACGGGTGATCTCAAGCGCAGCAAGCGCGGCTAAAGCCATGGCTCGCACCGTCCCTCACCAGGATGCCGCACTCACGATACTCGACTGGCTCTACTTCAACCAGGCTCTGGTTTTTTCTGTCTACGAAGACGCCGAGCATAGTTGGTTGTATGGGCTAGTCGAGGCCGTCCGGGCAGCTGTAGCACGCACCGGCGCGGCAGGGTTTGACGCAGAATGTCTGAAGCACACAGTCTTGTGCCTATTAGAGATCAATCTGCATGACCCGATGGAGAAACTGCCCACGCGCGAACCGGTTCCTTTGCCGCCAGGCATTACTCCGAAGACCCGTGCCGAAGCGGACGCCTACACACGGGACTACTTCAGCGCGATGGTGCTCGCATTCGGACGAGCGGCGCGTCAAGCTCCTGTAGATTCGGCGATCGACATCGCCAACGAGCTATTAGGCGAATTCCGCGAGGCACCGGTCACTGTGAGATACCGGCTTGTCGAGCGATGCCTCGCGCTTGAATATATGTTCGCGCCACTAGAGTTCCTCTCGTGGTTGCTGGAACTAGGCATGATTCGAAGTGACAAATACAGGCAGGCCGATACCCGGGTGCATTCAGACCGCAACGCTATCGCCCGTGTTGGTCTGCTGTGTGAATTCGAGACGATTCGCAACTCGATGATCGCTTTGCGCCAACGGCAGAAGGACGTCGAGGGACTGCTCCAGCGTCGAGACCAACTATCTCCATTAGCCGTCCAGCAACTATTGGACAACATGCGCCACTATCAGGGTCTAGCCTACGACGAAAAGCACAGCTTGATCGCGTTCGACCCGAGCCGTATCGACGATCCCGCCTATGCCAAGCAACTCCTGTTGACCTATGGGCGAACTTGTTTCAGGACACGTTTGGTAAAAGGTACGCAAGCACGATGGCTGGGTACGCTGGGCGGGTCCATGGTCAGCTTAAGCAAGTCTTTCGTGCTGCCCGATAAACCCATCTATGTCGATAACGACAATAGTGGTTCCAACACGGACCGGATAGAAAAAGCAATAGCAAAACGCGGATGCACCATTCTGGCTCGAACGCTAAACGAGCGGCATCGGGAGTTTGTTGGCGAGATCCGTCCGAGGCTGGAAGCGTATCGCGCCGCCCAGCTTCAGGCAAACGCGACGCCGCCCGCCGATTGGCAGGATTTGTTCTATAACGCGGTCATTGTGGTCACGGCGACGTGACGCGTCCGTCTGGGACCATAGACTGCAGCCACCAATCGCGAGAAATCTTGACCGCGCTCTGCCTCGGCAAGGTTCCTCGCTCCTCCGAGCATGGAAAGGCCCTTGCCGAACACCGGACTCCGCGTCCTCTCAGCTGAGCGCCCTTACACCTGGAGAACCTGGGAGCATGTGAAACCGCTCGTGCTTCATTGTCCGGTACTCGGCGTCCAGCCTGGAGAATTCCTTCGTATTTTGATTGAAATAGTCGGCGACTTCAATGCCAATGTTATTCGGGAATGCAATTTCCGTTTCATCGTTCAATAAAGCGTTCAAGAGCTTCATGTCGCGAAAGCTGAGCAATCCGGCTGACGATTTTTCCAACACGGAACGGTTATTCTTGCTGCTGAGGCCGAAAATTTCCCCATCCCTTAACACACCCAATTCATGCATCATCTCTTCATAGTTCAAAGCTAGACCATCCTGTATCTCCCTATCGTCGACCGTGGCCAGACCAAAGCGATCCATCCACAAGCGCAGTATCGCCTCGCGAGGCTCCGCTCGGACAAGTGCAAGATATTCTGCACGTGCGGACTCTTCCATCTCACACATCCAAGAGTACATAAACAGCACAGTCTTGAAGAAAATTAGTTGACGGCTCGCATCCCTTCGCAGCTCCATCGCAAGCGCGTCTCCGTATCGTTTGTTCTCAAACGATCGCTGTATTGGATTAGCCATGGAAGCTGTCGCAAAAGCCGAAGCATCTAGAGAGAACCTAGCCAGTGATGCCACAAAACGCAATAGATCGCAAAGACCTAACTCACTGAAATGAACGCGGGTCAGATGAATGAGTACGGAATATTCAAGACGCCCGTGGTCATTGAGGAGGGTCACGAATTTACGCTCTACTTCCTCCAACGATAGGCGTCGCTCGACGATGTCGTCCTTCGACTCAGCGCACTGGAGTAATGACAGATATTCACTCGCGGTCGCGTTCGCCTCAAGCAACGACAGCATACTCACGGGCACTTTGTGGTGGCATTCTCCGTCTTTGAAATAGTGCACGATGAGGCAGACACCGAACTCATCGCGATAGGTCAAACTATGGTGAATTTTGTCACACGATGCAGGTGGTACCTCGCCCGCTTGAACCAGCACGGTATGCAATTCCACCTCGCTGGAATCAAGTGCGAAGACTTTTCCGGCCCCATTGAACTCCTCGCCTCCGTCTTGTAGCGCGCGAAGCATCCGCAATTTTCTGAGGATGTACACGCTTCCCCAAGCAGTGGTCGTCATGTCGAGAAAGTGGGTGACCTCATGCTTAATTAACGCTCTAAAGTGTGTTGCCGAATCGTCCAAGGGCCTACCTGGTTCCCAAGCAATCGCCCTCTCAAAGTGATGGAGATAGCTACCGTCATAGGCCTCCATCACAATGATATTTGAAAGAAAATCGAAGTAGGCTTCGCGGTCGGGCGTAGCAAGGAAGCGCTGTATGATTGTCATAGATGCAGTGGAAGAAGGTATGCACGGCTCCGCCGTTTTGGCGAGTTAGCGACGCAAGTCCCGTAGCTCGACTACTCGCGATACGGCTCAACGTCTCGAATTCATCTGACCTGCCACGGATCGCACTTATAACCACGACATGCAGTCATGAAATATTCTAAAACTCGCACCGGAACGGTCGCTTTCGCACTTCGGAAGAAGAATGATTATCTTGCGGTTGTGCTCTACTGCCTGGCGCCTCCACTATCGGCATGCATTGCACTACTGCTGGCTCACCAGCATGGAACACAGCGAGGGTGACCTTAACGACCAAAAAGAAGGTTCCCATAGCCACGATACTCATCCCAGATCTGAATCGACGGGACGCATTTTTCAGCAACAATCCGATATTGACATCTTCATTTTCTCCTTCACCGACAACCGTCAAAGGTGTCTTATTGGAAAGTCGCCGCTCCTCTTCCTTGGTCAGCAGAACACCAAGCCCGATTTCAATCGTGCCAACAAATATAATCAGAGTGCCGAACAACTCCAGATAATCTCTCACCTCGGATACAGGAATGTGCTCCGGCTTGAGAAGTAGGTGGGTCTCCACGAAGACAAGGATCAAGGCGATAGAGGTCGATAATTTCGCCCAGATAGAACTGTCTCGCAGACTCCTTAGCCCATCGCAAAGCTCTTTCCACATCCTTCCGGGAGACCTCTGTACGAACCTGAACAAAGCGCCACAGCCGTCGACAACCTTAACTATGTATCGCTCGTTCAATTCACCGATTCGATCGACTAGAGAGCGTACATCCGCGTGATACCAACATTCGCCGTTATCTGCTGGCACAGGCGGCGAAAGCAGGCTCATTCTCCGAACCACTGAGCCAACACGAGTCGACAGGCTTCTCGAATAGACCAAACGCCCCCACTCAGTCGCATCGACGCCAATTCTCTCTTGTGTGATCGGCACATTTGCCCGTTGAGAAACGTCGGGCAAGCCCTCGCCCTCTGTTTGGACACACTCCCCAACTACCGCCAGACTTGCCAAGTGTGCGCTCAACACTTCTTCTGCTTCCAATGAGAGTACTGCCCGGCGATCACACACATGGCCCAACAGAAACACCCGCCTCCAAGGGTGGTCAGCAAGCCCAGGTGGCAATGCTCCGATTGCGACGAGCGCACCGACCGAGGTCCACTCGTGAGCGAGACGAACCTTTCTCCCGAACTCAGCGGTGCTCGGATGTAGTTCGTGGCGCTGAATCTCTGATAAATCCATTGTGCGTCTGTACAGAGTTGTCGTAGTCGACCCTCTTAACGGCAAACTTCCGTTCGTACTTTAGACGCGGGAGCACTTGTTAGCCTCCTTGAAGACGTCTTCGCGGAGCGCAGAAAGGACAGGCGCCGGGCGTCCGCACTTTCACTGAGACATTGGTCAGTCATCGCGCCCGCTGTTAATTCGTTCGGCTGCACAGTCCGGTTACAGCCGTAACGCTTGTTTGTAAGAAGAAATTGTTCACGGCAACCCGCACTGACGTTCTTGCTTTCGCACCGCCACGTCCGTCGAAAGGTCACACAAAAAATTTCCTAATGCCTGTAACCAAGCCTCGATATCTCACGAATTAGCCCTCGTATCCGCGACGGATACTTCCAATCCAAACCACTGGAGAACATTCATGTCCGCAAAGACTACTGTCAGTTCCGCCATCCTCGCAGGCGCCGTTGCAAGCCTGCTCGCTTCGGTCGCTCATGCCGCTCCGCTGACGAAGGAAGAGGCAAGCGCCGCCATCGCCGCTCATAAGGAAAAGTGCTACGGCGTCGCCCTGAAGGGGCAAAACGATTGCGCCGCCGGCCCGGGCACGACCTGCCAAGGTACGTCGGCAATGGACTTCCAGGGCAACTCGTGGAAATTCGTCCAAGGTGGCACGTGCACGAGCATCGAAGTGCCGGGCGGCGGCCACGGCTCGCTCACGCCGATCAAGTCCTGATCACGACGACGACGACGAAAGCAACGGGACGGCCATGTACTCTTCCAAGCGATCAGCAGCGGCCCATGTCCGTCCCGGCCAAGCAACGCCCGGTACGCCCGAGGTCGCTGGCACCAGCTTCAAGCACGAACACCTCGCGGCAATTCTCGACGACGGACTGCAGGACGGCTTCTTTGAGGTGCACGCCGAGAACTATATGGGCGCGGGCGGCGCGCCTCACCGCGCTCTGAAAGCGATTCGCGAGCGCTATCCGATCTCGCTGCACGGTGTGTGCATGTCGATCGGCGGCCCGGGCGAACTGGACACCCTCCACCTCGCGCGTTTTCGCCAGCTAATCATGCGCTACGAACCAGCGCTCGTCTCTGAGCATCTCGCATGGTCCTCGCACGGCGGCACATTTTTCAACGACCTGCTGCCATTACCTTACACAGAGGCGACACTCAATAAAGTTTGCGAGCACATAGACCAGGTGCAGGAAGCGATTGGACGCACGATCCTACTCGAGAACCCATCGACATACGTGGCTTTCACGTCGTCGACGATGAGCGAAACGAGTTTCATCCGCTCTATCGCCAAACGCACGGGCTGCGGGCTGCTGCTCGACGTAAACAACGTCTTCGTTTCGGCCACAAATCATGGTTACTCGGCACGTGACTACCTCGGGGATTTTCCACTCGAATGTGTTGGTGAGATTCACCTCGCGGGCCACAGTGAACAGCACGACGACGAGCTCGCACCTTTGCTCATCGACAGCCACGACCGCGAAGTGGCCGCCCCGGTTTGGGCGCTCTACCGCGACGTGATCGCGCGTACAGGACCGGTGCCGACGCTAATCGAATGGGATAGCCAGTTGCCTTCATGGCCGGAGCTACGCGCGCAAGCGCTGGCCGCCAGGCAGATTGCGGCGGAGCGTGCGTCTGAATGCGAATCGGAGGTCGATGTACCGACCCATGAGCGAGCTTGCCATGGTGAATGAACAACACGAGAGCGACTACGCCTCCAGTTTCGCACCGGGACTGACGAACCCCGAACTAGCCACGCCGGAAGGTGTCGTGGCGACGCATGGAAAAGGCGTCGTCAATCGCTACAACGTCTATCGCAACAACGTCACGGTCAGCCTCATTGACGCGCTAGCCGCAATTTACCCCGCCGTGCAGCGCATCACGGGTATCGACTTCTTTCGCGCGATGGCACGGTTTCACGTCCGAGCGACTCCACCGACTTCGCCGCTGCTGTTCGACTACGGTCGCGATTTTCCGTCGTTTATTGAAACATACGAGTACGCAAGCGATATGCCTTGGCTCGCCGATACAGCACGCATCGAGCGCGCGTGGCTCGATGCATATCACGCTGCAGATTCCGCGCCACTTGAGGCTGAGGAGTTCACGAGCATCGATCCAGGTTCGCTCGCGAAGGTTCGCTTCGTCGCCCATCCAGCCGCGCGCATCGTGCGCTCGCGCTATCCAGCCATCGCAATCTTCGCCATGAACCGGGCGGACGCCCCCGTCACCCTGTTGCGTTCGAGCGATGCTGAAGACGCGCTTGTCACACGGCCGAACGGCGATGTGATCGTCTCGCGACTGCCAGCAGGCGGCGCAGCGTTTCTTACCGCGCTCCTTAAGGGCGTGCCGCTCGGCGGCGCCGTACAGGCCGCCTTCGAGGAAGCCGACACCTTCGACCTGTCGGCCAACCTGGCTGCGATGATTGCGTCCGGGGTGTTCGCTGCAGTTCAACTGGAAGAGTGATCAACATGACGACCCTAGACGACTCGAGGCTGCCCTTCCCGGCAAGGCTAGCGCGCACAATCGGGCGCGCACGGCGCCTCATCGAACGGCTCGCGCAGCCTACGTTTGTGCAGCTCGTGTTGCGCTTCGCGCTAGCCGTGCCGTTCTGGAAATCCGGCATCCTCAAATGGCACGGATTCCTGCAGCTCAACGATACGGCGATCTATCTCTTTACGGACGAGTTCAAACTCCATCTGCCGGGCGGCCCGTATCCGTTTCCAGCACCGGCCGTGTTTGCGTTCCTGTCCGCATGTGGCGAAGTGTCGTTCCCGGTGCTGCTTGTGCTCGGACTCGGCACGCGCTTCGCCGCCACGGGCTTGCTGCTGATGACCTGTATCATCGAGCTGACAGTGCCGGACGGGTGGCCTATCCACATCACGTGGGCAGCCATGGCACTTGGTATTGCCGCATGGGGCCCTGGCGCAATTTCAATTGACTATCTATTCGGGGATCGCGCGCACCGGTCATGAAGACGCGAGATCTGGTCAGCCAGCTTGCGAGCGAGGCGTCGCCCGTCGAGCATAACGCTGTGCCGAGGTTGCTCAATCGCGCGCTGATCCGTGGCCTAGCCGGTAGCGCTGCGCTGCTCGTCGCGCTATACGGCGTGCGCAGCGACATTCCCGAGCTGATTCTCACGACAATGTTCTGGGAGCGACTCGCATTCCCACTCGCCATCGTCGCTACCGCCGTGAAGCTCGCGGAACGACTCGGCCGCCCCGGCGCATCACTCAAACTCGCCTGGTTCGCTGTGGCACTGCCTATCGCAACTATGCTGTTCTCTGCCGGCAGCATCCTGCTGGCAACACCACCCGGCTATCGACTTCAATTGATGCTTGGTACGACGTGGCGCACGACGACGGCGAGCATCGTCTTCCTGTCGCTTCCGTCACTTGCTGCGATGATGCACGCGATGAAGCAACTTGCGCCGACACATCTCGTACTGGCCGGCGCGGGCGCGGGCCTTTTGGCTGGTGCACAAGGATTGCTCGTCTACACGCTGTATTGTTCGGAGATGGCGGTACCGTTTTGGGGTGTCTGGTACATGCTTGCAATCATCGTCACAACCGCCGTCGGCGCGGTCGTCGCGCCCCGCTGTCTGCACTGGTAGCTGACTCCTTGATGACGTTCATACAACGCTATGCATGCATTCGCACAGCTGGCGAGCGTCCGAGGAGCCGTTGAGGCTGAGTTTGGTATATGCGAGCCGTGGCGACCTCTTTGTCCCGCGCCAGAGAAGCCGCACGTGCCTCTTGCTGGGAGATCAGGCCTGCAGTACTGGCGCCGGCCGCGATAGACCAATATCGGGATTACGCAGCCTGGCCAGCTCCTCCGTCATGACTTTCATCCGGTTGCTGACTACTAAGGCGTAATTTCCCCCGTTTATGCAGGTACCCACGCGATAGTAGGAACCGATGACGGGCGAAGTAGCCCCCAGCACGCTCGCCGTCGGAGTAAGACTCAGATAACCGCGTTTCATGGAGTGCACTCTCACACCTGCGGCGAGCACCTCTGGCTGTGAGAAGAGACTATCCCATTCGGTATCGCGCGATTCGATGATGACCTTGTCAAGGTCATCATCACCTGGGTTCCAGTCGCCAGCCGCAGGTTTAAGTGCGATCAGCCGTTGCAGGATGGACTGGCCGACTGCCAGCTTCTTCTGATAGAGATAGAGCAGCAACGCCCTATAGTTGGGGCGACCCGTGGTCTGGATGACGCCTCGACCACGAAGCTTGTAGAAGTCCGCTTGCATAATGAACCCGTTGACCGTCTCATCCTCGTCAGTCCTGAATCTGGCAGGCCAGACGCTTCCGCCCCATGCAGGGTCAATGCTCGGTGCGACAACCGCTTGATAACCTGCAAGGCCAAGGTGTGCCTGAATGTATGTCTCATCCCGGAACAGATGTAATGCCGTATAGTTTCCGCTCAAAAGATTATAAGATGCTTTCGCTCCAATTCGGTCGAATGCGTAGGCCAAGTGCGGATGCGATTGGCTATTGACGATTTCTGAATTAGCAAAAAAATTTCCCCGGTTTTCCTGAATGGCGATGCACATCAGAGCAATGAATTGAAGGGCTGTAATTGAAGGTTCACCAAATACAGATGGAATTTGATCCCAAAACTCCGTGAACCTGCTACGCGTTGTATCGTCATCACGAATATGATTGCGGTCGGCGAATGCTGCGTTACTACCCAACGACTGGTTGTACCAGTCAATAAAGTTTCCGTTGAACAATCGGTTAATACCTGTTGAATTCGAAAAGTCTCCGCAGTTGACACATTCATCGACCACAGCCTGCGAGAGAACGGGGGGTGCCGGAGAAAGCTTCAGCGCAACAGGCATCATAGAAGCGTCGTCAGTCCCACTTGTCGCATCGGGTGCTGCATTACTGGTGTCTATGTCGCTCTGAGTTTTGTTTCCGCTTCCAGTAGCGACCTCCCCGCCACCCTCCTGTTGCCGCCCTCCTTTGCCACTGTCGCTATTGGTGCCAAGCGCAGGTTTTGAAGCCTGCCCGGGTAGCAACGCCGACACCCACGACGTGACGGTCGTACGCTGTGCGGTCATCATGCTTAACACGTCAAAGGTGGGCAATGCCATCGCAGTATAGAACTGCATGCGCTCAGTCTTGATGACTTCTCGCGCCTCTGCGGTTGCAGCTCGCAAGTCGTCAATCATTTCCGGAGCCAGTGCTGCCGCCCGTGTTTTCCACTTATCTAAAAAACCGTTGTAGAGACATTTCAAGTCAAACGAAGCCTTATACCAAGCGGCATAGTTCTGCTGCGCGGAGAACCACGCCGAGAGTACCTTCTGCAATGCAAAAATCCCCGTCAGTACCGCAGCTATCTGGCTCGCGACTGCGTTGACCCTTGCCCAGATGGCAACCCTTGCGAATCCGATCACGGCAAATGGCATGCCGACCACGAGAACAGCGTTGAAGAGGATATAGAACCAAGCCCAATGTTTGGCGTTCAGGTATTTGTACTGGTACCAGCCTGCGGGCATCACGACCTCTCGCGTAAAGCTCAAGAGGTCGTCCCGCAATTCATTATTAACACTGCCGAGTTCCAGTTCTTGGACACTGACGAGGTCCAGTTCTCGGAGAAGCGACTCATAGTAGAGATCCACTCCACGGAGGGCTTTTCCGTGTATGGTTTCGTCCTCGCCCTTCGCGAACAACGCCTTGATCTCATCTTTTGGACCTTTGTCGCCTTTACGCTTGCGCTTTTTAGAAGCTGGACCCTGCTCGTCTGCTGAGTGTTGTCCGCCTGCTCCTGACGCCGATGAAGGCGCGATCACTTCGATACCGAGCAGTTGAAGCAAGCGAGTCCACATGGCAGGTCTCCGGCAGGTTCCAGCGCAGCGTGTTTCATCTCAAGATATGAAAAACGTCTGCCGCCGGGACCTTTAATGCCTAGCGTATGTGCGTTTGCGCACATACGCTCCACAACAATACGAGCCGATGCAAACATCCGGCGTGAGCGCCCGATGCGTCGGTGCAGTTGTCCGGCTTTCAGCGTAAGGTGGCCACTACATTTGAAAGTATCGTGCAAGGAAACGCACGTCGGGATCGATCTCACCGGTGCTTCAGCCGTCATTCCTTAAGCTTGCGCGGCTCTCACTATGCTGAACAAGATGACCGAGTGCGCGACGGGTTAGCCACGGCCGCATCCGCGCCATCGCCGAGCGAAAGTTGCTCGCGGGCAATGCAATCCGACTCGAACTGACTCCAAGCGACTTCGCGCCAGTTTGACACTGCCCATACGCACGCGCGACTGCTCCTAGCCAGAGACAATCGCTGCGAGACAGGAAATCGCCCGTTCTGGCCGTGTTCATGATTTGCAATACAGTGGAAATGCGCCGAAAGGACGAGAGACGTACCGGCGGCCGGTAGAGGAAAGGGCGGCAACGTGCGTGGCTACCGGCCAACAAGGTATTGCGATGAGCGCCGCCCCGGGTCAAGTGACACGGAACGGGACGCTCACTCGTATTTCCCGGCAGCTTCATTCTGCCGCAGTGCTGGCTTCACTGGCCGTTGCCTCCACAGGCGCGCTCGCTTGAGTCGCACGTGCCTTCTTCGCCGCCGCAATTTTCCGCGCAGCGGTCTTAGCAGGCGCGGCCGTTTCAGACTTGGCTGCCGCCTAACGCCCCACCTTAGCTGAGATCTTCTTCAACCAGGTTTTCTTTGCCGCTGCCTTCTTTGGCGATGCCTCCTTCGCTCCCGCCAAGAACACGGCGCGGTCCGGAGCCGAGACAATCCAAGCCGGTGGACGACCGTGGCCACTCCACTTCGCGCCGGTCTCCGGATTCACATACAAAGCCGCAGTTGCTTTCTTCGCAACTTTGCGTGCAACAGTAGAGAGATTCTGCGACCCAATGGGCCGCCCTCTGCGGCGACCGGTGCCATTCGATTTGCTGTCACCGAGGTCCGCCACCGTCAGCCCGTGTTCCGCCAACATCTTGTGGATAGCTGCGACCACCTTCGAAGAATCTCGTTTGCGAATCTCATCAGCGAACAGGCGCTTACAGCGGTAACGGAGGATATATGGCGACACTGTCGCAGGTCGAAGCGAGAATCCGGAAACTGCAGGCTCAAGCGTGCGATGCACGAATTGACTGATTTATACGTGTTAGCGCCCAAAAACCGAGCTGTGCAAATCGAGCATCAAACGCCCGCAGTTTGCGACATCAGGTGCCTGAAGTTTATCGAAATTCAAAACCACATGCGACTTTCATGATCTCAGTTCCGTCAAAGTAATTCTTGCGTATCCGCACGCTCAAAAATCAGAGCCGACACCTGACCAAATACGTCCATTGACGCTTGCCACGGAACGACATGGCTCCACCAGACCACCGATTCGGCATCCGCAGCTGACCGGCTAAAACGCGTTGCTTCACCTGTTTCCTCAATCGACTTCAGGAAACGGGATGTCGCAGGCTCGCTATACGCCCACGCTCAATGTAATCGACCTATTTGCCGGTATCGGCGGATTTCGCTTCGGACTCGAGGCCGTTCACGGTACGCCGTTTAAATTCACACTCAGCAACCAATACGAACCGGGGAAAAAGGCCCAGCATGCCAGTACGGTCTACCGGACCCACTGGCCGGATGCCCCCCATATCAACGAAGATATTCAGAAACTCCTAGAATCGACCGAAGGAAGGCAGGCGATTCGCGACGCGTCTCCCGACGTACTCTGCGCGGGCTTTCCTTGCCAAGATTACTCCGTCGCGCGGCCGCTCTCTCAGTCCAAGGGTCTTGCCGGCAAGAAAGGCACCCTTTGGTGGTCCATCGCCCAACTCCTAACCCAGCGCAACGACGACGGGAGCCCAGTCAAGTATTTGTTGCTGGAGAATGTGGACCGCCTCATAACGAGCCCGGCAAATTGTCGCGGGCGGGACTTCGCGGTTATTCTTTCCACGCTTCGCGCCTTGGGCTACGCAGCGGAATGGCGTGTGGTCAACGCCGCTGAATACGGGCATCCTCAAAAGCGTAAGCGCGTTTTCATCGTTGCTTATCACGAGACCACCGATATTTACCGGCGTCTGGCGGCAAGCATACTCTCTGCTGCCGAGGAAAGCATTCTCACTCTGACACTGCTCTTCTCCGCGTTCCCTTGTTCCCTTCGCAACCCGCGTGATGCCGTCGAACCCGCGCTAAACGTGGCCCTTGACCCGCTTACCGAACAACTCACGTTTAAACCTCTATCGAACAACAAGTCACCGTTTGGGAACTGTGGCCTGATGCTTGGCGGTCGCGTCTACACCTGCAATTCCGACGCATCCGCTCTTGACGACTTCCGGATGTTCACTGGTCACACCGAGAAATTGACGCTCGCCGACGTTGTCAAGAAGACAGGCCCAGTGCCGACATGCTTCTTCATCAAGCCCGAGGAAGAAGCGAGGTGGCAACAGGCAAAAGGCGGGAAATCGGTTCCACGCAGTCGGAATGGCTTTGAGTATGATTATAAAGAAGGCGCGATGGCTTTTCCCGACCGGCTGGACCGACCTGCAAGGACCATCATCACATCCGAAGGAGGAACATCGCCGTCCCGTACCAAGCACGCAATTCGTGACGCTAGCGGGCTATTGCGACGCCTCACACCAGAGGAACTGGAGGAACTAACCGGCTTTCCGCGAGGGTTTACTGCAATCGACGGAGTCTCCGATGTGACTCGGGCGATGCTGTTGGGCAATTCTCTTGTGACGCACCTCGTTCGTCGCATCGGGGAAGCGCTCGCCGGGGCGCACACGAGCGATGATGAACTCGGACACACCCACGAGCGGGATGGACGCTGAAAGGGGAAAAACTCATCCCAGCATCTCTCACTTCATTCTGCATGCACCAATGCGCTATGCGACCGGTCATGGAGGCCGGTCACCCCTGACTCGCCAAGCTGGCACATAATCTCTCGAACGACTCCGAAGTTTCGCTCAGCAGGTCGAACGGCTCGGTGGCAGTGCTTACGTGCATGATGCGATCTCGATACGTGGCGAGAAGCCGCGATGGAACGAAGTTCCCCGCGCGCCCCGACCCACTTTGAATCGCCGGCTCATGAGTTTCGACCCGCGTACGATACACCCCTCTCTTTGTGCCAATAACGCAACCAGGCATGTAGCTTAGATCCTCCTCGGCGATAACGAGTGCGCTTTGCACCGCTTTGTGTCGGTCCGGAAAGGTCCTCTTGAGAAGCCGCCAAAGATTTCCTGCCACGTATACTTCTTCCTCACGATATTTGATGACGTAGTGTTTAAGCGCACGGGCAAGACTCAACTGCGGGACCCTAAACACCAAGGGGCCGCCGACTTCCAGATAGAGACGCAACTGCAGCAACTCGTAAAGTGCACCCAAAGTCGCGCACCAGTCGAGGAGCCGGTGCTTTGTCTTCCGAATGAGATGATCAACCGCAAGCGGATTGTGATCCAAAACATAAAGCACGTCCGTGTCGTTTCTCATCGACGCAACGTTCTCACATCGAGATATTCGTGCCGCGCGATATACGTCACCTGCTGCCTTGCAGAGGCTAGCTCCCTTTGTAAACCCACTATCATCTGCGAAAAATAGCACGTACTCCCATATCTGGACAAACGGCATTCCTAAAAAATAAAGACACAGCCACGTACCAGTTAACAAATCTAACAACTCGTCGCTGCCTTCTTGGGTATCCATCAGCGAATCCCTTCCGTGAGGAAGTTTTCTCTGACCGTCTGCATGCTTGGTCAGCTGCGCGGCTATCCTTAAGAGATCATCGATGATAGCAATATGGCGTTTATCTACGCATCCTGATAGCGCTATAGCCTTATGGATGTCGAACGGACTGCCTTGCTCTTCGCCAACGCGTAAGATTTTATCGACCTCCGTCGTCAGTTCTTGGCAAATCTCAAGCAGTCGGGCACTATCCCCTTTGGAAAGCAACCCTTCGGATGTCTCGTTCTTCATAGCAGTCTATATGCCAACGAGATCGCCTCGGTCCTCTTTTTGAAACAATCTGAGCAAAGAGGGGTGCCATGACAAATCAAAATAAATCTCTCAAAAATATTTAAGCATAGAGCTCTCCTTGCCTCATATTGGGAGTCACTTGATTTGCCGATGTATGATTCCCAATCAAGAACTCCTAATATTGAAGCGAGGGTATCCTTGTCAACTTTCGGATCCCTCGCACCATCATCAGAAAGTATTAAATTCGCGTGTGCATTATTCTTCGCGCAAGCAGCATAACAGAGCATGGCACAAAGATATTCTTCTGAGGTTCCTCCGCGTCTGACATACCTTCGAATTTCACTCTGTGTCGAATCGATTATTTTCTCACTCATCAATCTTGCCAGCACGTTCTGCGTACTATCCGAGGCGTCAGCAACCTTGACGACTATCGATTGCTGGAAGTCTTCCCATTCGATCACCTGCCATACCTCCTGATCGGTAGCATGAGCCCAGCAGAATGGCTTCGATATCCAACTACCGATCTCGCTATCAGGAGAGAGATTACGCCGTACCTCGTCGAAGACCACGCATTCCCACGCAAGACCAAGGAGATTGGTGAAGTAGCGCTGTCTCGCCTTTTGGGAGTTCACGACCTCCTCAGAGAGCTCGGTCTCGGTCTCGGTCCCGGTCCCGGTCCCGGTCTCGGTCTCGGTCTCGGTCCCAGTTTCGGTTTCGGTCTCGGTATGAAACCGCATTGGTAACGGCATGTCGGAGACAAAGTGAGCCATGAGCGTGCGTCGGCCGGCGCGCGACCTTGGTGACGCCATCAGCGAACTGGCCATCGTAAATCTGGCAGGCAAACCATCTGCTCCCTTCGGCGACTTAAAATTTAGGTAATCATCCCAAGCGGCGCGAGGTGACGACATGGCCGGAATTAGCCATTCGTCGTCGATCGTATGACTACGAACAACTCCATAAATCACGCTAGATCGGAAATACGCGCGATACACGTCTTGGATAAAGACGGCAACCCCCTCTGTACTCAACTTCAGTTGCGTGCTGTTCGCAATCCTCGTAAGGTCGTTAACCTGCCGATCGGATTGCTGAATCAATTCGGTCAAGCGCACTTTCTGTGAGCTCAACTTCCCGTAGTGCTCCGCAGCGACAAATATCGCCGCCAATGCCATGACGAAGACCGCAGGTTGGTACGCTGACATCATCCCTACGGTGTACACAACGACTGGAATCAACGAAACTAACCATAACCTTGGCCCTTTGGTGACCCCCTTTTTAGTGTCATCCTCTCCGGCGGACGCGGAATCGTCTTCAAGCGCGAACGTCGCAAACCACATAAGCGCAATTGAAACGACCGCCAACATCTGGATCATTGCTCGCGCAAACGCCGGAACGGAATGGGCTTGCGCCAACGCCGCCGCCCCCACGCCGCTTGCGAAGGAGCGCTGCAGTCCGGCCAAGAGTTCGTCGGGTAAGTGCGATTCACGCCACAGTTCGATAACATCCGGTGCCGACATTATCAATGTCAGCACCGAGAATAGAATCGAAAGGGCAAAGCAGATCCTGTACTTCCGGCGCTTCTCTTCCTTAGCGTCACGGGGCGCGGGCTTATCTCCAAGTCGCTGTAAGTTGCCCGGTATTGTAGGGTCCATCTGTTGGTCCCTCCAACGGTAACTGCATCATTCGGCGAAGCCGGCACACGTCGCACAGAATTGTATCGATTTCGCTGAAATTCCCCCACCTCCTGATATCCTGTGAGGATCGTTTATTTTCTTTCTATATATCAGCGGAAGCTTGCAATATAGTACAAGCCTCGCCGCCTCACAAGCCGAACTAGCCTCCAGATGCGATTGATCAAGCGCGTTCATCTATGCCTGCACAACGAATAAAAGGCAATTCGTAAGTGCGTTGAGTGGACGCGTTCCACTTCTATCTGGGTCGCGCTTCCAAGCCGCCGTGCGAGTCAAAATGTAAGAAATCCGCTTACTAAACGGTCGGAAAGTGTTGATCTCAGTCTGTTCCGGCCATCCGCTCGTCTCAAATATTTGTCTGCACATTAACCCTGCTGGGCGCATGACCCTGATCAACATTCCACAGCCGTAGCGCGCGACGTAGCGGCCTTTCCTTTTATTCGTTTGTCGAGAGTGCTTCACTGAACAACAGTCATATCTGTTGCCTTTAGATCGATGACGAAGCAACCTGCCGGCTGCGCAAGCTCAATTCGTGCTTGTTGGGAAGCTCGTACCACGTCCGATTCCGAGCATCAATTCTTCGCAAAGTGTGCGGTGGCACACATTTCGTCCTTGTCACCGTCAGCTTGAAGGTACACAACTCTGCCCAGGTGATCAACTAACGAAAGGGGCATTCTCGCCACTGCAGGCGCCACTATTCGGGAGCGCTCTATTCCATGAGGCCCGTCATGAAACAGGGGTTAGAGCAGAACTAGTACTGACGCGAGGCAATTACGCAACCCGAGCGATTACCAGAGACTTCAACGTTGACTCACAACACGACTGTCGCCCGGATGTTCGAAAGCATCGCTCGCGTATGCGCCAGAAAAATTGCACGAAAAGTCTTGTACACCCCGAGTAACCGGAGGATTTGTCCGCCAACACCGACCGCGCTTTCAATGAAGTCAGGCGGTTCGTTAAGCACCGACAGCGGAAGCACAGCGACGATGGCGGCAGCGACATAAAAGTCCGCGATCACCCATCAAACAGCATCGGCCGCGAGCGCCGCAAACATACGAGGACAGAACTATGGTCACCGCAACTGAAAAGGATAGTGCTCCCCCGAGGCCTACTTTGAGGCCTGAGGAGTATTTTTCAGCTCCAGCAGTTCAGCAAGGCGTATTCGAACTTGCTCTCGTATTGGGCGGGACAGTGTCAGCAGGAACGTTCACCGCAGGCGTGCTTGACTTCCTTTTTCAGGCGCTTGACGAGTGGGACAAGGCACGCGCAGAAAAGCGATCAGACGTCGCTCAGCATCGGGTGAGGATACGGATAATCACGGGCGCGTCTGGCGGTGGGATTAATGCGGTGTTGGCAGCGCGCGCGCTGCACTACAGCTTTCCGCACGCGACAGCGTCCGCCACCGATGTTAAAAATCATTCCCCCAGTTCCAATCCGTTCTATGAGGTCTGGGTCAACGAGATCAGCATCGACAGGTTGCTCGACACGTCAGACCTAGATACGAAGGTATCGGGCAAAGAAGCGCCCATTGTCTCGATTCTCAATGGCAATGTGCTAACCGAGGTAGCGGAAAGGAGTCTCGGTGCTGCAACCGAGACTCAGAATAACGAAGGAGCTGGCCAATCGTTAAGCGGTTTTCCCTCCAATAACCAAGCTGGCGTCACCAGAATCAACGCACGTAGCTGGATATATAACCCGCTGACCGTGATCGTCACGCATACGAATCTCGGTGGTGTGCCGTATTCACAAATGTTCACAAGCGCAAGTCCCGCCGCCGCTTCTGAATATTTTACGAACCATGCGGACTATGTCCGGCTTTACTTCGGATACTCGGCATCAGCAGATTCGCCGTCGCCAGGAATCCGATACTTGCCGGATGCGAAATTCGTCAACGTGCCAAATGGCGAGGCTGCGGAGGTACCGGTACAGTTCCCCGCGCCTACGCCGTGGTCCGCACTATCACAGAATGTGCTTGGCACCTCGGCTTTTCCCATAGGGTTCCCCGCCCGAGCCGTTTCTCGTGACGGCGCGAACTACGCGTATCGCTTTGCGTGGAATAGCCTTGCCGGTCGATATGACTGGCTTACACCACTATGGCCGAAGGTCGCGCAACAAGGCAAACTTACTGCGTACTCGTTTCTCTCGCTCGACGGTGGATGCACCGACAACGAACCAATTATGCTGGCCTCCCAAGTGCTCGAAGGTTTGGACCGCACGCCGCACCACGCGAACCGAGCAAGCGGTGTGGAAGCGAACCGCGCCATCGTTCTCGTTGATCCGCTCGTCGATCCGCTGCCGTCGGTCCTGCCGGCAGACGGGGGGCCGCCCCCGCTGATTTCCCTGCTTTCGCCGACCCTCCAGATGTTCATTCAGTCAAGTCGCTTCGCGACAGCGGACATTGCAGGCTTTTTGAGCAAAGATGTCTACAACCGCTTCCTCATCGCACCAAAGCGGACAGATAAGCAGGCTAGTACTTTTGTCGGCGGCGACGCCCTTTGTGCAGAAGGGATGGGCGCATTCATGGGATTTCTGTGTAAAGAGTTCAGGCATCACGATTTCATGCTCGGGAGGAGAAACTGCCAGGCGTTCCTTAGTGGAACATTTACGCTCCCCGGAGACAACCCCTTGTTCCGTGGAAATCCACCGCTGTTTGAGGACCCAGACAGTGCCAACTTTCCGAGGCCGCAGGGCGACGAATTCGCGATTATTCCACTGTACGGCACGGCAGCCATGCCTCAGGACCAGGTCAATTGGCCTGCGGGGGCGTTTAAACCCGAAGAGCAAAAAGTGAAGCGGCTTCTCGAGAAACGACTTTCAGCGATGCTGGAGCGACTCGGACGTTTTCTCGATCTTCCCTGGACCGGCCGAGAGCTTGCAAACGTGTTTGACCATATCGTGATAGGTCCAGCCATTGCGAGCAAAGTAATGGCATACATCGACGGCGAGCTCGCCCGCAAAAAGCTGCTCTAGTTTTGCTATTGTTAAGGGTCAAGGCCAATGGAATCTGAACGGCGAGGCTCCTTTCGACAGAGCCTCGTCACGGCTAATGCGTAAACGCTCCGGTTAAAGCAGCCGAAATGCGTTACGTTAATGGCTACGCGTTAGCTCGCCGCAAGGGTCTGCTGCGTTTCGAGAAGGGAGAGGGGTTCGAGTCAGTCTGCATCGCAGGATGCGAGTGGTGAGCCTCGAGCGTCTATGCGTAGGCATCAGACCTCAGCGCGTCATCCCACTGTTTGCAACCACCTAACATCCCCGGCCTAACAGCCAGGAACAGAAACGGATGTCAAAAACCAGATCGCTTGCCGCCAGCCGTTTCGATGAGTTTGCTGAACGCCTTGGCTAGTCTCTCTTTTCCTGTGCATCCCGGAAGAATGACTTGCCCAATCGGCTCTGCTGCGGCTCCGCCGATATTACGAACGCATCGACCGCTTGTGCAGTGAAAGAGGACTACCGGGACGGTGCCATTTAGGTTTGTAATTTCGGGATCGGGATCGAGCTCCGCAAGGGAAGTTTCGGTTAGCCCTTCACCCCCAACCCCGGTATTGTCATCTTTGACAATCGACCCAATGAGGACGCTTTGCTTCTCGGGTACGTAGGTAAACGTTTCAAATTTTAGCCAAACAGAGGGTGTATGGATGTCATGGACAACGCATGTTTTGACGAACCCACTAACGTACGATGCGGCGTCCTGGGCGGTCTGGTTACCTAAAATTCCTTGCGAAGGATCCTTGGCAAAAGTATTTGTTTGAGCGAAGACTAAAACAAATGTCGCAACGATAGTGCTGGTGGTTATCTGGCCGCTTTTTGGTGGCATCTTTCGACTCCCGTCACTTTCCTTCGACAAAGGTACTTGCCCACGGTTCGAACAAACGAGGCCGGAGGATTTGTGACATCGTTGGCTATCGAGGAACCAGACTGCAATCAGGCCTGCCGTGGTTGTTTCTGCACCGATAGCTCCCTCTCCACCAGAGTCCTCGGTAACACGTGTCAGCTTCGAAGCGACGTGGGCAACTCAAATCGTACTGCAATCAGCGAGAAGTTTTACTTCGCGTAACCCATCTTTACGACGTAATCCTCTCCTTTGTCCCATAGTGACACTACGTCTACCATCTTGATGGACGCGTTCGGTACAACGCCAGCGACTTCCGCATACTGAGACTGATTTGCAAGCAATTTTGAGGAAAGCATTTGCATCGTTGTCCTCAGGCGGAGATCAGACATCCCAGTTGCGTTCATAACCACCTGAGTGGAGACATTCTTCCCCGTTTTGCCATCCTCCCCACGTTGATTGGCAAGTACTTTCATTACTTTCTCTTCACCCGGACTCAGGATGAACACGGGATCAGTACCGGGTGATGACACTCCCATCTGACGGCTCATCACCTCCATCAGAGTTTGGCGAAGTGGTGCGAGACACTCACGCACCTTATCTGCTTCATTAGCGGCAGTCTCTGTCATCTTGTTAGAGATCCCTTCACTCAACAGACTGTAGTTGGCCCGAGTGAGCTTGACTTCGCCGGTTAGGCTACCGTCAGCCGCAAATTTCTTAAGTGAAAGTTCAGCATCGGCGCCTACGGAACCCGAAACAATCGAACTGGATCCACCCCCTACACAAGACTTTACATATAAATCGAGCCATTGCTGCAACGTAAGGTCGTCCGCTCGCACGTTCATGCTTGCAAGCAGTAGAATTACGAAGATTGAGCGTCCCATATCTCCTCCGCATAATCTGCTACCCGACACACGCCGGCCTATGATACGTGTGAACATAGGAACGCATTTGCGGCGGTATAGACTGTGCGTAATCGCACATATCCTCAAGTATTCCTACGCTTTCCGGAGGAATGCGGAATTCAAGGCATTTGGCGGTTCGATTGCATAACACTCTAGTCCAACTTTACTCGGCCCACTGCATTAAGGAAGCCATACACAGGCCGGAATTGGACATAAAATAGGAGCAGTCGGTAGCACCGACGCCGATCATGGATCTTCGTCGATGGGTGTCGTCAAGATGTGAGCTTCGGTCAAGCGGACGTCGAAATGTTGCCGCAATGGCCGATGTTGTACCGACGATACCCAAACCGAAAGGAGGCCTTGCGATTCCCGCAGTTGGGACATCGACTACGATGGGACTGGAAGATAGTCATAATGTTGATTAGGCGATGCCGGTCGTGGTCGTTTTGGCGACTGCCTCGAGCAAACTACTCGTGCAAAAGGTCTAAATTCTGGAGCCGAAAATGTCCCGTATTGTCCGTTTTCACCAGCTTGGTGGCCCGGAAGTGCTGAAGATTGAGGAGCGACCTGTTCCAGAACCAGGCCCGCGCGAGGTACTCGTTAAGGTTTCTGCTATCGGCCTAAACAGGGCCGACGTGATGTTCCGGACAGGCCAATACCTCGCTCAAGCGATTCTGCCTTCGCAGCTCGGATTTGAGGCGACAGGTACAGTCGTCTGTAGTGGCCAAAATGCCACCCGTTTCACCGCCGGAGACGTCGTCAACGTTTTGCCGGGTTTCGACCTTGGACGCTACGGCACGTACGCAGAGCACATCGTCATGCCTGAGGAATTCCTGCTCCCGCAACCGGCAGGCCTGTCAAATGTCGAAGGCTCAGCGCTCTGGATGGCTTATCTCACTGCCTTTGGAGGACTCATCGAAGCCGGCCGACTGCTCGCGGACCAATGGGTTGTCGTATCTGCAGCGTCAAGCAGTGTCGGTCTCGCGGCAATACAGGTAGCACGGCAAGTTGGAGCTCGCCCGATTGCCACCACGAGCTCCAGCGATAAACGCGAGGCACTTCTGGAGGCGGGAGCGGTGGACGTCATCGCGACACGGGAGGAATCGCTGAAAGAACGTTTGCTGGACATATCCGGTGGAGGTGTCCAGTGTGCGTTCGATGCAGTCGGCGGACCTGCAGTAACAGATCTGGCTGATGCTATGAGGCCGGGAGGGACGCTGGTCATCCACGGCGCGTTAAGTCCCGAGGGAACGCCCTTCCCTTTGAAGGTTGCGCTTAAGAAAAGCCTCACCTTCCGTGGTTTCGTCTATACGGAGGTCACGCAGAACCCTATCACCCTCGCTCGCGCGCAAGATTTCATATCGGCTGGTGCCCGCGCAGGATTTCTACGCCCACAGATCGACAAGGTGTTTCCGCTTTCAGATGTTGTCGGCGCTCACCGATACCTCGAGTCCAACCGGCAATTTGGCAAGATCGTGATGTCTGTTTAGTCGAACGCAGTGAGATGGCGATCGCAGATCGTCGGCTTTAGCTACTCAATCGGACGTCTCTCAGCTCCGGCGAATTGATGCTGCCCGGAGCGAAAAGATGATGCGCCATGCTTGTCTACCGACACCCGTTAGCGACCCACTATCAAGCGCATAAGCAAATGCACGGCCGTGCTATCGGCCAAGCAAAGCCGCGCAACGTGCATGACAACAACGGACCACGCAGCACCGGCATTCTCACGCGGTCGCGATAGCTGGCTGCTTGCGATCAAAGCACCGACGCAGATGCTGACCAAAACGCACAGCTTCGCCTAGAAGATTCCGCTTTGCGCCACGAACCTGAAAGTCCGAACGAAACCTGAAGATAGTACTCGTCAACAGAAACGACCCGAGTTCAGCAATCGATATCTCCAATGTAGTTCATCGCGCAATAGTGCTACGCATGCCCCGGCGTTTTCACTCGTCTCCCCGGACCCGGGCGGCGAGTGCCTTCAATCCACGGTGAACACTGACCTTGACGGCGGATTCGGACAAACCGGTTAAGCGTGCGGCTTCGACCACGGACAACCCTTGTAACTTCACATACATAATTGACATTTTTTGCTTAATTGGTAGCTGCGCAAGCAATTTCCCGATGTCGCGCCGCGCGTCTGCAGGCTCGTCCTCGCACACCGAGAGAATCTCGGTATGATCCTCGATAGGGTCATTCAAGGCATCGTTACGCACCCGCCATCGGAAGAAGTCCACGAGCTTGTAACGGGCGATGGCGTGAATCCACGAAGTCAATGGTTGATCGGACTTGTACGTATGACGCGCGTTATGCACGGCCAATAGGATCTCTTGGATCAAATCCTCGACATCATCCTGCATGCGCGGAATGCGCTTACGTAGGTAACCTCTAAGATGACGCGTCAGTTCCGTCAGAAAGCCCCGGTAAGAAATGGTGTCGCCGTCCAGACCAGCGATAAATAAGGCTTTGAGACCATGTTCCGCGTCGTACAAGAGGCTTCTCCGGCACTACATTGCTGTATGGTCGCGAACTGCTCAAGCGAGGCGCGACTTGCGATCAACGAATCAGCTACCAAGCGCGCCAGGATTTCCCAGTTCAACGCAATCATCTTTATCTACGCTTCGCCGCGTCGTACCACTTCAAAAGTGTTCGTGTGCACACCCCATGGATCAGTCTTCGGTAAGTCGCCATGCCCCATCAACGATTTTGACCATCACTCGGGCTCTCCCATCGAGGCCCGAATGGTCCACAGGAGTCATGTTGACAACACCTTCCGAGGTATGGAGATCGGTAGTGGTCTCGAGTGCCGTGCGAAGTGCGGCGCGAAAACCCGCGCTACCTGGTTGGTTTATTTTAAGTGCGATGGGGATTGCATGTTGCAGTAACAAGCCCGCATCCCAAGCGTTGCTCCCGAACATCGATATCGATTCACCGCCATGCCTAGCAACAACCTGGCGGTATAAGAGAGCCCCGCGTTTTGCAGGAGCATTATCCGGTAGTTGATCGGAGATCAGCAGCGGACCGACGGGTAGAAGCGTGCCGTTACAATCCTTGCCGCAAACGCGCAGGAAGTCGTCGTTCGCGACGCCATGCGTTTGATAATACAACCCATTGTAACCATGTGCTTTCAGCGTCTTTTGTGGCAATGCGGCTGGCGACCCAGAACCTGCGATCAATACCGCGTCGGGGTGCTGCGCGATTAGCTTGAGCGCCTGGCCAGTTACTGTAGTGTCGTTCCGAGCAAATCGCTCACTTGCGACAATCTTAATGTGCGATCTTTCCGCACTTCTCTTAAATTCCGTGAACCAGCTTTCCCCGTAAGCATCATCGAACCCAATGAAACCGACGGTTTTGACGTGACGGACATCCATGCTGTGCACGATAGCATCCGACATGAGATCATCGTTCTGAGGCGTTTTAAAGACCCACACACGCTTTGCGTCCATGGGTTCAACTATCGACGCAGACGCGGCCAGCGATATCATCGGTGTTGTGGATTGCGACGCAATATCAACCATTGCGAGCGATGCTGGACTAGTAGTGGAGCCAATCACCACATCTACATTGTCCTCAGACGTAAACCTTCGGATGTTCTTTACCGCCAGTGTAGGATCCGACGCATCGTCGAGCACGATGTAGTCTATTTTTTGCCCAGCTATTTCCGTTGGTAATAACTCAATCGTCATTTTCTGCGCCATACCAATTGACGCGGCGGAACCGGTGGCCGACACAGTCACCCCGATCTTAATATCCGCGTGCGCATCAACCAACCACACGCCGGATATAAGACAAACGGCCGAGATCGACGTCATTCGATAAACGATTTTCTTCCACTTTTTTAGCATTGGCTTATATTCACAAATATTCTGTATCGATCGTCTGAGAGACTTCACTTTTCAGATCTATCAAAGAGTCACGGTGACGATTGTTGGTCCCCGCAGGCGCTCCGCCAGATCAACATGAACTGGCCGCTCGCCTCGCCACCATCGCCAGAAACCTCGTGGCGTACGATGACCCACTACAACAACGTCTGAACTGAAAGCTGTCGCGTGGCGAAACACTGCGTCGACAGTTCGCCCGAACAATATGTATCCTCGCGCAGAGACGCCTGTCACCGCCAGTTTCTCAATGGCACTCCGGAGGGTATTGCGAGCTGTTTCCTCCAGTAGTCCGTAAGCCAAGTCAGTCAACAAACCGCCGGAAGTTGCATTCATACCATCCGCGTCCATCACTGAAACGACGTCTACCTGTGCGTTCAACGCAATCGAAAGCTGCGAGCAGCGACGCAACGCGACTTCCGCCTCTTCGCTTCCGTCGTACACAAGCAGTATTTTTGAAAATGATGACATGTTAAGTAACTATCGCGACGCGCAATGATGAAGGGCAAAGGTCGATAAAAAGCGGACATTCCACGTGGCAACTCACCGAGCTTCCATCCGCAATGTCATAACGATGCGCTCCATGAACGCACGCATTAATCGAATCGATCAGATCTTTCGCGGATGTATAAATCTCCACGGACTCTCTTCGTTTTCGATACGGACCTCTATGAGTCGCGGACCACCATCCGCGAGCGCTCTCTCAAGGGCACCCTTGAATGCTATGGGATTGGTAACACGTTCCGCCTTCACCCCGAACGCCTCCGCCAATGTGAGAAAATCGGGATTAACAAGCCGGGAACCGATATCGCGACCTTCAAACTGTTGTATCTGGTCCCGCAGTACATTGCCGAATGCATTGTTGTTGAAAACGATCGTCACCACTCCGAGTCGGTACTGCACGGCGGTAGCCAACTCCTGTACGGCAAACATGAAACCACCATCGCCCGTTATCGCTACAACTGGGCGATCCGGGTGTGCCGCCTTGACACCTAGTGCAGTCGGAAACCCCGAGCCTAGATTTCCCTGATAACCAGAGCTGATAAACGTCCGGGGTTCGTACACCGGAAAAGCGATCCAGGCGGCGTATCCCACTTGACATAGTTCATCAGTGACGATGCCGTCTCGAGGAAGCACCTCACGCAGTACACGGAGATACGCAATCTGTGGCTGAAGCTCACGTTCAACCTTCCGCATCGCGCCTATCGCTCTATCCCGAATCTCCTGCCGGCGTCCTCGCGTCCCAACGAATCCAGACCGGCCGACAGCGCCGATCAGCGCTTCGACCGCAGGCCTTGCGTCCGCGATCACCGAAACATCTGGAACGGTTCTCCGCATCTCTGCAGGATCGATGTCAATTCGCAACATCTTTTGACCTGGAGGCCGGTACCCCCATCTCCAACCCGGAACTTCCATTCGGGTCCCAATTCCTATCGCCAAGTCGATCCGATCCCATAAATCGAAGGCTCCGGGGAGCGTTAGCCCCAATGGATGGTCACTGCCGACAACCCCACGGCCACTACGGAACGAGACGACCGGCGCATCAATCATTTCGGCTAACTGCCGAATCGCGTCTGCTGCTTCAATTGCCCCGCTCCCTACGAAGATCATTGGCCTCCGCGAACCTGAAATCAGCTTTGCAGCGCGGTCAATTTGATCATCGTCTACCGCTGGGGGCGCAAACGTTGCCGTTTCATTCGAATTTGCTACCGCGCATCTAGACGTGAATGCATCCCATGGCATCTCGAGTGCCGCTGGGCCTCGACGGTCGGACAGCATCGCTTGAAACGCCTGGCCAACCTGCCGACGCGCCGTCGAAGGTGTCTCCACCCGCTCGGCAAATTTCGTTAGCGTTCGCAGAGTCGCAAGCTGATTAGGCATCTCGTGTAAATGACCGCGCCCGCGATCAAGGAATTGAGTCGGAACCTGACCTGTCAGCAGCAGTACCGGTTCGTTGCCACTATATGCCGTAAGCATTGCTGCGCTCGCATTGAGCAGTCCCGGTCCCGGTACAACTGAAAATACCGAAGGGCGGCCAGTAGATCTCGCATAGCCGTACGCCATATACCCGCACGCCTGCTCGTGACGTGCGCCAATCAGCTTAAAACCCGGACCAGCCCGATGGATGGCGTCGAAGAGTCCATACGTTTGTGCGCCCGGCAGTCCGAAGATGGTATCAACACCATGGTCAACCAATCCCGCAATCAGTGCCTCACCACCGGTCATGATTGAAACCGCGCTCGACTCCACCATCAATCCGTCTGTCTCAGCATGCGAGTTCAACGACCGCTCTTCGCTAACATCGCTCATGTTTGCACTCCACTCCCGCTGCACCAATCGATCGTTCGTCATCAACCACGCAATGCGTCATAGTAACCCGTGATACTTACATTAACAAGTTACCGAATGCATCACCCTTCGTGCATTGCGGACTTGCCCCGACTCGTCACAGCTCCTTCCGAATCCCGAAGCGTTCATTTTTTTGTCTAGAAACTGCTCCGTCACGGCATGACTACCTCAGGCAGTTCGCAGGAGAATCGGTGCTCCATCGGGTGCCTCGCCGATGCCCCGCGTCCTGCGCCCCGCGAAAGGAGGATGCAGCATTCACGTCTTTTTGAGATTCTCAATCTCATTTCGAGCCCACTAAATTCGTGGGAACGTCAGCACTGTGAAGTTTGACATTACCGTGAAATTAATATTTAGTTTTACTGATGTTTTTCACGACAACTTTTTGGTATCGATCTGTCTGGGCCGGACGTCCGTTCGCCAGCGCAACGCAAAGCACACTCTCGCGCACCTTTCTGAGTTTCCTCTCATGGTTCAGAACGAGAGGTCTGCGCGATTGTGATTCACGTTACCATCTCTAGGCACTAGCTCAGGCGTCGCATCAAGCGACGTCTATGTGATATCCGGCCGGTTTGGGATATCGTCAGCGCTCCAGTGTCACACGCGCATGCCTTCCGAAAATGCTCACTCTAGAATTCTCGCCGGCAACAAGCCCCACTATTCACCCCATGACTGCTGTGCCCTGGTAGCCACAACCGATACTCGACCCTTTGCTCGCAGGCAACTTCCGGTCTTTCATTCGGATGGACATGGCGAGCGTGACCCGCAAGGAAACGAGGCCACCTCACCCCTAGATTTTTCGCCCGCGCGCCTTCGACTGCGTTGCTAGCCGCGATATCCGCGCTCCTGCAACGTCCAGGTGTTGCCATCTGGGTCGCGAAACTCGGCGAAGCTGGCGTAATCGCGACGAGACGGATCAAGCCCCGGGTTCCAACCTCCTGCCCACGATTCGAAATCATCTTTGTGACGAATCGCTTCCACGTTCACACCGTTGCGCGAGAGCTGCGCAGTCGTCGCCGCGAGATCATCCGTCACAAGATAGACGTTCTTGAGTCTTTCAGGTGACTCTGTGGAAAGGAGTTGAATCGAGCATGCCGACCCCGGTGGCGTCAGCTGCACCACTCGGAAGTTGTCCGTTGGGTGGTAGTCCACATCCAGATTGAACGCAAGGCATTCGGTATAAAACTTCAATGCACGATCAATGTTGGAAACAGGGACCAAAATTACCTCTAAGGCGAGCATATGTACTCCCAGCTAACAAAACATCAAAAAACGGTTTTGAAGCGTGGACGACAGAAAGCGATTTTTTAGTTCGCGCCGAACACACCTCGCCCCATTCAACATGCACGTCCCGCGCTGGACGGCTCTAATATTTCCGTAGAGGTCCATCTGTCACGCGCCAGAGACGCACAAACCAAAAACAAGACTAAGCGTCGATAACTACATCACCTTTTGGGACCGCACAGCAGATAAGTACGTTGCCTCGTGGCGGAGACTCGATTGGTTCCACCTCATACCTGACCTGCCCCTCAATCAATCCAGTCTCACAGTTATGGCACACACCACTTCGACATGACCATCGAACTGGTACATCACACGCCTCCGCCAATTCCAGAAGGTTATTGAAGATGGACGAATTCCAATGTGCCGAAACAGCGCTTCGCGAAAAGTACACCAACGGGCCTGTATCGCTATCTTTCTCAGGTGTATGAGGCTTCCTGCTCGAATCACCAACAATCCCAGGCTTTAGCGAGTCCCCCCCTTTAAAGGCCTCGGTCCGTATGCGATCGTGCGCTATCCCCAGCTTCTTAAGGGCAGCCGCCATTTCATCCATGAAGCGATTAGGCCCACAAATGTAAACCTCGGCCTCAGCCTCGACACCAATGTTCTTGAACACATCTAGGGAAAAATGACCTTCGATGTCATAGTCCACGCCGATCCGATCAATCGGTAGTGGCCGGCTATAGACAATGCAACTTCGACCACGGGGCAGCAGCTTCACCAATTCTTGGGCTTCGTCTGCGAAAGGGTGATGTTGGCCATCGCGCGCCGAATGCAGCCACAAGACTGGGTTCTCAACGCGCTCCTTTGCCAAGGTATGCAGCATTGCCAATACTGGGGTGACACCGATACCAGCACTCAAAAGTACTAGCGGGCGGCCTGCTGTGTGAAGTGTGAAGGTTCCGCGTGGAGCGCTAACTTCGAGTACATCGCCTTCGCCCAAACCATCCCGCAAGTAGGCGCCTGCAACACTTCCCGGATTAACTTTTACTGCAATCCGATATTGCGAGACCGACGGATTACCGCATAGCGAGTAACTACGCAGAACTGGACGATCACCCGACGGCAGTCGCAAGCGTAGAACTATGAACTGCCCCGGCTTCGGAACGTCCAACGGTCGATCATGGGGATCTGCCAATGTCAGTGCGACAACGTCTTCGCACTCCCGTTCCGTCTTCACAACCGTAAGCGGCTGAAATCCCGGTGCTACGGGATACATAGATCCCGCCGGACTTAAACCAGCATTGGCGTGCACCACATCCTTCCGTTCAGCCCGGAGCATTTCTTCAAACGACCACTTCCAACCGGGTGAAAGCGCTTCGATTTCGAGCGCGCGCTCAAGTTGGTCACGAGGATGTGACGGCGAATACAACAGATTGTTGACCGCGAAAACAGTCATGCTCTCCTGCGCTTCTCCCACCTTCACAATATCGTCACCTGCGCCGACTGCCCCCTCCCTCAGTACCCTAAAATAAAAGCCCGGGCGCCCAGACGAAGTCAGCAACGCTGGCATCTTCGGCTCGTTCAGGCGTATGCCGACGCGATAGCAAGTAACCCGGGGTTGCGTAACCTCAAACAATGCACTCCCGATTTGATATCGGTCGCCGATACGAACCTCCGAATCAGGAAGCCCGTCGACTGTGAGGTTCTCGCCGAATTGGCCGAAGGTAAAGTCCGCGCGGCCGAGTTGCGTCTGCCAATGCTGATAAGACTCCGTCTGGTAAACCAATATCGCGCGATTAGGCCCACCGTGCCCCTGAAGATCACCCTGGCCATCGCCAGCGAGATTGGTTCTACCAACCCAACACCGTCCGTTCACAGGGGTTTTCCAGATACCGGTGTGAACGGTGCGGCCCTTCCACTCAACGTTGCGAGGGAGACCAACATTCACGGACACCAGTCGAGCCATCACTCTTCCTTTATCATGGAGCGTCAAAATCCGTGTGGCGACTACTTACGCACTGGCTTGA
Organism: Paraburkholderia flagellata; assembly: GCF_021390645.1. GTDB lineage: Bacteria > Pseudomonadota > Gammaproteobacteria > Burkholderiales > Burkholderiaceae > Paraburkholderia > Paraburkholderia flagellata. Next base: position 1,894,867 of record NZ_JAJEJT010000002.1, read on the forward strand.
CTTCATCGGTCGTAAGCCCTCGATCCGGCCCATGCGCGACAACGTTTTGCCCTGGTTCAGCGTGAAGACGCTTGCCATCTAACATGACCTCGACACGGTCCGGCTCGAACGACAACATACCGGATATGCGTGCAACCTCCGAGTAAGCCTCTGGATACGACCAAGCCGCAAGTTTTGCCGCACCAATGTCGAAATAGCTACAGATTCCCTTGTAGGGACAAAATGTTTGATGCGTAACCGCAGTGATTGCCGATTCGTTCACGTCCGCCCGAGCTATGTACCAACGCGGAGCAAAACCAGACTCATACAAAACAAGCGGCCGCGAGCTCTCCGCAATAACGCCCCCCTCGTATCGAACGACGATCTCTCGCGAAGTTTCGCGAATATCAATCCGGTGGTATGGGTCAGCCGCGTGTCCAAGAATGCGTTCGTCCTCCTCATAGAACCCGTCCATCGCTCGCCACGCGAATGCGACGCGCCCTTTCAGAACTTCCGCGTACGAAGGCAACTCGACATGCCGCCAAGCGGCGCGCGCCACCTCCGTCTCAGACGACTGCACTGAAAACCACTCAGTCGGACCAAGATCTCCATGACGAGTCTTGTGTTCGCTTCGCTTCAGCACGTGACTCGCGATGTCGCTCTCACGAAAGTACGCGACCGGGTACTTTCCTGGCTCAAACAGAAGAATTACGTCTTCACTGTCTGCAATCCACTCCCCCGCAAATCGGACCCTCATACGCCGGCGAAGCGGTTCTGCATACAAAAGCCTCTCGTGCAATGTTCCGGGCACTAGGAATTGTCCAACTGCCCCGGGGGCGAGAGGACCTTGTTGCCAGGACAGACCCATGATTCTTCTCCACAAAAGGGTTGTACAGCAGCTATCTCGTATCGAATCGATCAGACCATTCTCACTCACATCAGCCAGGGTGCATCGAAATCCTGGATTGGGCTATGGCCCAATCCCGACCCACTCGAGTTGAGGTAGCATCTATTCGATCAGGGAGGAATGTCAAACACTACCCGACGAAACGGTAACTTGTGAAATTACTTTTTACAGGTTTAGTACGATATAATGATGAAGTTCACTTGCGAGGTCAAGCGACTGATGCGGTGGCGTTAAGTACAGTGTAGTTCGCAAGTTCCAGTGTACGGGCACTGCTTAGAAGCACGAGCAGCAATGGCTCGGCTCCCGACTACTACCGCCACGGCACGGTTGCTCGTGACTCGATGCAAGCTACTTGCAAGGAAAAGTGAAATTTTGCCGGTGGCCGTCCGGTCGGGCGGCAGCGATGGCTCGCCACACGATGCGGTTCACGGACAGCGAGACGGCACATCAAACTGTGGAATGCCCCTTCCCCATGACAATCGCGAGGTAACCATGCGTTCCCAAGTTGCGTTCCAAGCACCTGCCATCAACAGGAAGAAAATTGGTGACATGACCGTCACCATGTTGAGCGACGGGTATCTCGACGTTTCGTTCGAGTTGCTGAGCGGCATCGATGCCGCCAACGCTGAAGCATTACTCGAAAAGCGCGGTGCGCCGCCGCTGCCTCGAATGAACATCAATGTTTATGTCGTTCAAACCGCCGACCGGACCATCCTCATCGACAGCGGAGCTGGTGGTATCAACGGTTGGGGCGGTCGACTTCAAGTGGCGCTAGCGGCGGCGGGCATTGACCCGCTTGAAATAGATACCATTCTGCTCACACACGCCCATCCAGACCACATTGGAGGCCTCGCAGGCCCACTCCAAACCCCGATGTTCCGAAACGTGGAGCAACTGTTCGTGCACGAGAAGGAACTCGAGTTCTGGCACGACGACAGCATTTACTCGAGCGCTCCCGACGGCTTCCGGCCCTTCTTCGATGTGGCAAGGAACGCCTTTAGCGCATACCGCGAGAAGTTGGTTCCGTTCAAGCAGGAGTCGATTCTGCCTGGCATCCAGACCGTTCCGTTGTTTGGTCACACGGCTGGGCACACCGGCTATCTGCTGGGCGACGGACCGGAGGCGTTGCTGATTTGGGGAGATATTGTTCACTTCCCACATATCCAGTTGGCGCAACCGGAAGTCACCATTGCTTTCGATAGTGACCCGACGCAGGCCGCACGCACCCGTGGGAAGTTGCTTGACCAAGTGGCAACCGACAAGCTGTCCATCACCGGGATGCATTTCAATCTGCCGACGACTGGTTCCGTGCAGCGCGAAGGGAACGCGTACATCCTCAACTACGATATGTGGTCTCCAGGCATATAAACGTGGCCGTCGAGGGTTCGGTTGAAGAGGGGTTGCCGGCCGATCGAAGTCACAATAACCACGTGGCCGCAGCCGCAATCGCCCCCGTCATCGACGCCGGCCTGGGGCTTTCCGTAGACTCGGACCGGCCTCACGGGAAGCGGAATCGGCAGTCGCGGACTGCCGTCAAAAAGAGGAAGGTGCTCCACGCATGCTGTACGTTGCGGCGCAACATCGGGAATGCGCACACTGTTGCACTGCCTGGTCGCGGTGCTTGTCTGCCCTCATTGTGTTCATCAGTGCAGTAGGGACGACGGTACGTTCAGATTGTGAAGCCAACTAGATAGTCGCTTGGCACTATCGGCGCCGAGACTACTTGCATGCAAGAGCTCACGATTGCGCATCGATTGGCGCAAACACGTCGCCTTGCAGACTCTCAAGACCTTCAGAAGATTCGGTGTCAAGCTTTCAAGAAAATCCGCGTAGTTTTTGGCTGAAGGGGGCAACCCTCCATCCCTGCCCCTCAGAAGTCGCAGCGCACGACTCGCGTCGTGCGCTTTTTTTCAGCCCAATATATTCATGACGCTGTTGAGACGCGTACTCAATCATCCACCGACATCACGAAGACCGTCCGTGATTGTTGTCGCGCGTGTTCATCAAGCGCGGCCATTTCCAGCACCGGCCGTGGAATTCAACGTCGCCACAACCTCGTAGCTCCGCCAAACAGACGAACGGCGCTTCAGATGAATTTCCCGCATAGCTGCTATTCCTCGCCCTTCATGGCTTCTGGTATGCAGATCCCTAATACTCCTATCAGCGGACTAGCCAAAGCGGCGTGGGTCAAATCGGCGACGTCATTGAGGCATCAGGAACACCCTAGAGCGGAGCCGGACTTTCAAATACGGAGTTGGACATGGAACTGCGGGCAAAGGAGTATTTCGATCAACGGGCGACCGAGGAGATGGCAAAAAACCTGAAAGCGGAGGAGCGCACAATTCAGGAGAAGCTGGCTTACGCATGCAGGATTCTCGCGATGACGGGTCAGGAGGCCGGACTGGCGGGTCAGATTACGGCACGTTCAGACAAACCGCGTTGCTATTGGACGCTGCGCTTCGGCCTCGGCTTCGATGAAGCGACTCCGGACGACTTCATCGAAGTCGATGCGGATTTGCATACGATCACGGGTAAGGGCATGGCGAACCCGGCAACGCGCTTTCACCTGTGGGTGTATGAGGCGCGGCCGCAAACGAACTCGATCATTCACACGCATTCGCCGTACGTATCAGCTTTGGTGGCCGCACGTCAGCCGCTCGTGATCGCGCAAATGGACATGACACCGTTGCACAACGACTGCGCGTTCCTCGCACACTGGCCGGGTGTTCCGATTGCCGATCAAGAAGGGGTGCTCATCTCCCAGGCACTAGGCGACAAGCGATGCATTCTCCTTGCGCATCATGGTCAACTGACGACCGGCGCGTATGTGGAAGAAGCAACGTATCTTGCCGTCTATCTGGAGCGTGCCGCACGCATGCAGGTAAGGGCGCGCGCATTCGGGCCGATCATACCGGTGGCGGACGATCTGGCTGCTGAGGCGCACGACTATCTGCTCAAGCCGTCAATCGTGAAGGGAACATTTGATTACTGGAGTCGCCAGGTAGACCGCTTGTGACAATTGACTCCTCTGCAAAGAGGTCCTTTGTATCGGTTGTCGGAGAAATGTACCGCCACGCCCAGGGGGCGGTGTATTCCTTACGAACCACGCGCCAACAGCGCAGTGTCGACTGAGAGTCATACGCTCTCCGCACGGGGAAGCAGTATCAGCAACGTGCCGCTGACACGCGCCGACAAGCAACGGCCTTGACGTTAGATTCGGGGAAGGTATGCACCGAATTGTGTAATTCATAGCTGCTATGAGGATTGCTCCATAGCTCGCAGAAATTGCCGGACTAATACTGTGGAGACTCGTCAATATTCGCCACACGGAGCCACATTCCGTTTTCTCTCGCATACCAGTGAACGAAAGCGACGAGCCCTAATACTTGGAGGAGAGTTATGTCGTTTTCGACCAGCGGTGGCGCGAGCGTATCGCGTTCAGCACACGCCCGTTCGCCGCGCCAATACGCAATAGTGGGCATCGCGAGTCTGATTGGTACCACGATCGAGTGGTACGACTTTTTTGTCTATGGCACCGCTGCAGCGCTGGTGTTCAACCGCATTTTCTTTCCGGCTTTCGATCCGATCACAGGTACGCTTGCCGCATTCGGCACGTATGCGGCAGGCTTTTTCGCACGTCCGATCGGGGCGATGGTGTTCGGTCACTTCGGCGATAAGGTCGGCCGAAAATCGATGCTGCTGCTCACGCTAGTCATGATGGGCATGCCGACGGTGCTAATTGGCGTTGTGCCCACATATGACAAGATTGGCTACTGGGCGGCCGTGATACTTATCGTGATGCGTGTGATTCAGGGCATCGCAATCGGCGGTGAGTACGGCGGGGCCGTTCTGATGGCGGTTGAGCACGCGCCGAAGGGAAAGCGCGGGTTCTTTGGTAGCCTGCCGCAGGCGGGTGTCGCGTTCGGCTTGGTATTGTCGGCTCTGGCAATGTCTGCCGTCGCGAAACTGCCAGAGGACGCAATGCTGTCGTACGGCTGGCGCATTCCGTTCTGGGCGAGTGTAATCTTGCTGTCGGTCGGCTGGTTCATCAGACTGCGGGTTGCCGAGTCTCCAGACTTCGAGCGCGTCAAAGCGCAAGGCGCACAAGTGAAGGCGCCGGTGGTAGAGGTCATGAGCAAGCATAAGCGCGCGTTGCTGACGGTCGCCGGCGGCCGGCTGGCCGAGGTGACATGGTTCTATACAGCCGCAACTTTTTCGCTGTCGTATGCCACGCAACACCTGCATTTGTCGAGCGGAACGATCCTGAACGCGGTCGTTTGGGGAGCAGCCGCTGCGTTAGGGACGATACCAATAGCAGGCTGGCTCGCCGACCGTCTACAGCCGCGAGTGGTATTCGGACTTGGTTGCCTCGCAATATGCGCGTTTGCATTCGGCTTTTTTGAACTGCTTGGTGCATCGGGGGTTGGCTCTGTCTATCTGGCAATGCTGGGCGCACTTGGCGTTGTCTACGCGCTGTTGTATGGGCCGGAAGCGAACCTCTTCTCCGCGCAGTTTCCGGCGTCGGTGCGCTATAGCGGGATTTCTCTCGCGGTGCAAACGTCGGGGGCGATTGGCGGCGGGCTCGCACCGGTCATCGCGACGTGGCTGGTAAAACTTGACGGTGGACAGACAGGCTACCTTTCGTGGTATCTGGTCGCTCTTGGACTAATCGCGCTTGTCAGCACCGGCTTGATGCGCAAAGACGAGGCAACCAGTTAAGTTGCATTGCGATCATGTTAGCGTGCTCGAGAAGCGAACGCGGAAGGCGATCTGACAATCATGGATAAACGAATCGCGAAGCGCTACTCCTTCGATGCGCTCGCGCGTGCGATTTCGAGCATGAGGGATGTCATAGCCGAAAGCTGGCAGCCGCGACGTGTAATCGCAACGATGCGCCGTCGCATCAGGGGGTGCTCAATGGGTACGCGCGTTAACTGATATTCACGCAACAGCTTCTCTGGAATTCTGCTCGGCAGAATGCATTGCCCGTTCGTCAAGGAGACCAGCTTGAGCATCGCGTCGACGGTCTCGACTTCTGCCGCGACAGTCGCGCTAAAGCTGCTGGTGTGCAACATTCGGCGCAGCGCATAGTTAGTCGGAAACACTACTAGCGGCGGCGTTTGGTCATCAAGCGAGATGGCCGCTAGCTTCGCGAAGCGCGAGCTCTCGTGCACGACAAAGGACATGCTCTCCTCAAAGAGCGGCGTGATGGTGAGTTCGTCACTAGCAACGGCCGAATCGTAGACGAAGCCAATTTCTGCGCGCCCCGCCTCGACCAGTTCGATAACCCCTGGCGAACTGCGCCCGAGAAGCACGACGCCGGCGGAGGGCCGTTGCGCCATAAACTTAGCGACCACTTCGGCCATAAAGTAATACGTCAGGGTGTGAATCGTTGCGACGTTGAGCGTGCCTGCCGTTACTCCGTGCTGATCGCGTAGTTCCGTGAGGGTGTTATCGATCAGTTGATATGCTGAGCGTGCCGACTCGAGCAACTTCTGCCCCGCTTCGGTCGGCACGACTCCGCGTCCAGTCCGGAAGAACAGTACCTGGCCAAGAGCGCTTTCCAAGCTCGCGAGCTGACGGCTCAACCCTGATTGGGTCAAGGACAACGTATCGGCAGCGGCGGATAGCGAACCGCAGTTGGCGATTTCGACAAACAGTCGCAACTGATGATCGAGGTTGCTTTTCATGCGTGGCCCAGAGCCATTGGAAGGAGCAACAGTTTATAGCGAATCACAGTTATCCGTTTACATGTCTAGATTGCCAAACTAGAAGATGCGACCCTAAACATTCTTGCCGCAGTATCCGGCTACCGGGAGCGTACCGGCGAGTTGGCCTTCCCGGTGACAGATATGGTTTGCAGATCGTTAAATCTCCCATTTTGTATTCGCACCAGATTGCGCGATGTAGCTTCCTATCGAGCCACGAGATCGCCAAATATATTGGAGCCTGTTCCGGGTAGAACCGTCGTCGTTGGGCGACCAACACCAACGTGCACTACAGATGCAAGCTCAGACGACGCATGGAATCCGTTGGACGTCGGGCCGAAGCACAGATTGCGTGATATCGGGCGGTGTGGCGGCCTCGCGTCACACCAGGACAGGGAGATAGTGCAAAGTCGTGAGGTTGGTGCGTGGACCTGAACTTTAGTCATATGAAATCGGACGTCACGTCGGAACTTGTCGGCAACGTGTGGGTTGTCGATATGCGTACGCCCGCCCTTACCGCCGAGCTCTTTGGCGCGCTCGCAAACTCTCTGCAACTGGCGCGGAACGACACGCGCGTAAAATGCATTCTGATCCATGGAACGAACGACTACTTGTGCGCCGGGCGTAACATCGCCGAATTTAAAGCGTTCTGTCCGAGTCGAAGCTCAATTGCTATCGCGCGTTCTGTCCGCGCTTTAGCAACTCAGCCGAAGCCACTTGTTGCAGTAGTAAACGGCATCGCGTCTGGCTTTGGCGCGTTAGTGCTGTTGTACGCAGACCATGTCGTCGCCGGGCAGCGCGCCACTTTCCAGCTCCCGTTCGTGGACCTGGGGATCATTCCAGAAGCGGGGGCGACTGCGCTGTTGGTAAGAAGGGTCGGAGAGTTGCGCGCCCGTGACTGGCTGATGAGTGGCCGCGTAGTGTCTGTCGAGGAAGCATACGAGTCTGGCTTAGTTTCAAGGGTTACACATCAAACCTCCGCGCTAGCCATTGCGAGTGACTATGCGTCGATGCTTGCGACCAAACCGCCGAATACACTGCAAGGTATTCGAAGACGAGTATTCGACGAACTCGCAAGAGGAACATCAGAGAGCATCCCTACAGAGCTTGACTATATGAACAGTGATGGCCACGCGAGAATTTGGCAATACGTACCTCATGCCTAATTTTCGCCACGATGTGAATAATCAGATGTTTCAGGGCGCCGTCAGGTTGATACCGTTTAGGACGGGGACGCGAGCGCGCGAGTTTGAACAAGCGGTCGAAGCACGTCTCGCTGAAATGGTGCAAACTCGTACGGTCGAGAGAACGTCGAAGGCGCGTAACCTGTAATCACACTTTTACCCGTCCACGCAGAATCGACTTCGATGCAATCGGTGGCGATTGTGCATCGCACGAAAACGCGTATCTATATCCTGTATGAGCCAGAGGAGACCGAAGTGGACTCAATTCGAGCGTGCATATTTGATGCATATGGAACGCTTCTCGACGTTCATTCTGCCGTCATGCGAAACGCAGAAGCGACAGGTGAACACGCTGAAGCGCTCTCGACACTATGGCGATTACGTCAACTGGAGTATTCGTGGACGCGAACATTGATGGGCAAATACGTCGACTTTTGGCAAATTACCGTCGACGCATTAGACTTCGCGTTGAAGACATACCAACTCGAGACGCAGGGAGGGTTGAAAGAGCGACTCTTGGACGCCTATCTAGAGTTGGGCGCGTATCATGACGCGGCCGAAACACTCAAATCTCTGAGAGATCGGGGATATGTTACGGCGATTCTATCAAACGGAAATGATGCAATGCTTCAGGGCGCATTGAAGGCTGGGAATCTCACCGACTGCCTTGACGCTTGTCTTTCGGTTGACGAGTTGAAGATATATAAACCGGATCCTCGCGTATATCAATTCGCCTGCGATCGACTGTCAGTTACACCTGGCGAGGTCTGTTTTGTCTCGTCGAACGCGTGGGATTTGGCGGGAGCTGGTGCGTTCGGGTTCAACACCGTGAGGATTAATCGTCAATCAGCGCCTTTGGAGTACGATTTCTCACCGCTCAAGCATCAAGTTAAAGCGCTATCCGAACTCCCTGCCCTGCTGCCTAGCTCTGTTTCAAAGAGCTGAGTGACACGGTGGCCAGCCAGCCCACGGAAGACATCTGAAATAGACCACGTGACCGCAGGCTCGCACGGGCAACTTCACTCTCGGCGAGTGACACCTGCTGCAGAGTCTGCGTAGCGTATTCTGGCGTCTTAAAAAAACGCTGCAGGTACCGAGGCGCCCACTTCGTCTTCACAAGTCGGATCCGGGAAATTTACACCCTTACTACGGCCTCAGTCGCTAGTTGGCGCAATGGTTCCGGAAGAATCTCCACTTGCGAATTTGATGCTACAAACCGCCTCCGAGCTGCCGGCCGGAATACCAAATCACCTCGCCGTATCGTTGCACCTGATAGCGCGCATCGTTTCGATCTCCGGGCTAGAGTCAAAACCCACCGCTGCTCACCATACACTCCCGACCTCGAATCACGCCAGCGCATGATCACTGCGTCATCGGATACCCATTCAACAATATGAATGTATGCCGAACCAGAAAAACTCTCCTCCCTACACCATTCCGCTGCCGTTATATTCTGACGTACAGACAAATCTCCGCTGACAGTCTCCCGCGCTTGACCGTTCGAAAGTCCTTGAATGATTTGTTCCCACGCATCCCAGTCACGATCTATTACCATACGTTGAGTCGGTTCATCGGAGCATTGTATTTCGACATCGCCTAAACACATCGATCCTCGGTTCTTCTGATCTATCCCGGTCGCCGACAAATCGGTCTACGAAATCACCGACCGCCTTTAATTCAGCCTTCACAACCAGATTCACCGTCTTCATCCAAAACGCCGATGATGCCCGCGAATCACGATCGCCTGTCCTCGTCGGATCATAAGATCGCGCAAAGCATTTTACTCATGCGTACAGTCGTCGCTTAGTATGCAGTACGTACATCGCTGTTCCATTTGAAACATCAATCGACTAGAACGCCCCATACAAGTGCCGCAATCTTGGCGTAAGTGAGTCAAGCGTCAGATGATATGAACCCATTTTCCCTCGCTTCTCGGCGCTTCTGAATCCGAAGACGGCGCTACCATCGAGTGCGCAATGAACAAGCGATGAACAGTGCGTATCGTTGGCTAGCAACTTGAAGGATGTCAAATCTCTGTCAATACTGGAAAACTCGCCATGACCTTAGCTCCAATCAGCCGGCTTTTAGCAACTGAATTTGCCAAAGTGAATAGCAAGCAATCTTCTAGCGCTCACGCCGATCCCGTTTTTAGTCTAGTGGGAAATTCATCGGTCCAAGAGACGCCACCAGCTCAACATATCAAATTCGACGAAAGCGCCGAGGGAGTCATACACCTCGCGAGTGTGGGCGTCATGGACATCACAATCTACGCGAATCCGCTGGCCGCACAAATCAGCGGATCACCGTTACCAACTGCCGCTGCAGAGCTCATTCCAGTTGATGGTAGCGTATCGAAAGCAGACTTTGAAAGGATCGTGGCGCAGTATGGTGGAAGCGTTGGCGAGGCAGACCAGCTATTCTCGACCTTCGATGCCAACGGAGACAACTCAATCTCCAACGCTGAACTCCTGGCAGGGCTGGCACAATTGAATGATAACGGCGGCGATACTACATTCGCCCAGACCTTCGGCGAGTTAGTTGATAAGCACGGTGATCACAACGGGATCGTCGACAACTTGGAACTCACCGACTTCGAAGCCGCGTTTGTACAAGTCGAAACATCGGCGCAAGCGGATACCGGGACGACCAGTTCGCCTCGCATTGCGAGTTGAGCACGTTGTCGGCAAGGTAATCTACGCAACACCCTGGTCCGCCGAATCCCACATCCGAATTTCGATTACGTTTTGAGCGGCAGCTTCATCTTGGGGGGGGACGCCCCCCGTCCGGTTGTTCCGTCTTGCCGTTTTTCCGCATGGCCGGTGATCCGGCCTCTGTGCCCATCTGTAAGCAAACAAGCAAGACCGTTCTGGCGTACCGATTGATGTCTTTGATACTTAATATTCCCAATTATTGTAGGAATCAAAGCGGACAAGACGTGGAACGCGCGCAACGGGCGGTGGTTTGCTCGTTATCATTTAGTTTGAACATACCCGATTGATGCCCTCTCGGGGCGCACCTCCGCTAGGATTCACTCGCGAGGAGACTATGGACTTCCGCGACCACGGCAGCCCCCTCTCCAACTGCGGAAGCTACGCGCTTCGTAGAACAAGACCGGACGTCACCAACTGCGAATATCCCTGGGACGCTCGTCTCATAAGCGAAATGGTGCTCTTCTCCACTGTGATGCAGAAGAGGGCCCGTCATAATGAAGTCCTTCTCGTCGAGTTTTACTCCACAACCTGACAACCAACGAGTGCTGGGCTTCGCGCCGGTAAACAAGAAAAGATGTTGCGAACGGATAATCAGCCGTCCGCCGTCCTTATTCAGGGTCACCTTTGGAGTCTCTCCCTCAACATCTTCCACGTCTTCCACGGTGGACCGAATGTGGATCGTGACATTTGAAAGCTTCGAGACGCGTTGCATCAAGTAGTGTGACATGGTTTGCTGCAGGCCATCTCTACGAATCACGACGTGGATGCGCGACGCGTAGCTGGCAAGGAAAACAATAGCCTGACCAGCAGAATTTCCGCCTCCAACCAGCACGATTTCCTCGCCGCGACAAAGACGCCCCTCGATCGACGAAGCCCAGTAGTACACGCCAAGATCACAAACAGAATTCAATCCTCGTATATCGGGTCGTGAGTATGATGCGCCCGTGGCAATGATCACCGTTTTTGCTTGGCAAACACGATCGTCGCTCAAATGAATTCGAAAGGGTATAGAGGCACAATCAAGCTTTACCACTTCTGATTGAATAACGATATCCGCCCCGAACTTTACCGCCTGCTCGAATGCCCGGCTTACCAAAACGTGCCCAGAAATTCCAGTCGGGAAACCCATGTAGTTTTCAATCCGCGAACTTGCGCCGGCTTGTCCCCCGAAGCCTCTTGAGTCGAGCACCAAAACGGCCAGTCCCTCCGAAGCCGCATATACAGCGGCCGCCAGACCGGCTGGTCCAGCGCCAACGATGACCAAATCGTATGTCCGCTTTTCGTCAAAATTCCCTCGAATGCCCAACGCGCTTGCCAGTTCGGTTGCGTCCGCATTTCGCAATACTCTGCCGTCCACGAGCATCGCTATTGGCAAATCATTTTCCTTGTATTCAAGTTTGCCGCGCAACGCTTCGGCGCCTTGGTCGTCCGAAGGATCGATTACTCGATGCGGATGATTAACCCGTCGCAGTAGATCTGCCAATGCAAGAAATTTCGGTTCGGAGGGTGCTCCCACCAAGATCGGACCGCTTCCATCCTGAATGAATGCGACCCGTCGCAGTATAAACGCTCGCATCAGCTCGGAACCGAGCTGCGCCTCAGCGATCATCAGGGACCGCAGTCGAGGTGGAGACACGAGGATCATCTCCACGTCGGTGACAGCATGAGCCTCGACCAAATACGGTTTTCCGCTGAGCGTTGCAGTTTCGCCCAAAAATTGCCCTTCAACTATTTCGTCGAACGAGCGCGAGCGATCAAGCGCATCGCGCATCACAATTCTCACTCTCCCACGAACCAATACGTGCATTCCTTTACTTGGTTCGCCAGTGCGGAAGATAGTCTCACCCGCTTGCCAGCTCCTCCTTTCACCAAACCGCGCGATTTTGTTCAGGCGAGTCGCGCTCAATACTGGGTACATCTGATATCGACGGAGTTCGACTTGCGTGCGCTGAGCGGCCTCTTCGATTTCGTAGCTTTCGGGCGAGACCGGCCCCTCGCCTCTCGGGATGCCATGCTCGCTCATATGTGACAGCCCCTCCTCAGGACGTTTGGTCCGTGCGACAGAGCTCAAAGCGCCAGATGCTTGGGTACTAGCGAGATCATCATTTGACGAAATATTCATCGGAACTCCCTTAATTGCACTAGCATGTGGCGCGACCTGTCGATATGCCGCCATCTCGGATGCCCAAGTTACGGAGAGATCCGAAATGCTTATTTGCTAAGCCTATGCTCTCGTTTGAGCGGAGAGCAGCTGTATTGATTGCGCGTCTTGAAGAAAAACGCCCCAACCGTGAAACCTCCGGCTGGGGCTCTTCTGCCCGAGACTCACTCGGCAATTGTGGCGATCAGTCTGAAGATTGGCTGCTGCCGCTTCCGCATGCTGTTGCTAGGTTAGGCAGCTCGATTTCAAGTGTCAAGAACGTGCCTCCTCGCGCCTCACCGTAACCCTTGATTGCTTTAGTAACCGGTATACTAATACAATACGGGAATCTATTCGTCGCGCCAACACGTCTATGTTGGTCGACTGCAACAATCAGCCCACGAGAACTCGCGTGGTCGAATGGAGTTAGAGCACCGTGCCGTCCTAGCTTTCGTCCAACGTGACATCAGCCTCCGATTTGTCCGTGAGGCAACGGAGGTGATGTTAGGCGTTGAGACAACCGCTTGCTGAGTCAATGAAGCATGTGCTACATGAATTTCAGCACAGAGTGTAGTTGTTGACAGTCGAAACTGTACCTACTAGTATGTACTTAAACTGAGTTTCCAGGACTGCTCACATGAGTAAGAGGGAAGAAATCGTAGCGGCGACAAAGGCACTGCTATGGGAAAAGGGCTATGAGGCAACCAGTCCTCGCGACATCCAAGTGAAGAGCAATGCCGGCCAAGGCAGCTTTTACCATCACTTCCCGAGCAAGCTTGCGTTAGCCGCAGTCGCAATTCAGGAAGTCGTGGATGAGCGTATCGCCGATTTCGAAGAAGCGATGAAGTCGTCCGGTCCGTTCAAGGTGCGATTGTCTGTGTTCATATCTCACAACGTGGAACCGTTGCGTGGATGCCGCGTCGGGAGGCTGGTTTGGGACGCCGCAATCCAAGAAGATGAGTTGCGGCAGCCTCTGGAAATGTACTTTCAGTACCTTGAGCGACGGTTGATAGAAGTACTGGAAGCGGAAGTGGAAAATGGGCGAAGTAGGCTCATCGTACCTGCTTCTGAGATTGCGCTTATGATTCTAATGGTGGTCCAAGGGAGTTACACTTTGAGTCGTGCTGCGAATCGGTCTCGTGCGGAAGAAGCCCGCCACGCGCTTTCGACCTTCTTAGATATAGCTATTGTGGAATAGTGCTTTTTTTGTTGCATGCATTAGTGACATTCTCAACCTCAATCGTTCGAGTGGAACATTGAAAGCGGTAGAGATATTGCACTGCCAGATGGAACTCCAAAGTTAACCGATAGACCACAGTTAGTCCGTCCTCGCCGAGCGTGCTCAAGACGCCTCGACGAGACGGCACAGTCGGAGCTACGTTTTACTGGTCACTTGCGTGATCCTTTGACGTTTTTTTCACGTACTTATGTAGGAATGCAAAATGAAGATCGTTGTTTTGGGATCTGGCGGTGTTGGCGGATACTTTGGCGCACGACTTGCGGCAGCGGGCTACGATGTCACGTTCGTAGCCAGAGGGAAGCATTTGGAGGCGATGAGGGAATCTGGATTGAAAGTCACCAGTCCACTGGGAGACATTTTAGTCGAGAGGCCACAGGTTACAGAAGACGTCAATTCTGTAGGAAAAGTCGATTTGGTACTTGTTTCAGTGAAACTTTGGGACACTGAATCCGTAGCCGCATCGCTACGCCCTCTGGTGGACCGAGGTGCGTCCGTTATTTCTTTCCAAAACGGCGTACATAAAGATGAGATCCTCGCTCGGCACATTCCGGCTGAGTCTATTATCGGTGGCGTCTGTTACATCGCCGCTGTCATATCCGCGCCAGGTCATATCACGCATAGTGGCACCATGCAAAAGTTGACGTTCGGCGAGTATGACGGAAGCAAGTCAGAGCGCGTGAGCCTGTTCTACGAAGCCTGCAAAAGAGCATCGATTACGGCAGAGATTAGCGACAATATTAAGCGTGTAATCTGGGAGAAATTTGTTTTTCTCGTCGGCCTTTCCGGCACAACCGCTTCAATCCGAAAGCCCATTGGCCCGATTCGCGAAAACCCGGTTACTCGCGAATTTTTGCGAGAAGTGATGGCAGAAGTCGTCGTGATTGCGCGGGCGAAAGGCGTGGAGATGTCCGAGAGTTTCTCGGACGACCGTTTGGCGTTCTGCGACAGCATTCCGGCAGGGATGACTTCTTCAATGCATCACGACCTCGAAAACGGGAATCGCCTCGAACTGCCATGGCTCAGCGGGGGAGTTGCTGAGTTTGGTGCGCAACTGAAAATCGCCACGCCAAGGAACAAGACGATTGCTGAGATTCTCGAGCTTCATGTAATGGGAAAAAAATAACACGATCGTTGTATCACTTTCTCTCGATCCGGTCGCCAAGACGGCCATGATCGCTGCAAGCGTAAGCGTCCGACCTCGACACGGGTGGCCGCTTACCTGCAACCCACGGCGGCAACGGTCCGGATGTCTCGTTAGCGACCTCCAATTTGAGTGCGAGATGCGGCACGGCTAGCGTTCCCAATAAGCGGAAGTGCCGTCGCCAGCAAGTGCCCAGACATTGCAACGCTCCAGTGTTTCGTGAGACGGTGGAAACTGACAGCGGTTAGCCGGGTCAATTCCATGCCCTCAACTACCAGCAATCGATAGCCACGTCGCCGCCGTCCGTGCCGTGCGGCGGCGAACCAGGCGGGCAATGCGAGATCGCCGCTGGACATTTTGAACGTAGCGGCGAGACGCCCCAAAAGTCAGGTGGCTCAAGGGCCCCTTTGTGGCACATCCACGACTTTCGACATCAGAGTCCCTGACAGACGGGCAGCGCCCATACTGTCCGCAATGTAGGCACTGCACGCGGGAGACCGCCCAATCAAAAGGACCCGCGCCTGTACGTCGCATTCGACCGACGGTGCGAGTGAAGCTGCGCCTTGTGCCACACGCTAATACGTGCCGAAGCACTGCCGGTGCCGGTGCCGGTGCCGGTGCCGGTGCCAGTGCCAGTGCCAGTGCCAGTGCCAGTGCCAGTGCCAGTGCCAGTGCCAGTGCCAGTGCCAGTGCCAGTGCAGCGCACATTGACACCCAACCGCTGCGTGACGCGGCATATGTCGTCGCCGTCGGACTCGCCCTGTTCTGCACGCTAGAGCGTTGACTGCTGTATATTACGAATACCGGTTACATGTTGCCGGTCGCGGATGCCGCGCCCGCGACACGTAATGCTTTCGTAATGTTACAATTGCTCCGAATATTGGAGAATCGATTTTGATGATCGAACCTGAGTTTCTTACCCTCGCCGATGATCCTGCGCTGGATTTTATGAATACCGTAGTAATGGGCGAAAGCGGGTTGATTGATCAACTGGGAACCGACGACGATGTGCTGGTTTGGTTGCAGATGATGGGTTTTCTCGATAAAAGTGAGCACCCTGATTTTGAGCTCGAGGCGCTAGTTCGAGCCGCCCGTAGTTTGAGAGATGTAATCAGAAAGCTGGTTATCCAGAAAAAGAATGGCAAGCGCGTCGATATTGGGGCTCTTAATTCGTTCCTTGTACATGGCCGATACAAGGTTACCTTGGTGCGCGCAAGCGAAGGTAGTCTAGAGGTTGTGCAAGAATATGATAAGTCCACTCCAGAGCAATTGCTGACGGGGGTTGCGCACGCGGCGGCGGAGTTGCTGGCTGAGGGCAACTTCGATTTGGTCCGAAAATGCGAAGATCCCGATTGCGTATTATGGTTTTACGATAAAACCAAGGCTCATCGCCGGCGTTGGTGCAGCATGGCTTTATGTGGCAATAGGCATAAAGTTGCTAATTTCCGAGCACGGCAAAAGCATATCGAAGCGTAATTTTCAGCTTTTTGCTGCTGAGCCTTTCCACTTCGGCTTTCAGGTCGGCCATCAAAACGGGCCGTACGCAGCGAAATCCGTTGGTCTTTCAGCAGCAGCCGTAGGAGCATCCAGATGGACGCCGTACTGTCCACGCGCGTCGTGGCTTCCTTCGTGCTAGTGGCTAAACGACATGAAGGTGCGCCAACTGCGCTCTTCCCTCTGTGGACGCAGGCTTTGAAACACCCGGGTCTTCAGGGCGACACCCAACGACCCACAGTCTCGACTCGACGCGACGTCGTCGACCACGAAGCAGTTTTCTCTGCTTGCCGAAAGTAGCCGGTCTGGCATACGCCTTTTCAACGTGCAAGCACGCATGCCAGTCTTGCGCAGCCTTCAAAGCTGGCAGCCCGCCGTTTCGTCCGTCCAATACCTGATCCGGGCAGCTTACGAGCTGCCCACGTAGCCACGAACCCTCATCTGTGAAAAGGTTGCTTCACGACCTCTCTGCGTACCGCAGCAAAATCAAGATCTCACACAAACTCGTGCGACCGCACGGTCGAGCGCCACGAGATGAAGAGCATCAAGCGACGTTTCTTGGGCAACTTGCTTCGTCGCTAGTGCAACCAGTGTCTGACATTCTGCATTGCCGCGTAAAGCGGCCACGCCCTGCAGATTCTGAACGATAGAGAGCTGGAGCTTATCAAGAGCTGGGCGAACATCGGACAAGCTCTGGCGCGGCGTCGCTGGAGCACGACCTTGACGTCTCCAATTGTTCAGTAACGAATACTGAACCACTTTGTTGGCTTCGATCTGATCGGTGAAAATGTTTGTCGCGTCCTGAGCGGCTATGCCGTAATCAGAAGCCACCGCCGCAGCATTTGAAATAACTTGTGCCTCGCGCTGAGGGGCGTAGACGGGCTCACCGGTATCCCACTTACTCAGCGCGACTTGGTCAGCGGTGTTGAGGCGATCTGCCATGCTACGCACAAGCGGCACGAACGCATCTGCCTGCGCCGCAAACCCAGATGAACAGCAAGCCGCGAGCCATAAAGCCAGCGTGAATTTCGTGGCCTGACGAACACCGACACGTCCAATGATCTTCTTCGTTTCCAACACCTACTCCTATTGACGATCCTCACGTTCGACCTAGCAACTGGCGACGGCGTATCCAATACCTTAGTCTCGAGCTCTGCTCTCTTTCCACGCGCCTGTCATTTCGGTGCTTGGCGATACACCATCTGACGTGTCTATCCAGCGGAGCGGCAAAGCGCCTTCTCGACGGACCCCCTCTCGCACCTTAAATCTCCAGAAGAGCTCGGCGCCCGCAAATTCTTCGACACCGGACTCATTCAGCAAGACCTCTGCGTCCCCAGACAGCTGCAGGATGTCTCCGTTAGAAAAGTTGACAAACAGCAATCCAGCCTTGCGGGTAAGCAGGATGTTTCCCATGGTATTGAAGAACGCATTGCCCGCAAAGTCCGGAATGATCAGCTGATCACTGCCTTCAACCTTTACAAATCCACGCCTTCCGCCTCGGTGGGATACGTCGACGAAGCGCGCTCCGTTCACGTCAGCGTACGATGCAACAAAGAACGTGTCTGCGGTTGTAACCATCTCGCGCATACTGCCGTCGAGTTCGTGGGCGGTGAAAACCACCCGCTCGTTCGCGGCCGCCGACTCGTGGACGCGCAAAACCGCTCGTCGCTGTATGTACGCCGGGCAGTTACCAAAACTCTGTACAACCGAGACTATCAACCTCCCGTTCTCACTAGACCGTACAACTCCATTCATCCTGTTTCGCCGACGAGTCAGCAAGTCAATCCCTAAAAATCCAATCGATTGCCCCTCGCGAATGCCCACTGCAGCTGGATCGCTCGGATTCAGCTTACATTCCACCACCATCGAAACTGCGTCTGGCGTCTCAATGAACCCACGCTCCCCTGCGATCATAGTCGCCCACACGCCGCCTTCGTCGCTGACTGAGCCGGCCAAAAGAAATGGCAATTGTCCAAAAAATTCGCGATGTTGATCGAGCATGTAGTTCCGCACCACCTGCCTCGCGACGCCAGCCATTACGTCTTCGACTCCCGCGTATTTTTGCATCGCCAACTCGCCAGCATGCCACTCGCGGCCGTCTGACTCATCCATGTTGCTCATAAACTGCTCTCCTTCGTGCCGTCCTGGAATCGACGCTTCGCCAAACGTGGCTCCAGCCATAACAGCCCCACATCGACCTAATACCACTCATCGACTTCGGCTCATTGGTAGGTCCCTTAATCTGCAACCAATTCTCTCAACAGGTATCAAGTTCAGCTTGCGCCGTTGCGCCAGTTCCTGTTTGCTGACACGCCTTGAGGGTGTGATCGTAGTACCCTCGGCACGTTCGAGAAATTGCCTCGCGTGAATTGCTGTGATCCATACAGATCAACATTGAGACAGCGACACATTCGACTGAAGCTTTTACCTCCTGCGATTGGGCTATCCATTGCGGGCAGACATTCCGACGGGCGCGATGAGCAACTATGGACATCGGGAAGGTCACTAAGTCTGAAGTCGACAAGCAATCTCGTCATGACCTCCTTTCATCTCACCACGAACCACTGATTCCGAACGCTTCTTTTCCGTGCAACATCAACTTTTCGGTCGCGGCGCGAGGAACGGCGAGAGACCCATCATCGCAACAGCAATCACAAGCAGGCACGCCATCGACAATCCAAAACCGCCAGTCAGATCCCGCATGATTCCCACGCTGATTGGCCCTGCGGCCGCAATCAGGTATGCGATCAGAATAGCGAATGCGTTCCACGCATTCGCCTCTTCCGGACTGTCGGTGTTATCAAGAGGCAGAGTCATACCCAACGTAAAGGATCCGCCGAGCCCCATCGCCGCGAGCGCCACCCACAGCACCGGTGCGCTGTTTGGTGCAAACCGAATACCAGCACTTCCACCAACAACCAGCGCCGAACAAATCAGAAGCCAACGGCGCCGATCGTGCCCTTTGCTGAGCCAGCCAACCACAGGGTTCGCGCACGTAAAGGCAATCATAAAACTGGCAAGCACGAATCCCGCCTTACTCGTGGAGAATCCAAGCTCGTGGTCCATCGGCGCGATCCAAGACACAAACGCATAAAACAGAAAGTTCACACACGCCAAAAACAGCGCGATAGCCCAGGCCTTCAGGTTACCGAAAGGCAAACGCGTCTCTCCTGCGCCCGGTACAAAGCGAGCGCTTGTACTTAAGTCCGAGCGCTCAACTACGCGACATCCGTAGATACCCACGAGCGTCAATATTCCCCAGATTCCGGCGCCCGCACGCCAACCCCACGGTGACACACTAGCTATCACGCCAGTCGTCGCAGCAGAAATCGCTCCGCCAAACGACAGTGATGTAGCGTAAATTCCCATCAGCAATGCGGCCTTTGTGGGGAACCTCTCCTTGATCAACCCAGCGAATAACGCCCCTGAAATAGCAATACCAGCACCCACTCCCGCAGTCGCAACCAACAACGTTCCTATACCCGGCACCAGTCCGCGCGCAACAGTCGAGATAAACAGCCCGACGAGTGCGCCTGTCAGAACCCTGTTTCTGCCGAATCTTCGAGCTAGCCACGGAGTGGGAAGCGCGAGCAAGCCCATCAGCAAATCAGGTATCGCCGTCAAGAGCGATGCTGTCGCGTGCGACATGCCGAATTCCGCCTGAATGGCTGGAAGAATTGGCCCAATCGATACGATTCCTGGACGCAGGTTTATTGCCACGAGAACAATTGCGCCAATCGAAATCCATTCGTGCCGGTTAGCTCCAACGCTCACCTCACTTGCCATCATATGCTCCACATCAAACCCACAATTTTCCTGTTTCTGCCCGATCAAAAATTCGCAGCACCCAGGTTCAGCCCGGCTCATTGCAACGAGTCTGTATCTCGCGGCGCCCGCCGGATTGTGCAACCAATCACCCTTGTTCGCGCTGCCTCTGAATAAGCGCGGCGCTTCCCTCCCTATCCCTTCAGCTTCGATCTAAAGCGAGCGATCTTCTGCCGGTTGCCGCAAATCGCCATGTTGCACCAGCGACGTCGGTGGGCCCGCGTCCTGTCATAAAACCACATAGCGCAATGGTCCCCTTCACATTTCCCCAATAACCGAAAATCCCCGTTTGCCAATAGGTCCGCCGCCGCCAAAGCGATAGGTGCCACAGCCTGCGTCGTACTGGTACACGCGTACCTTCGGACGGACTTCAACGCGCCTTCTCCGCTATCCATCAACTCCACCGAATAACTGGCGGCGTGTAGGAATCGGTTCAGTCTGTTGACGTCAACCGCCTCTCCACTCTTACGCTGATTCAACAGATGCCTAACAACCTCTCGCAGTGCCTTCGCTTCGTACGCGAGTCCCCTGACTCTTGTACAGTCCACGACGCCGATACCAGTCAGGCCTTGCTTTTCGAACCAAAGCATTACCCCCTCGTCTGATTCGAGAAGATCCTCGTGCCTGCCGTCCTCAGAAAGCACTGTGTTAAGGAATTCAACTATCAAATCGTGAACCGGAACCATCGGCAACAACGACGCCATGTGACTCTCCCCAAAAACTGTCGTGACTGTAACCGTTAATCGAAGACTTGACAAGTTACTCAATCGTAGTACTATCATGACCCGGAAGCGAAGTTCGACTAGCACGCTGCACCATGGGAAGGCCTATCGTCTGGCACCTTTTCCTCCCTTTACCGGTTACATGCAAACGCGCAATGTTCTGATCCGGAGTGCAGGCCATCGGTTGAAATCGCGCACGTAAGTTAGTACTGCATTGATGAACGGGATGGGGGGCACCAGATGGGCCGGCTTGAGGCGATCAGGATATTCACGCGGGTTGCAGAGACCCGGAACTTCTCGAAGACTGCGGAAGTTATGGACATGCCGCGTGGCACAGTTAGTCGGATCATTCAGACACTAGAGGGACAGGTCGGCGTTCGCTTGCTAACTCGAAGCACCCGTCAGGTGAACCTGACGGATGCGGGGAAGATGTACTACGAGCGATGCAAAAAGATCCTAGAAGAACTGTCGATGGTCGAGTCGGAACTCTCGAACATCAAATCTGTTCCCAGCGGAACAATTCGGGTCGGCACGACGGGAACGATTGCCGAGGCGTTGGTCATGCCGAATCTTGACGAGTTCCTCCGCGAGTTTCCGGACATCGACGTGAGAGTCGGGATCGCCGACCGCAATATCTGCCTAGTGCAGGAAGGACTCGACTGTGTGATCCGAGCGGGTGCATTGGAAGAGTCGAGTCTCGTCGCGAGACGTGTGGGGAACGCGAGGCTTGTAACTTGCGCGTCGCCGACCTATTTGGAGAAGTACGGAGTCCCAGAATCTATCGAGGACTTGGAGAGCCATGTCGCTGTAAATTACATCTCTGCCAAAAGCGGCAAGCTGTTCCCTTTCGAATTTGAGCGCGACGGCGAGATTGCGAAGGTTGAGCTAAGAGGAAGAGTCGCAGTAGACGAAGGAATCGCGTACGTAAACGCAGCGGTGCGTGGGCTTGGCATCATTCAACCGTCGCGCTACATTGTGGCCGATTTGTTGCAAAGTGGTCAATTGCGGGAAATTTTTCCGACTTTTCGAATCCCGACGATTCCTATATCTATCGTCTATCCACATAGAAGTCACATAAGTTCTGCAACACGCGCATTTACGAACTGGATTACAGGTATATGTGTGCGAAACGACGATTTGAGCGCTCAACCGACGCAGCAAACGCGGAGCACGTCGCGCGGGGGTGCGTTGGTGGCTGTTGGAGATTTCGCCCATTCTGAGCAGCATTCTAAAATTGATTGAGTAACACCCACGAAGCGAGTTGCATCCTGATATCGCGTAACTAACCAGTAAATTCTCGCGTGCTTACTACTCCGATACCAGTCATACGAGATTCTTCATATTCTCGAGCGGCACATCGCCACGAGAACGAGCAAATAGTTTAACTCCGCCGAGATCCGGCATAAGCAACATCGTGACTTGGACCGAGGTCCTCCACTGACGAACGAAGCCGATTGACGCAAACCAAGCGACGATAGGTGCGTGCACGTAATCGCTCTGCCTGCACTTCACCCAATCACGAATGCACGCTTACGTTTCGGCGTCGACTCTGCCGAAGCCTTATAGTGCTGGCGGTGCATTCGCAGCCCCATCGGCGCCGGCAACAAATAGTAGCGCCTGTTATGCTTGAGCGGGCATAACAGGCGCTACGTCACTTCGTGATTATTCCCAGAAACTATGAATAGGCCCTGGACCAGCCGGACCTACTCCAGCTTGCAACCTTGCAAGTCTCAGCCTTTTAGTACCGCTCTCGCGGCACCTAGAACCACTGCCTCGACGGCCTCGTGCGCTGAAATCAAAGGAGTGTGATCGACATCTTCAACAACAACCGTTGCTCCCATTCGCTCCGCCATGAATCGCTGCGTCGCCGGATTGATCATCCTGTCCTCGTTCGCCACCAGGAACCAGCTCGGCTTCGACGTCCACGTAGTTGTCTTTACGGGTACGGTGATACATTCGACTGATATTGGCCGTTGCACGGCGGCGCTAAGTGCCATCTCTGTATAACTTGCATTTTGCGCGAACGCCTTAGTGAAACAGTGTCGAGGCATCCAGATATAACCCCGCTCATCCGGAGCCAGTTCGGGAGCGTTCTCGTGCTTTGGATCGCGAGAGAGGACGTTCGCCACCGCCTCGTCTGCAGACGGCGCCAAAGCAGCAACGAAGACTAGTCCCTTCACCCGCTCATGCTCGACTGCACCTATCACCGCTCCTGCGTACGCATGTCCAACGAGCAAAACTGGCCCTGAAGTTCGATCTACCACTGCCCTCACAACCTCAACATCCTCAGCAAACGTACTTAGTGGCAACTGGGCGCAAGTTACTTCCAATCCTTGCTCTTGAAGTGGCCCGACTACCTTTGCCCAGCTTGACCCGTCAGCCCATGCTCCATGAACCAGTACAACGGTTGCATCTTCGACAAACGTTCCCACCTTTATCTCCCAGAAAATGTTCAGAAACAACGACGTCGCAACTGTCTACGATCCTGCTGGGCCACCACAGCCGCGTCCTACGTCCACCTGCGCATCGGGCAGCTCCACTGTCCATCAAATCCCTAAAGCTCTCTCACGCCTCAACCCACCCTCTCGAAATACACACATCGAATATTCCAACCACGCGAAGGTCGCAGACTGCGAACCACCGCCCCCCCAGATGTATTCCGGCGTCGCGCATCGAGTACGCCAGCCTGGATAGGCGATTCCACAATACAGCCTCGTCCGCAATGCTGACTTGAAACATATTCTTTCACGGGCGAGCGTCAGCGAATAGATCGGTTTCTTAGACATTACTGTTTCCGCCACAACATCAAAGCGGTATCGCCAGATCAAAAATCTTCCGAGACCAACGATGTCGATGACTTTAGGCAGCTGCTGCAGACGCCGCTGCGCGCGGACAGAAACGGCGGCAATGCGGGAAACCTTTGGTATTGGTAACACCGCTGCCAAGCGCCACGAATAGTGATTCGCTACGGCGTAAGGGCCTTCGTGCTACTCTTGCCAAAACTGCCCCAAACAGCCCCCGCTCATCAGTCCACTCATCAATCGTGCACCAGCCTCCAGCTCGCAGTAAAAGCGTGGCCTCAGATGTCGTCGGCACAATCACAGATGTGTAGCAGTCGTCCAAATACATTCAAATGCTCCTCGCGAGTCGCAGGCCTGCAAATTTCCACCGCTGATGTGGGAAGAAGAAATTTCGATAGATTGCGCGGGTATGGCCGCTAGGTGTTGCGCAACCACTTCCCTTCAGGACGAACTGCCCGCATAAACTTACCGTTGTATTCGCCTACAACACCGGCGGGAGTTCGGAAGCCGAGAAATGGCAGAAAAGCAGAGCCCGCACATTGCCACACATCGCCGAACATCTGCTGCAATCCAAGTTCAGACTTTTCCGTTATTGAGAGCGGCTTCACAGCCCCTGCGAAATCCGAAAATTTCCTTTGGCCGGATCCACGCCCTCTGCTGCACTTTCCCACTCACATTCTGTCGGTGGCCTGACCACAGCCCACCGGGCGTATGCGTCAGCCTCGTAGTAGCTGATGTGACGAACCGGAGCATCCGGATCGATAGGCAGCAGTCCATCCAGCCCAAATTCATATACCCATTGCTGAGTTGAATCTTTACGCCAATGTAGCGGCGCATCGATCTTGTTGGTCTTGACCCATTCCCAGCCCTCCGACAACCAAAGACTTGGCTTCTCATCCGCCATCGGCAATGAACTGGAGTTGAGTAACAATTAACACCACTCTGATCAAGAACGTCTACACCGTGTCCTGTCTCCAATTTCCTGTAAATTCGGATCGTCGTGGGCGACGCCGTAACACTTCTTTCGCGAGATCCGCGTCACGGCGGACGAACCGAGAACGCAGTTATGCGTTAAATGACGAATTACATTTCTCCTACCAACAGGGTCACTTGCAGCTGCGTCTCAAACACTACCGCCCCCCCAGCTCCATTGGTCTTCGCTATCTGCGTATTCTCCCCAGCCATGCCGTGCGGGCCGTTAGGTGGCCAACTTGGCGCTGTCAGATATGCCGAGATTGCTCCGTGCAGCGTTTCTGCACGCAACTGAACTCTCGCCATCTAATTCAACTGCCGCGCGTGCCCGCCTCGGAAGGGATGAATCGTACGCGCGCGCACCCCGCTCAATTGGTATCAAATTTGGACAAGTGATATTCAGAGAGACATCAGTCCAACGACGATGGTCATCCTGGAGAAGGTCTGCACAATTTATTTTCCTGGTGCAGACACCTAACCAACCAATAAGCGTGCTGTGATCCTCGAGTACACAAATCGTTATCGAAAACAAAGACTTGAGATCATTTGTTGGACCAGATGACGCCGGCAGGCCGTCCACGTTGTGCGGTGCGTATCGGGATAGCTGGCACGAGCCGATAGAAGCGACTCACATGCTTTTTGATCATTCCTCCGCGAGGAACGTTGCACCCTCGCGAGGTTGAAATGTTGCGTAGAAAAGCTACGATACCCGTTACTCGATCGTCGTGGATTGCGGTGACAGGCGGGTTACATAGGAGGAATCAGCCAGATCATGTGCCGTGCTGCATGGCAGCAGTTCATCGATCAGGTTGATCGGGTTAGTTGTGAGGCGTGCAAGGATACGGCGCTCGCTGCCCTCGAAGACGATGGCAGATGAGTTCGCCGTACTTCGCCGGCTGTACGCGATCAACGTACATGTTGGTGCAGTATTCGCGAAATGTCCTTCTTACCCTTACATTTCGGATTCTTAACCTTTCGCTCATACAGCATATGTAACTTTATATATGCATGTTTATGAGTTACGCTTACTATCACCAAGTCCAACGGACGCGGTTGTTAGAAAAGTAATTTAGGAGAGTAAAAATGATTTCCGCAGCATTTCCATTTGAGAAGAAGCGCATGCGTATCCTCGATCGTGAGATGGCATACGTCGAGGTTGGCGAAGGCGATCCGATCGTGTTTTTGCACGGCAATCCGACTTCATCGTATCTCTGGCGAAACGTTGTGCCCCACGTTCAGCATCTTGGTCGGTGTATCGTCCCGGACTTGATTGGCATGGGCGATTCGGACAAGCTTCCTAACAGCGGTCCGAACTCGTATCGCTTTGTCGAGCATCGGTCTTACCTAGACGGATTGCTTGAAGCGTTGGATGTACGTAAGAACGTAACTCTCGTGATTCACGATTGGGGCTCCGCGCTGGGCTTCCACTGGGCAAATCGTCACCGCGATGCAGTAAAGGGTATCGCGTTCGGGGAAGCAATTGTGAAGCCGCAGGGTTGGGATCACTGGGACAAAATCGATATGCGTTGGGCCCTTGAAGATCTGCGGTCTGAGCGCGGCGATGACATGGTCCTGCGCGACAATTTCTTCATCGAGAAAATCCTCCCGGCGGCGATTATTCGGCCGCTGTCGGACGAAGAAATGGAAGCGTATCGTCGTCCGTTCAAAGAACCCGGCGAGGATCGGCGGCCGACTTTGACATTTCCGCGCGAGATCCCGGTGGACGGCGACCCTGCGGACGTGTACGAGATCGTCAAGGCTTCATCGGAATGGCTAGCGCAGAGCGATGTTCCAAAGCTGTTCTTCAATGTTCAGCCTGGCGCAATCCTCGGGAGTGCCGAGGAACTTGCATTTATCCGGAGCCTTCCGAAGCTGACTGAGGTGGAAGTTGCTGGACGTCATTATTTCCAGGAAGATTCACCGGACGAAGTCGGCAAAGCTATCGTCGATTGGCTGCAGAAGATCGGGTGAGGGATGACTGAACCCGGAGATTTCGGGTTTGATTGTTAAGAAGTACCACGTCGGAATGATGGTCACGTCCAGCGCCAACCGGGCCAGATGTGGCCATCGTCCATGGCTGAACCTACCAAATCGATGGCGAATCTAGCAAAACCTGCGGATCTGCTCGATCAAGCAAAGCATAGCTTCCATGCCAGTATCTGTGCCGTTGTTCCACAAAGCGACTACTGAGAATCTTTCCATCGATCTGTTGGTAGATTAAATCTGTTTTCTCCTCCTCCGTCGTGCTCCCGGTTCCGCGTGAACGTGAATACGACCGAGAACATTCCGAGCATAGGGGTTTTCGTTCGCCCTCCGAGTGATCCGGTCAAGACAACGGCTTGTCTGCGTAGACATATCGTCGAAAAGTAAAATCTGCCAAGCCGATGACCGTTGCCGAATTGTCCGCGCTCCTGCCACCCATGCTTCCACGATTGTGGGCATTTTCCCATCGCCTCTCTGGTGATCACCACGATGCCGAAGATCTCATGCAACGCGCATGCGTTCGAGCACTCGAGCGCGCGAATCGACTCGAGCCCGGAACGGCGCCACTAAGCTGGATGTTCTCCATCGTGCGATCCACGTGGTACAACGAACTACGCGCTCGGAACGTGCGCAATCGAGCGGGCGTAGAGTGGGATAACGACTTCCTCGAAACGGTTGCCGGTCCTTCCGCCAAGACACCTGAAGAACAGGCGATGAATCGACAAATCATCCGAGCCGTACAGCAATTGCCAGAAGCACAGCGTGCCGTCATGCTGCTCGTCGTGGCAGAAGGATTAAGCTACAGCGAAGCCGCCGAGTCGCTGGAAGTGCCGATTGGCACAATCATGAGCAGACTCTTCAGAGCACGCCAATCTATTGGTATGCGGTTCACCGATCGGCATAGCCGCCACGCTAGGATCAAGCCGCGCCTCAGTGAATGAGGAACTGCAAATCACCCCCTGCTAGCCGCGATATGGTCCGATATCACGCCCCCTCGCCGCGCTCGTACGCAGACTCTGCGACCGGGCACCGTGGACTCCCGACCCTGCAACCGGATTTTAGCCGTTTACTGCCTAACATAACTGGCGCTTCCAGCATGCAAGTCTTCGAAGAGTCGCTCCTTATTTTGCCCGCGCCAAGTGGCTATTTGAAAATCACTGAATTGCTTTGCGTCTTCCCCCCATGCACAGAAGGCGACGTGTTCCTCATTAAGCAAAGAACACGCCGCCGCAACTACGCCGTACGCGACAACAATCCTGCTACAAATTTGTAGCTTTAACGATTTTGCCTGCGGTCATTCGTCGTGCACCACCACCATCTTTCCGTTCGCTTCATGAGCCTCCATGACACGATGAGCTTCACGAATTTCATCAAATCGGAAAATGCGTGACGGCTTTGCCGAATAGTTCCCTGCAGCAATATCCGCAGCAATTTGCTGCAGAGGCACGTCGGAAAGGGGGAATTCAGGTGTACCGAAAACGAAGCTGCCAAAGAACGTGAAATCTACGCCACTCGGCATTTGCAGCAGCGGATTGAAATCAACGATCGGGTCAAGCCCACCGAGCCAACCGGCCAGACACACCTTACCGTCGCGACGCACCATCGACAGTGAATCCAGCAGCGTACTGTTACCGACCAAATCGAGTACCGCATCCAACTTCTTAGCTTCAGCGATATGCTTCGACAGGTCCGGACGCTCGATTTCAACGCGGCTAACGCCGAGCGCCTTCAGCTTTTCGAAGCGCGCCTCGCTGCGTGCGGTCGCGATAACCGTCAATCCCGCGTTAACAGCCAGGTTCACCGCTGCCAGACCGAATGACGATGTAGCGCCACGAATAAGGATAGTCTGACCGCGTTCAATCTTGAGGTTGCGGAACAGACACGTCCACGCCGTCGCATACGTTTCCGGAATCGCGGCCAGATCTGCCCACGGGAGATCCGACTCGATCACCGCGACATTTGTCGCAGGGACTCGAGTGTATTCGGCGTAGCTGCCGTTGATCGTACGACCCAACCCGCCCATCAACGCCGCTACCTTCTGGCCCACTTTGAACTCGCCCCCGGGGCACGAATCAACCACACCGACGCACTCGATTCCACTCACAGGGGCCGCCTCGGCCCATTCCCCACGACGCATGTGCATCTCGGCATGGTTAATGCCAAATGCCTTGATTTTGATAACAACAGTCCCGATCTCGGGCTCAGGCTTCGGAATATCCCGGAACACCAGCGCTTCGAGTCCACCAAATCCGTCAAGTACCACTGCTTTCATGATGCTTCCTTTTACTCAGATAATTTAACTCTCGGTCGTCCATTACGACCCGTGAATCTCCTTGGGAGATTCACATTTTCATGAATAAATTCGACAGTGGCGTTCGCGATCACTTCGGCGTGCATCCAATTTGCAAAATGGCTACCCCGTGGCTCGCGACTCCTATATCGAAATATTCCCAACTCCGTCAGTTCTTTCCCAAGAGCTCGAGAATTGCACTCGCAATCACGTCGACGTGCGTTTCCAACGCAAAATGGCCGGTATCGAGCAAGGTCACCACAGCCTTCGCGTTGTCGCGCTTATACGCCTCCGCGCCAGGAGGCGTAAAGAACGGATCGTTCTTACCCCAAATCACCAGCGTAGGGGGCAGCACATCACGGAAGAACTTCTGAAACGCAGGATAAAGCTTCAAGTTCGATTGATAATCCAAGAACAGGTCCAGTTGGATGTCCTTTTGACCTGGGCGCTCAAGCAGCGCTGCGTCTAGCGTATAGGATTCCGGAGCGATCGCATCGGGATTCGACACCCCATGCACGTACTGCCACTTTGTTCCCTCGAAATTCAGCACGGCATCGTGAACAGTCTTGCGGTTCTCCGCAGTCGGCTCAGCCCAATATTTTCTAATCGGATCCCATGCGTCTCCCAAGCCCTCTTCGTACGCATTCCCGTTCTGCGAGATCAGGCCACTCACTCGGTCCGGGTATTTCAAACACAAGCGGAGCCCAACCGGCGCACCGTAATCAAACACATACACCGCATACCGATTCAGTCCGAGCTTGTCCACAAACGCCGCGATAGTTTCCGCGAGTGCATCGAACGAATACTTGTAGTTGCGAGCATCGGGCACACGCGTGAAACCAAAACCCGGAAGATCCGGCGCAATAACCCGGTACTGCCCTGCAAGTCGAGGAATCAGATCACGATACATATGCGATGACGACGGATAACCATGGAGCAACAACACAACCGGAGCGTCGCTTGCCCCAGCCTCACGATAGAAAACGTCAACACCGTCCGCTTCGATCCGCTTGATAGAAACCGTCGGAACCACAGCACTATTGGACATTGCAATCTCCGAAATTGAACAACCTGTGAATGAGCAAGCATCTCTTGCAGGTCGTATCCTAGCAGCGATGCGTAACTTGTCAAAGCACTTTTTAACGGTTACACGCTTCCTCCTCAGATGCTTCGCGCAGGCTCCCCTTTACGTGAACTGGTACTTGACCGTTCTGGCTTGCGAAAGCAAATTCGCCTCGATGACGTCAGAAATGATCGGATGAAATATCGTATGTCATTGTTTTATATGGATATTTTTAGATCGAACACTGCGGCCGCACGACCGCGCACAGGGGATGGTGGCGCTCGCGGCAGCTATGGCTGGGTCCGTATTCGTGAGCAGTGGCACGGAGTCAAGCAATCACTTGCTCGCTAGATGGAGTTAACCTTTCCAACTTTGAGTCAAGTGATTCGTTTGCAGTCGTTTGCGACTATCGACACACAGGCACTCGGACCCGTCTTTGAACTCTACTGAACCCGTTAGACGGGTCGCCCGGAAGCGCTTCGCGTCGAACGGATGATTGTCGAGCTGCAGGCGCCTACGTCAACCAATGAAGGTTTCCATTGGCGGTGTTTCGGCGCCGCTGTCATTCGCACGATTGAATGTATTCCTCAAGTCATCAGCGCAATGTCTGCGAGTTGTACCCAACAGTAACCAGCGCGCGAATCGCCCCAGTTGTTCTTCGCCGGGCGCGCCGCACATTCGCTGTAGGCCTGGCACGAAGCTGACTAGCCAATACATCTCCAGTTCGCTCGCAGAAATCCTCACACGAAATTGCTTCTGCGCTCGCAATGAAGCCAGTTATCGTGTCGATCAAGAAGTCTGTTGCAACGCGATACGCACGCCCAGTCTTCTCGCTGGCCAGCCACCTCACTGTTTCGACGTCCAGCTTGTTCTGGATTCCCATGCCGATTGACATCTGTGAGTTCATGATAGCCCTCAGGCTAGCCAACGCAAGGTAGCGGATCGCGGTGATTAGTACCTTCACTTCGCGCCCGACAAGTGATCGATTGCCACCAAAACGTTCCGCTTCGACGTCAGAAAGTATCAATACGCGCGGACTGTGCGGTCTCGCTTTGCTCCGATATGCTATGAGCTGAGCGTCGCAGTCCGTCCCGACGTTTCGCCTACAAACACCAACGGGCGTAGTCATAGCAGTTATGACATCTTCTTCATGGCCAGTGACCATTCTTTCTCCAATACTGCTTGTAGCATTAAATAACGTGTGTGCTACCACCCATGGATAACTCGAGAGACAGCTTTGATGTTGTAACGGAAGCAGTAAGGTGACCGATATCGAGCTTCTTAGCTCTAGCAGATGGCGATACAGTGCAATCTCAGAAAGAAGAGTCGATTTGTTTGTACTCGGATAAATCCTCTCGGGTATGTCAGAAGTGACCATCGAGAATCGTATTTGGAAAATTGGAGTTTTGAAATGACGAAGAAAATTGCAATCGTTACGGGTGCAAGTCGTGGCATCGGCCGTGCGACCGCATTGAGATTGGCGAAAGACTTTGCCGGCGTAGTGTTGGTGGCTCGGAGTGGCGAACTGCTCACCGAGACCGCTGCGCTCGCACAAAAGGAAGGAACGGAAGCGCTGGCAATTGATGCTGACCTCCGCGAACCTGAAGCAGCAAAGCATGTGGTCGATGGAACTTTGAAGGCATTCGGGCGAATCGATGCAGTCGTGAATATCGCCGGCGCTGTGCCTCAAATTGATATTCTAGAAATGACAGATGACCAATGGGATGACGGATTCGCGCTCAAGCTGCATGGGGCGAGGAGACTGGCAATTCATGCATGGGAAGAACTAAAAAGGAGTAACGGTTCGGTAATCTTCACATCTGGGAATTCGGCAGAGGCTCCGAAGTCCGGATTTGGAGCAGTCGCGACCGTGAATGCAGCGATAGTTGCAATGGCAAAGGCGTTCGCGGACCGTGGCATAACCGATGGTGTCCAGGTCAACAGCGTGCTGCCAGGACCGGTGTTAACCGATCGGCGACGTTCTTACATGGAAAAGTACGCCCGTGCGCACGTCATGACGGCTGAGGAGGCACTTGAAAAGTTCCCGTCTCAGGTGGGCATCACAAGGTACGGACAGCCCGAAGACATCGCGGAACTAATGGCGTTCGTGTTGTCACCTGGAGGACGATGGTTGATTGGTGCGGCACTTCGTATGGACGGAGGCGAAATCAAAGGGCTGTGAGAAGGATACGTGCTCGGCGGCTGGACATAGCGTGGAGAGACTAAGTGTCCGGCCGCATTTAGTATTTCGCCGAGCCATAGCGGCGAGAGTGCAACGACTACGGAGTCGAGCACTGCCTCGCTAACCGACATGGAGCGTCAGCCGATGGGTCTAGCTGTGCAAAGGTCATCCTGCCGCTTCAGCGGCAAGGATTAGGGTTGTGTGTATCTCTTGCGTCGGGGACGTTTGCTGCCGATGCTGTGGTTCTCAAGTCGTCCATAGCTAGGGTGTCGTGTCCTTTGCGCTCGTCGGTCACGCGTATGCGGCGCCGTAGTTCTGGTGCGGCTGCGGGCAGAAGTTTCCGCCCAGGATGTTGAGCACACCTAGTCAATTTCTGCACCCGACTTCGTCGCGGAGATTGTTTTCGACGCTACCAGGGCAGCAATGAAAGGCTCGGTTAGGCGCGCCGGGCCTCAACTTAGGCCGATAGGCCGATCGATGTGGGCCGAACCAAAGCTTTTGCCTTCGTAGCCGCACACCGCAGCTGCTCGCGCCCACGCGCCGCCTAAGCGTCACCCCCGGCCGTCTCCAAGCACAACACCCAGCCGGGATCTTCGTCTAAGTGCACTTCCCTCTACTGCTTAATAGCACCTAGTTGTTTCAACAGTGTAAGGTTGTCCTCAAGGTGCCAATTCTCAACAATCTTTCCATCCTTGACGCGATATAAATCGAACGCCTGAAAATCGATCTTCTGACCGCCCCCCTGAATATCCCTAAACTTTCCCGTGAAATGTCCTTGGAAATGCAAGTGCAACAGCGCCTTGTCGCCTACCACCGTCATGTCGTCTATTTCAGCCGTCAAGTCAGGGACCGCTGCCCGAAAATTCTTCGACGCCGCTAACGCCCCCTCGAGCCCGGGCGCTCGCCCAATAGGTAAAGTGCGGTCGACGAAATCGTCACCCAGCGCAAGCTTCGCCAACGCCTCGTCGCCAGTGTTCCAGAATGCCGCATACCGCAACGATGCCAGCTCCACCGATTTGACCATCATCTTATCGTTAGCCAGTTCGAGATGATGGGGTACCGGGAGTGATTCGTCGGCCGCCTGTGCCCAAACAGACGCTCCACCCAATCCTGCTACTACCACCGCTAGCGTGCCCGCCATCACGCTAAAAGAAGAATTTTTCATATCTCATACCCTCAAGGAAAATCGGCTGTTGAAGAGCTCCAACCTTGCTTCTCGCGCCAACGCTCTCAGTCGTCGCCGCTACTCAGCCGTGTGGCAAAGTGTCGTAAAAAGTTTTGGAGAGCGGAATGAAGAAGCGTTCATATCTGCTATGAGGTCGTATCCTTCGGCATCTCGTCGCGGCACTGTACTCGGAGGGCGCATTCAACGGTTGCCCAGAGAGGCTCGCACAGCCGCCTTAAAGGTCGAACTAGACAGCAATCGAAAGGAGTGCGCCAATCTTCCGGCGGCCCCGCCGAGCTCAGAAGCGCCCTCACCGATTGACCAGAGTCGCGTGCGACGTCTTCAAAAGATACCGGGTGTCGCAACCTCCTTTAAACGCGATGGTCAGATTTGCGGAGCTTGATTTCCTACGCGGAAACCGGCTAACGTGATGCCGAAAAGATATTCTGCGGACGAGTGAGCCCAAGCTTTTCACGCAGCGTGCCTCCTTCATAACTGGACTGCACAAGCCCTCGCCGCTGAAGCTCCGGAACGACATGCTCCACGAAGTCAGCCATGTCTTCCTCGAGCAAGGGGAACATGAGGTTGAAGCCGTCGCATACGCCGGCTCTAAACCAGGACTCCATGAAATCGGCAATCTCCTCGGGCCCACCTGCAACTGTCATAGCAGCACCGGCGTTTGTCAGTTGCCTGGCCACCTGCCGAATTGTCATATTCTGCTCCCGGAAAGCCTTGAGTCGTGCCAAGTTACTGCGCTGACCGTCATAGCCAGCTTCGTCTGGCAATTCAGGCAGAGGACCGTCAAGAGGCAAACCCGAAAGGTCCACACGGCACCAACTCGAAACCAGGTCGACGCCGAGCCGCTCTGGCACGAGAGATTCAAGTAGTTCCTTCTTTTCTTTTGCCTCTGCAGCGGACGCCGCAAGAACGGGCTGAATCCCCGGTAGCACCTTCAAGCTGTCTGATGACCGGCCGATGCGCACCAAGCGTTCGTTCAGGTCCCGGCGATACGCTACCCCCTCCTCGACACTCCGACACATTGAGAAATGCAGGTCAGCATAGCGTGCTGCAAGGTTCTTTCCATCGTTTGACGAACCGGCTTGAACGATGATCGGGTGGCCCTGTGGAGGGCGCGGTACGTTGAGTGGCCCCCGCACCGAAAAATGTGCCCCTTTGTGCTCGATACGGTGCACCTTGGCTGGGTTGGCAAATAGCCCGGACTGTCGATCAAGCAATACCGCCTCATCTTCCCAGCTGTCCCACAGCGCTTTGACGACCTCTACAAACTCCGTTGCACGCGCATATCGGTCTGCGTGTACGATCGATGCGTCACGGCCGAAGTTCAACGCTTCCTCGTTCATTCCGGACGTCACCACGTTCCATGCTGCTCTGCCATGACTGATATGGTCGAGCGAAGCAAACATACGGGCAACGTTGTATGGCTCGCTGAACGACGTAGACAACGTGCTGATCAATCCGAGATTGCTTGTATGGGAGGAAAGCGCTGAAAGCAACGTAACTGGCTCCAACCGTGCATTGGCATAGTGCGCTACGTTACTCTCAAACGTGTCCCAAATTGCCACGTGATCGGCAACGAAAAGCGCATCAAGACAAGCCGACTCAGCCATCACAGCCAACCGACGATAGTAGTCAAGGCTAAATATCTCGCTCCCCGGCGCACGTGGATGTCGCCACGACAGGCGATGGTCACCCTGTGGATTGAAAAAAAAGGCGCCCAGTATCATCCGCTCCAGCTTCATCTTTGCTCCGTAATCTGTTGTGGTCGGCATTTTCCTTAGCAACACCAAGCGCCCGACAACGCTCGGTTCGTCCGCCTCGGCTGACCATGGTTTGAAACCCGTAACCGCCCCCCGTCTAACCGGCTAGTTGATGCCTGCAATTAGCAATTCACTCGGTGCCTACTGGGATGGTTCCGTCACATAGACCCTGATCCTTTTGAAAAGAGGCTCTAATATGCTTAGGTTGACCGGCCTTCAAATGAACGCCGCGCCAGTTACATGATCGACGAACGGCCACCGCAGGTGAGGGTACCCCTGCCCGATTCCATGATACATCCTGGCAATGTTGCATTTTACCGGTTACAATGAGGATATCATAAGCAAATGCCATATTGACGATTTGATGCCGCAGGCGCATCCGTTAGAGTTGACGTTTCACGAAACGGCGCTCGAAGCGTGGCTTCCAAGCTCCGTCCACGTTGGCACGAAACTATCCGTAGGAAGATAGTACGTCTTGCGGTTGTCCAGCTGTCTGCGAGGCCATTGGACAATCTTTCATTTGGCTTCACAACTCGACTCGATTCGTCGATACGTTTCGTACTCGCTACCTGGGATGGAGTGATTGGCGTCCTGCGTCTTATTGGGGCAGCGTCCTCCGTGTTAGCGGGAGACGGCCCATATCGATGCACACTGTGCGCGTCAGAGGAAGGCTGCCGATGCGAGAATGTGTGTTTCGCTAGAACAGCCGATTGCACTCGTAGGCGGCTGTATCATGATTGCCCCCTGAGAAGGTCGCCGAATCCGAGCGGAACGCCCAGAGGCAGCTTGTTCAACGAAGGGGTTTTGGTAGATATTCGCGGGCTGGTCCGCGCCGTCAAATGATCGAATTCGACCGAGTAAGTAAATACTATCAAGGCACGAAGCCTGTGGTAGATGACCTGAGTCTGACCGTGCCGAACGGAAAGATTACCGTTTTCGTCGGTCCTTCAGGCTGCGGAAAGACGACGTCCCTGCGCATGATCAACCGTCTCGTAGAACCCACTTCTGGCGAGATCCGGCTCAACGGGGTTCCGACGCATAAGATGGACCCTGTCTCCTTGCGCAGGCGGATAGGCTATGTCATCCAGAATGCCGGCCTCTTCCCCAACAAGACTGTGCTGGGCAATGTCATGACGACGGCGATCCTAGCGGGTAAGTCGAAATCCGACGCCCGGAGAATTGCGTACGACATGTTGGAAAAGGTCAGCCTCTCTAGTGACCTCAGCGATCGCTATCCATGGCAACTGTCTGGCGGTCAGCAGCAACGTGTTGGTGTCGCCCGCGCCTTGGCCGCTAATCCCGAGTTCCTACTGATGGACGAACCATTTAGCGCGGTCGATCCGCTTGTTCGCGAGCAATTGCAGGACGAGTTCTTACGTCTGCAGAAAGACGTCGAAAAAACAATTGTCCTTGTGACACACGATATTGACGAGGCGGTGAAACTGGGAGATCAGGTAGCAGTGCTGATGCCTGGTGGTCGCCTTGCGCAGATAGACAGCCCGCAGGCCCTTCTCAGCCACCCAGTCAGTGAGTTCGTTGCAACTTTCGTTGGCCGCGACCGTGGGTACCGCAAGCTTGCATTCCATAGCATTGACGAGCAATTGCGATTGGAGGCCGAGCCGTCAGTGGAAATCGGGGCGGCTGCCGAGGATGCGTCATCCGTTGCCACCAACAGATGGATTCTGGTGACGGACGAAGGCCGTGCCTTGGGATGGTTTGACACACAAAGTGGAGAAACCAACGTCAATGCAGCCTCGCTGAACCTGGGGGCCACGTTCGTACCGCAACCTGGAACGCTTCGCCAGCTTCTGGACTCCGCCCTTAGCGCCCCCAGTAAGCGGGCTGTCGTCGTTGACGGTGAGAAGAAGCCTATCGGGTCGGTCACCATCGACCGCATAGTCACCGCGCTGAAACAGGCTATCTGACGGATCCGCCGATGCATCTAGACTGGATACTTCAACAAAGTAATGCCATCGTCGGCTACCTGGTTCGGCACATCTGCCTCTCGGTTGCCCCCGTGCTCGTGGGGTTGCTGATCGCAATACCTTGCGCATGGCTGCTATCTCATACACCAAGATTCAAACTGCTGTTCCTAAACGCGTTCAGCCTCCTGTACACGATTCCCTCGCTGGCGCTGTTTATCATCGTGCCCGGGATTCTAGGAACAAGAATCCTCGATTCCTTGAACGTATACGTTGCGCTTAGTATCTATAGCTTCGCACTTCTAGTAAGGATCGTGTCCGATGGACTGGAGTCCATTCCCGCAGATGTCACTGCTGCGGCGCTCGCGATTGGATATCGGCCGCTTCAAAAACTGCTTGCGGTCGATCTCCCGATTTGCGTCCCAGTGATAGGAGCCGGAACGCGTGTCGCAACTGCGGCGAGCGTCAGCGTGGTCTCGGTCGCTTCACTCGTTGGGATACCGCAACTCGGGACACTGTTTACGCAGGGTTTTCAGCTTGGTTTTCTCACGCCGGTTGTCGTTGGGATCGTCCTTAGCGTTGTACTGGCCATCGTTCTTGACACATTGATAGTCGTCATCATGCGCTCACTCTCTAAATGGAGGCCGGTGAAGACTCATGACTAGTCAATGGATCCTCCAAGCCGAAAACTGGTCCGGAGACACGGGAATATTCACGTTGTTGCTGCAACACATCGCGTACACCGCAGTTGCTCTGATCATCTCTGGACTGATTGGTTTTCCGATCGGCTGCTATACGGGCTACACAGGGAGAGGAGAAGCCACGCTGATCAGCGTGGCCAATGCCTTGCGGTCTCTCCCGTCGCTCGGACTGCTGGTGTTGTTGGTGATTGTGCTCTCGTCAGTGTTTAGTTCTGACATGGCGTTTTATTTGCCAAGCGCCATCGTCCTTGTTGTGTTGGCGTGCCCAGCCATTATTCTTGGGACGCACGCTGGGATTTCCACTATTGATCCAGCGGTCACCGACGCGGCGCGAGGGATGGGACTTAATGGCTACCAGTATCTGTTTGGCGTCGCGATTCCGTGCGCGATGCCCCTAATCCTTGCCGGCTTCAGAAGCGCATCGCTACAGATCGTCTCGACCGCGACGATCATGGCATACGTCTCCTTGGGCGGGCTCGGGCGTTTAATCATCGATGGCCTATCTGTCGGCGACTATAGCAAGATGTTCGCTGGCGCCATTCTGGTTGCACTACTCGCCCTCCTCATCGACTTCTGTCATTTCCTCCTCGAACGGATCCTTGTCTCACCGGGCGTGGGGCGCAGAGATACGCACTTCTTTTCTACCAAAGCTCAAAGGAGCAAGCTTAAATGAAGCGTTTTTCGAAATTTGGGGTTGCCGCGCTCGTTATCAGCTCGACTGCATCACTAGCTACGGCAACGCATGCCGCAGAGTCCGTCACCATCGGCTCAGCAAATTTCCCGGAAAGCCAACTCCTCGCGTCGATATATGCGGACGCGCTGGAAGCAAAGGGCATTCACGTAGATAAGAAACTGAGCATTGGTAGTCGGGAAATTTATATGCCCGCTCTGATGGATGGATCGATTGATGTGATACCTGAGTATACGGGATCGGTGGTGCTGTACTTCAACAAGGGCACCAAGGCACATTCGTCAGCCGAAGTTACGGCTGAGCTGCCAAAGGTCCTCCCGAACAAGATCGTCGCCCTTACACCGTCCTCAGCGGAAGATAAGGGGATATTGAGCGTAACAGAGGCGACGGCGAAGCAGTACCACATCGCGGACATCGCTGATCTCGTCCCACACGGCCAAGATTTCATACTCGGCGGCCCACCAGAAGCCAAGGACCGCCATGAAGGCGTTCCGGGACTTAACCAAGTCTACGGCCTGAAATTCAAGTCTTTCAGACCCCTTGATCTGGGCGGCCCGCTCAGCTTGAATGCTCTTCTGCACAACCAGATTCAGGTTGCCGTGATGGACTCCACCCAGCCGGAACTCAAAACGAAGAACTTGGTTGCGCTGACGGATTCAAAAAATCTATACATGAGCCAGAACGTGTTCCCGCTCGTGGCGAAGTCAAAGCTCACGCCTACCGTGCAAACTGTTCTTGATTCCGTTTCTGCCCAACTGACCACGTCGGACCTAATCAGCATGAACCAGCAATTGGCGAACCTGGAGCCGATTGATGGCGTCGCCAAGGATTGGGTCAATGCTCACCACCTTGGCGGAAAATGAGCACAACGTCGATTTTCTGATGCTTACATGGGCGACGAAGTTGACGTTACATTGATTGCGAACGCTGCCACGCGCTCCATACGCAACATGGCTGCAGGCGGTCGTGGTGGCATTCAGCAGCAAGGGGCTCGCGGCTTTCGCATCGGCCCCTATGGCGAAATAGCGAAGAAGGCTTTCCCGCGCCCGCCAGCTAGGATAGCCCGGCACCGCAAGCGCCACCGACCGAAACGCCCTGAGATCCTTGTATTCCGCCGGTCAGTAGACGCTGGACTAACTGATAGCCGCGAAGCCCGCCGTCAGCAATATACGAAACTCCGCCAAAAGGCACTCACGCCCGCTTCTGACTTCCGCTCGAACATTGAAGCCGATGCTGGGCGTCATTCGCACTCGCAGCCGCAAAGCGCTGGTCACTCAGTCGGATGGAACGCAATATATTGCGTATTATGCGGCGATGCATCTGCGTTAATCACACGCGCGCCGATCTCGTTGAGTACCGTCAACGTCCCAGAACGATTGGACACCAGCTGCCACTGGTTTGAGCGGGAGAGCACGGTCGGCTCGCGATCTGTCGATATCGAGTCAACAAGTGCTTCGAGTACAAGCTCCCTGCGCGGCGCGTGAACTGCAAAACCCTCATTGGCCAGCGCTGCGATGTCGATCCCGAGAGTCGCGCAGACCCGCGCTTTAGCAGCGACGTCCAACCTGTCGGCTTCCCGTGATTGTTCGATGAAGTGGCGCAGATTCGAATCCACCACGACCTCACCATGCATCAGGACGGGCCCACCGGCCGACCATGCATCTGGCGGGCACTTTTTATTTTCTGGCGTCAGCTTGACGAAGGGATTGATCTCCGCCGGGTATATTCTGCACACGCGAGGCCGTTTCGCGTAGACACCACACCGCATGTCCGGCTGCAGATGCCGGCACGGGCCATCGAACGATGCAACCAGGGTAACAGCCACACGCACCGGCAAAACGCCGCTCAATGCCGCAAATGACTTCCCCCTTTTGTACAGCGCCTCGAGATGTTCCGGCGGCGGATCGTTTGGCCAGGGGATCGCCTCACAAAACAATTGAACGTCTCCACCGTCGCGAACCCACTCGATTGCCTCATCAACGCCGAGTGGCAAACGCAAGTCGTGGCAGCATTTGCCACACATGGTGCAGGAGAACGGGATCGTTTGACTCATGACAGCAACACCCTTCGAATGTCGGCAACGCCGTGGTGCCGTTAGTTCGACTTTCGGCGGCTCGTGGTTACAGCGAGCGCATAAATCCCTGTCGTCCATCCCGAAAAGCACATATCCGCGCAAAGCAGGGATACGATTCCTGCGAGCTTTTCAATCGCCTGCAACTGTGGCTTCGCTTCGTCTCGCATCCGTACGACTAACGCGTTTCCCAGTGCGATGCGTTTAGCCACTATGCCGCGCGCGATAGGCCGCAACTTTCGTACGGTTTCCACACATCGCCATACTGCACCAGCGGCGGCTGCGTGATTTCGTGTGATCACAGAACAACAGCGTGCGTTCATCACTCCCACATTTGCGCACGCGCCCGAAATCCGCCTCCGCCAGCAACCTTGCCAGCGCCTCGGCGACCGGGAGCAGAACAATCGCCGGATGCCTGTTCGCCTGCCGGGCAACGACCAATGGTTCCCCGCCATTCTCCCACTGCAACTCTATATGATGGCTACCGAGCCCAAGTATCCGATTCACTAGTGCCGGACTCCCCCACTTGCCCGCCTGCCGCTGTTCGACCAGTTGCCGCGCGGCATCCCGCAGTTCACGGGCCATCTCCAACAAGCCTTCGTGTGCTGCCTGACCATGCTCATCGCGAAGTACGCCCGCTCGCTCCAGCCAGTCGACGACGCTCGCGTCGCTGACGAAGTGATCGTGCCACTCCTCTCCGACACCATAGGCTGTATTGATGAAGTCCAGCGCGACATCGTCGCCGACAAACAGCACTGGCGCGTCGCCCAGTTTGGTTTCGGTCTTCACGAGACAACCCTCCTGCGTGGAAAACAAGCCCCCATTGTAACCTATAAAACCTATATTGACGGTTACATAATCGTGCTGTAACCTCTGTTTTTAATTAAACAGAGTTACGTTTCATATCGGTGCCACAACGGCAATTCACGATTTGACCTTTTAAAAAGTCGGAGGAATCACCTTGAAGTTCAATAGTTTGCTCATGGGCGTACTCGTAACTGTTGGCCTCGTCGGCGGCCAAGCGGCGGTGGCTGCGCAAGCAACTACTGCGCGCAAGTCATCGGCTGCGTTGGCACCGCAGACTAGCTTTCACTACGTGCAGGTGGACGATGTGAAAGTCTTTTATCGAGAGGCCGGTGACCCTTCGGCGCCGACCATCGTGCTGCTTCATGGCTTTCCGACGTCGTCATTCATGTACCGAAATCTGATCCCGATGCTGGCTGACCGCTATCACGTGATTGCTCCGGATCTGCCTGGCTTTGGCTTCAGTGAAAGCCCTGATCGCACTCAATACACGTACACGTTTGATCATCTCGCGCAGACGATGGATCACTTCACCGAGACGCTGCACCTCGACAAGTACGCGCTGGAGGTATTCGATTATGGTGCGCCCGTCGGCTGGCGCCTTGCAGCGGAACACCCGGAGCGAATCACTGCGATCATCTCCCAGAACGGTAATGCCTATGAAGAAGGCCTGAGCGACGGCTGGAATCCAATCCAGAAGTACTGGAAGGACCCAAGCGAGGAAAATCGCAACGCTTTGCGTCCGCTTCTAAAGGTGGACTCGATCAAGTGGCAGTACACACATGGTGTGTCCAACCCTGACAAGATCGCGCCGGAGACGTACACGCTCGACGCAGCGTTGGTGTCCCGTCCAGGCAACGACGAAATCCAGTTGGACCTGTTCCGAGACTATGCGACGAACGTGGCTCGCTATCCGGAGTTCCAGGCATATTTTCGCAAGTACCATCCGCCTCTTCTCGCCGTATGGGGCAAGAACGATCCGTTTTTCCTGCCTGCGGGAGCTGAGGCGTTTAAGCGTGACGACCCGAAGGCGGAGGTGCGACTCTATGACACCGGCCATTTTGCTCTAGAGACGAACGTGAAGGAAATCGGCCAAACAATTCACGAGTTCCTTGATCGCAACGTCGCACGTCATTGAGCCGGTTCACGAACAGCTCATTTTCAAGGTTAGGCCGTTTTAACTGGTCGCATTTCGGCACTCTAGCCTAGGGCCAGTGATGCACGGATGCTGAATGTCGAAGTGAACATGCAGCATCCGTGACGCAACAGAGAACCGAACACGAGCGACGCCGCGCGAATTTGATTGAAACGACATCGCACCAGCTGGGAACAGGGTCCGTGGACGACGTCTTGGGCAAGCAGTTGACCGCAGACGGCGGTGTGCTCAACCCGAACCTCGATAGGCCTCTACCGTGACGTGGCTTTCCGCCAATGGAGAGTGAGAAGCTCATCGCTCTGGTGCGAATCTTCATTGCGTACGCAAGAGCACGCAGCCATCATGCGCGACTCGCTAGTGAAATTCGCGCTGACCATCTAGCCACTAAACGGAGAAGCAAAGATGCCTAAATCCATGCAACGAATCGTGACAGGCCATGATAGCGAGGGCAAGTCTGTGGTAACGCACGAAGGAATGCCTCCGACGGTAGTCGAGTTGCAGCACGCTCCCGGGACTGTCTTCTACGAGCTTTGGAACACTCAGTCGACGCCGGCCAGTGTAGACAACGGCGATGACCCTACCCGCACCCCGTTAATGCTCCCGCCGCCGAAGAATGGCACTCGAGTGCGTGTCGTGGAAATTCCGCCTGACACGGAGGAGCTTCTGAAGCACGGTGCAGCCCGCATCAAAGAAGCGTTCAAAGAAGTCGGCGATGCTCACGCATCAACGGTGACGGATGAATCGCCGCATCCGCTCATGCACCGCACCGAGTCCATTGACTTTGGGTTCGTCCTCGAGGGGGAAATTGTTCTTGTGTTGGACCGCGAGGAGCGACTGCTTAAACAGGGCGATGTCGTCATTCAGCGGGGTACGAATCACGCATGGGCTAATCGAAGTACGAAGCCGTGCCGCATGGCGTTTATTCTGGTCGACGGTGAGTTTGCAAAGTAATTGGAGTTGCCTCGTCCGAAGCATCGAGCGCGAAAGTTTCATTAGGCAAAGTCATCGCGTGGCCCCGGGTGATACATGTGCAGCGCAAGGCCGTGGCGTGCTCGCTGCTGCACAATTGATTTCAGTTCCCTCGTGACCGCCAATTTTGCTAGGTTGCATCAGGCGAATCTTTTGACGACTCCGACGCGTCGTCGCTCCCTTCCTCATCGCGAACGGCCGGCTCCGGTGTGCGCCAATCCGGTACCAGCTCGGGGGTAACATTGGTCCATCCCGAAATTTTGCGCGCAGCAACCAGCCAATTCCAGACGTATTCGGCGTCGGAGTCGTAACCACCGCTACCGAGCAACCAATAGCGGCGGCCACTTTCGGTGAGGCCTGTGCGGCGCTTCGGATCGAACTCCACGATCTTCGTACTCACACGACCATCGCCCGACTGGACGCTGAATCCGACGAAGTGGACAGCCCCTTCGTCAGTCCGCCGTAGCGACCAGCACTCAAGAAAAATCTCCGGCTCGTCTTCAACCGGAGCCCCAATATATATAGTCATACTAAGTACTCCGAAGACATAATTATCGGCGGCAAATAGCAGTCGTTCCGCTCCCTGAATCTGACTTTTCCTGCTCTTCGCCACAGCTAGCGGTCCATCGTGTCGAC
Organism: Paraburkholderia flagellata; assembly: GCF_021390645.1. Taxonomy (GTDB): domain Bacteria; phylum Pseudomonadota; class Gammaproteobacteria; order Burkholderiales; family Burkholderiaceae; genus Paraburkholderia; species Paraburkholderia flagellata. The sequence continues at coordinate 1,939,102 of NZ_JAJEJT010000002.1, forward strand.
TATGGATACTCTATTCCAGCATCAGCCAATGCCATCGCCAAAGTCTCCTCCTCCACTGCTTGGATGAAGTTGAGCGCCAGCTCCGAGAGCGCGGTCCAAAACTCACCGCGCAACTGGAGCACCTCATCGAGCGAAATCAACACCTCGCCGTCTGGCCCCGTGCACACTGGCATGTGCCGCTCAAGCATGTCTCGAACAACGTTCGAGTTCCTTCCCAGCAGGCGCGCGGCCAATTCTAGGTCTATAGTTTCCGGCGGACCAGCTTTCTTCCTTGATTTGCGTCTTCCCATTTTCAGCTCCTGCTGCGCTCACGAAACGCCTTAAACCCAGCCGCGAAGGTCTCCGCGAGGACCTCGCTAACGGTGGTACGCTTCCACTCGTTGATGCCGCATCCGGCGTCGTCGAGCTCCTGCTTGATGTCTTCAGCAGTGGCGACGATGCCGGCGGCCTTGTATCTCTTCGCGATGGACCTCACTCGCTCAATGAAGTCCTCTTTCTTCCGTGCGGAGCGTTGCGCAACGAAACTTGCATGCCTCACGGCGAGTTGCCGGGCGAGTTCGCCACTCTTTCTCCATACCGTGGGCGGGTCAAGATTAAGAGAGCAAGCGACTACATTGACGGATAACTCTCCGCTACCGGCTAACGCCTGCCGAAGGGCTTCGTCGACGCGCGCTTCGTCGTAACCAGGTTCCCTCTTTCCCCTACGAAGAGCAAAGTCGGCGTCCCGGTGCGCCAAACCGACCGAATCGAACTGTTGGCTTACCAGAATCTGGTGGATCGACGCGCCCGTGACATAACTTGCCCGTAGAAAGACGTGCAACGGAGTCGGCTGCGAACCAACTCCATACGCATTAAGTTGAGCGGGCAATTCCCCCAGACGACGTGCCATCGCGCTTCCGTTGCCAGCGAAGAACACATCTCGAAGCCCGCAAAGTGCGTCACTCGAACTGACTAGCTGCTCTCCGAGCGCAAGCTGCTGCGGCAGCGCCAGCATCTCTTCACACGCCAGAGCGCAGAACCGCTCAAATTCTGAGATCGTTGCGTCGCCGGAACCAGTCCGCCTCCCAAGCCACTGGCCACAAAAGCGGCAACACCCAACGCGCGCGTTCGCCACAAGCGCTGTCTGACCAGCCTTCTTACAGGTGTGGCAGGTATCGGTTAGGCGGCAATCATGATGAGGACACACGTGCACCTCTCCCAACCTCCAAACGAGGGGCTCCCAGACACGGCGTTCATCAGCCATATCCTCGAGACAAAGCTCGCACCACCGCCGCGTGTTCGTAACCAACCTGCGCGCTGCTACGGTGCCCTGAAATGGGAGCATCGAGCAACACCCAAGCCTCGCAGTTTGGCTGATTGTTGTGAGTGCCCGGGTCCATTCGACTGCGGTACGCCCGACATTTTCGATGACCAGCCTGGACGGAATAGATGTTCGCTTTTGCTCTCGCCCCTCGCGCCCGAGGTTCGGATAGATTCCGCCCCGATACAAACTAATGAAAGGCACGCACAGCGCCTCCGCCATTCGGATTGCAAAACTCGACAACTGCTCGACCCTTCCGGTTCCCGCTCCGGAAATTGGCAGTCGAATGATGGAAGCTTGATCGCCATCCATAGGAGTAGCTCCGCTTAGACTTCGACAACGAAGTCCGGTATGTAGTACGCGTTAGGGCGTTTGGTCGAACCAGCTGCGTTGCAAACTACACGGCAGCCCTTCTCCTTGTAGTCTGCAAACACGTGCGTGTGGCCATGTATCCAGAGCTCAGCCATTCTCAGCAATCGAGAGAGATCGGTTGCGAAGGCGCAGCTTGACCAGTCGACGCCATAGTTCGGATCGAGAGAACGGCGATGCGGAGCGTGATGAGAAACGACGATAGTGGAGCCGTCGAAAGGCTCTCTCAGGACGCGCTCAAGCCACCTTACCGAAAGGAGATGTTCGGCACGGAGATCCCACGGCGTGATCATCTTTCCATCTGTACGTCGCAGGCATCGAAAATCGGCTCCAACGACGTGAGTCAATTGAACGACATCCTCCAACGACCCGACCAGTTCGAAATCCGTCCAGAGGCAGCACCCGATAACGCGGATGCGATGATAGTTCACGATAGAGTGCTCAAGCATGCGCACCCGTCCGGTTGACATCGCGGTCGCCGCTCTCCCGATTGCCGTCTCGTAGGGGCGAAAGAACACATCGTGATTGCCACGGACATAGAGAACGTCGTACGGCCAACTGCTAAAGCGCGCCTGAATTCTCTCGACGTAGTCGATGTCGCCCGCCAGAACCATCACATCTGCGTCCGCTGCTCGGACGCGAGAATCACAAGCAATCTCGCGCTCCTCGTGAAGATGCAGATCAGACAGGACATGGAAGCGCACGAGAAACCTCCTTCGACGGTACTCGAGCCTCGCTTGGTCACCTAACCAACGCGATAAATCTGCGTTAACATTACTACAAAGCACTCTTGTTAAAACCAGGGTTTACGCCTTCATTTCTCGGCACATTTACTATAGATCTTATTTTAGAATTACTACAAAGCACTCCTTTAACTGGTGTATCCAAGACATCCTCAAGAACGTTTTATAACCTCGAATTTGCAAACGTTAGCGAACGGTGAATGCCTGCCGAATCGACACTGGAGATAGAGATATGCCCGCTCCATTCTGGGATGCACAAATCTGCTCACGCAGTTTGTCTTCGCATGGAAAACGGTCGTCTCAAGGGGTGCGTCACAAGCGCAATCTCCCTGTGGTGCCTTTCACACTCCGGCGCGGTGAACCTTGCCGCGTGGTGGCCACTCGTGAGTCTCCAGTGAGACTTGCTGGTTGCTCGAGAACGTGATCACCGCCCCGCAGCGGAACACGGACAACCGAACCGACGCTAGGCAACGGTTCACTCATCTTCTGCCGGCGACCGACGCTCACGCTCGCCGCCGCAGCAGCATGCACATTCCGGCCTGGTCGCGATGCGTACTTCACAGCGCCGATGGTCGACGTACAGACCCGCTCAATCGCGGCCTGTTCGATACATGCACGGAAGCTTTTGGCCTCGAGTAGTCGACGGTATTACGCCCGGGACAACCGGGGGGCATCTGGACTCCTTTTGAACTGAGCCGAGCCATGGACTTCCTCTTCGTCGTGAAGTCCAGTTCCTCGGCGACGACCGGCTTACCGGCCTCCTTCGCCCATCGAGCTGCCTCGATTCCCGCAACTGGCAGCACCGCGTCGCGCTTACGCGAACTCCCGTCTCCGCGTAAGCAATAGAGGCTCGCGCCTCGTGCGCAACAGGTTGCCGAGTGCGTCAGTCTGGCTTGCCGCCATCCCACGCTCTTGGCGCTGGCATCGGCGAGCAGCTGAGGACCAGACAGCCATCGAGGGTTCAGCAGTACGGCGTGATGTCACGCCACGTCCGCCGACGCTGACCTCGAGCAAGGCTTAACGACATGAATTGATAACTTTAACTAGACACGGAGAGCGAATTGCAAATACGCAGCCGCTCACGATATCCCGGTGTTTTCGATTGCCCCGGTCACGCCCCAAAAAGAACCCGGTCTCCCGTCCTGAATTTTCAAATTTACAGCGTGACGGTGCGACGCCATTGTTTTCAAACACCAACTGACCACGCAGCCACCCACAACGCCCCAACCAGCATGGGTTTTCAATAAATTGAAATTTTTACAAGATATAGGTTGTTCGACGATGTTTTATTTATGTATTGTGTGAATTTACTAAATGGGGTCGCAGTATTTTTAGAAATATGACCCCTTGTTCTCTTCCCTCTCAGCTTTTGAGAAACGCTCTTTAGTCTGCTACTCTGTCGTTATCAATTCCCTATCGAAATTGATTTGGGCTGCATCTAAGTTGACACCATTAGCTCATCTGCGCTAGACGGAGAATCACGCGAAATGGATCACTACTCACAAGCCAAAGCAATCCTTAAAGCGGAAATGGTGCGCAATGGCATTTCGACGGCAGAGCTCGCAGCTCGTTTGCAAACGCTTGGTACGCCTGAAGCTGTTGGGTCGCTAAAGACGAAAATCTCACGCGGTCGATTCCAGGTGGCATTCCTTCTGCACTGCCTGGCGGCAATGGGCGTTCGCGAGTTGCATATCAGCGTACCGAGTGCACAGGACGTTATCGCTGCGGGGTTCGATCAATATAACCGGCGACCGGGCCCGACTGCGAAGAAAGAAGCGAGGGAGCGCGCAGCGCAGATGCGCAAAGCAGGCAAGATCATCGAGCCCCGGAGCACAACCCGAAGCAAGAAGGAAGTGCCAACCTCCGAAACTGCCTGACTGCTCGTCAAACTCACGCCCCGTCCACCCGCATGTGTCGATACGGGTGGACAATGCTTGGGTCTGCTTCGACGCCCGTCGCTCCGTGCACATCGCGAACGTACCTCGCCTTCACCCTGTGCCACTCGCAAAAACAGCCACAGCGTTCGGCGGCTCAGATACCCAACGTCGGGCGCCTAACGGCCGTCCATGCCCCAACCGGAGTTGCGCCCTCAGACACACGCGAGTAGCACGCTTAGTGCTTACCCTTACAGACCCAAATGGCTATTCAGCTAGCATCGACGTGAAGCCCAACTTCTGACGTTGGGCGCGGTTGCAAAAGCTACCTTCAGAGACCCCTCAAGCAGCAAGCAAATTAGTTCTCTCGGCGTGCGCAGCCACAGCGGCGCTTTTCAAATGACTCTCGCGCTGGGTCTTGCTACTCACCCGACCGATACAGCTCGTCTGTCGAAACTCGTGCGAACTGTCGGCAGCAACACAGTCAACCGCGCACGGCGTCGTCACTTCTGGATTGATTACTTGCCCGCTTTTTGCTTTTCATTTTTTCGGTGTTCGTTGTAGCGCCTTGCCACAGCACGCGCGAGCTCCGGGTATTTCCTGAAAACGCTAGATGTTGTGAGCGAAGTGCTTACCCTCGACACCACGTCGCGCGGCTTGCTGGGAGGAACCTCGTTCAAGGCATTCCGAAGCACGTCTTCGATACGCAACCACGCTTCCCTATGGTCAAGTGTTCTTCTTCCACGAAGCCGAGTGTAGTCAAGAAAGGCAGGGTTCTTACCAAGTGACGCTGGAATAGGTCTCCTCGGCAGCAAATCTAGAAGCCCATCGGGATAAATCTCACAAAATGCCATCCAGTTATCCAACGTTGGTTGAATCAGGGCCGGCCCTAAGGCAAATGGCGTAGCCCTCATCGCACGCCTAAGCATCCCTCGGTTCTCGTTGAGCTGTTCGACGCACAAATCACTCAAGAATGTTTCGGCGTTCACCCGTTCCGCACGCTCCAGGCCACTGACGGCAACTAGCTCAGCTGCACAGACGCTCCGCTCAAGTTGCGCAGGTCGCCCAGCCTCTAATGCAGAGGTACCTCCCCCAAGCCACCGCCTACATCTCGAGCAACACCCGTTTCGGCCGCCCGCGAAGAAGACTCGAAGTTTGCCCAGACCACAATGAGGGCACTCAGTCGCCATTAACGTCCGATGCTTTATGCAAACCTCGTAAAATCTCAGCCGCCATATTAGCGGGTAATAGGCCGTGCGAAAGCAATCGACACCCTCATCCAGACACATAGGACAGAATGCTACATGCCGACGGTGCCCACCAAGGATCACACAGAGACGCGCGAAGCTCCCTAGCGTCGTCTCTTCCAGACCGTCGATACCAGTTGCGGAGGCAAGTGCTTCGACACAAATCTGGGAAAATCCACACCCGAAATCGATCGAACGCCAACCCGCATATTCCCGTTGGCTGTCTTGAGAACTTCCACAAATGATCTGCATGAGAGCGCCAACGTTGACACAGTGAGCCTCCGCCAATCGGTGAACGTAGCTACTCAGACATTCTCGCTCCCATGAGCCGAGCATCAGTGGTTCAAGCGCCCTGATATGCATCATGGTTCTCCAGGTTGCTGCAGCGTCTCACATCGGAGATAGACAGCCGAACACGAAGTTTCACCTTCACCGCCGATGAGAACGCCTTTCGTGTCGACGCTTATCTCGCAGCCCCCTCTCCCGGGAGGTTCTTGGAAAGGGGGCGCTCAGGAACAGCCGGCCTTGCCATCCCCTTCCTCCGTCCGGCCTTAGGTCTATCGTTGGATTTACCCTTTCCTCCCTTATTTGCCAGCTTTTCAAAGTCGACATCAGGAGCATCAACAATCCCAGGCTCTTTCCCTTTATAAAAATTCTCAGGCGTCATGTTCACGTACGCGGCTTGCGCCCAATACTCGGATCGACGATCTTCATCCTGCGCGGCATAAAACATCGCCATCTCGATTTTCACCAGTGTACGCATCCCAACGTGAGCCTCATCGATCATTCTCTTCAGATATCCCCACTCAAGAACCTCACTGTGGCGCAAAGACTCCGTGATTGCGCGCAATGTAATCTTTGTGCCGAGACCAAGAATCCCCCAAAGCTGACGCATCATATAATGACAGTTGCCAATCGTTAGCACGTCCTCTCTTATGTAATCATTTCCTAATTCCTTTGAGATATCCCGCAGCACACTTGCATATTGAATGGCATCCTCTTTAATCTGAGGATTGAATGGCGCAACCCAAACCGGCCGAAGCCGCGCTTTAAGTTGCGCGTTCATCCATAGCAGCGGAGCGATTTCAGGACCGCCCGCGAGAACGGCAGGTTTCTTTACCAGATCCGCCACCTCCTTGATCGACATGGCAGCTTGCATCGGAGCGCGGTTCTTTAGTAAAAGAGGAATCTCTCCCGCTTCGTCCAGAAAAACAGCCCCATGCTCGCCGGCGTTGATGCCCTTCACCAATCTCCTCAATATCGCTGAATGCGTCGGCTTACGCTTAGCGCCTTTGACCTGTTTTTTATCTACCGCACCTGCTCGAGGATCATCGTTGTACTCCACTGTATCTTCGATGAGTGGCTCCTCAATTCCCTCTAGCAGTCGCCAGCAAGTCTCTATGTGGTCGAACTTTCCTGCGTTTGGAGATGGAATCCGCGCATATGCGGATCCATACGCTGGCAGTCCTCCTTGTCGCGCCTTCTCGGCAAGAACATCCGCCGAGTATTTGAGCAATTTGCTCTTACCTACGTGCGTCGGTCCAATAGCGACGAGTAGCAGCCCCGGCTCCTCCCCTGATATGTAATCCATTACCTCATCGTAGCGATTCAAAAAATACTCATACTGAATCGTCAGGACGTCGCGCACATAGTGAATGTGCGCCTTTTGTTCGTCAGAAAGCAGGTTCGTACTTCGGGCATGCTCGCTTATGTCCACTTTTATCCTCCTTCCCCAGTTTTGACTGACCACGCACGGTTCGCACTAAAGCTCCCACTCAGGTGAATCGGCGGAGATATGATCACGAAGCGCTGTAGCTCCTGATCTCGTCTTCAGAGATGGTCCATTCTGGTTTATCCAGGTCGACTGCCTCAACCGCTTTCTCTGGCACCGGCTCACGCTTTTCCTTCCCTGAATTTGGCCGGTCAGGGTCGTCCGTGTCTCCAACAGAAGTCTTCCCCTGATTCTCAAGCGCCATTCCCATGATCAGTTTTCCTTCGGCCGTCTCGCGCATCTTCAAAATCCCAGCAGCGAAATCGCGTGCGCGTTCGCGCCTGAGGGTTGCCATTGCCTGCCCCTCCGTGCGCAAGTACTCTTGATACGCAAGCCGTTCCATGTGTGTGAGCTGCGACAGCAGTTCATAGTAGTCAGAGAAGCACTCTTCCCACCGGCCTGCTACCCAAACGATGACGCGTCCAATGGAATCAGGATCGTATCGAATGAGAACCCATTGCCCAACCACGTCTGGCTCACGAAGCCTGGGATGAAAATACTCCAGATTTAAGGCCCGAATCGATCCTCTACGCGTGACCTTTCTATAGCCGCCTCTAATCGCGGGCATACATAAAAATACGAATTCCTCGTTGTTCTCCACAACTGGAATGTGCGAGGTCCCGACCTCACTCAATATGCGATTTTCGAATTCAACAATCGTCTCTGCGCGCGTTCTCGATGATGGATTTCTTGGCGCCCTCTCATAATATTTTTCATCGAACGCATTACGAATTTCCGTCATTGTATGAAGAGCCGTCTTCTTGGGGTCAAATTCGTCAAGCAAAGCGCGGTAGTCGACGTCGGGCTTCCGGTAGCCGGAGATGTTCATTGTCGTCTCCGCATCGTCCGCGCGAAAACTCGACTCAACCGGCTGTCCGTCGCGTGGACTCCTCGATCGACGATTCAGCTTGATTACACCATACCTCGCGATAGTGTCCTCAAACTGCTTGGCCTTGAATTCGAGCGCTCTGTCACACACAATAATCTGAGGCAATCGATCATTGTTTCTTCTTACACATTCGATTAGCAATCGATACAAGGTCTCATATCCCGGAGGGCCGTAGTGCATGACATGCGCGAGCACCCTGCCGCTGCAAGCGTCGACCATTTTAGAGCGCCACACTTCTCTTTTGGCTACGGCCCCAGTGATTGCGCAGACTGGATTCACTGGTAGAGGGGTATGGTCGATATGGGCCACTTCCATCGGAATTTTCCCTTTCACCAAACGGTTGACTTTTCCATGTGGAACATAGTCACCGTACGGATAGGCAGCAAATTTCCCGTCCTGCTCCCGAACAATCATGCAGAAATCGAGTGCCTTGATTCTCTTACGAATGGTCTCCCTGCTCACTGGCCGAACACCGGCCTGCCTGCAACGTTCAGTGTAGATTCCTGTAATCGTTGCCGGCGATGGTGCCGTATCGGTCAAGAAGTCTTCATCGAGACACGTGCGCCAAATCTCGTATTCTCCGTCTGTTCGACTAATGTGTGATCCACAGTTGTCGTACGATGTTAGAAGAGCCTCCACGGGCGACGTCCCCTGAACCTGAGCCAGTCGCACTCTTCGGATTTTTTCCTCGCGCGTTCTAGCGCGTATTGGCTTACCAGCACGCTTCCCGTACGGCCAAATCCATTGATCGATTGGTCGATTGATTAGTTCGAATATCGCAAACGCTTCGCTTCTCCTCTTTTCGGAGACACGCATAATCCGTGGCACCTCCGGTACGTCGTAGTTCCAGGCATTTCTGGCGCAGTAGTCCCTCACTTGCGCGATGTCCAGCTCGAGAACACGCGTGTCCTGTCTGAGCGAATAGGACGTTCTCCCCGCATTGAGGACATGCCACGATTTCCCATCCCACTGAAATTCTTGACCATCCACTGGAAGCGGGCGAATGGAGCGGGGAGCCAGTGCACCTTGTGCGGCACGTTCGAGCTTGTGCGCCAGGAAAGCTTGATGATCCCGATAGACAAATACAATCTCTGTCTCGCGAAGATCCCGCTCAGTGATGGGGAAATATACAAGCCCGTGCGCGATGGCAAACTTGATCGCCTCCGGCGAGTGGCCGCTCTGAATAAGCTTCCGACGTGACGTCACGATCTCGTTGCGCACATCTCTACAAACCCGCTCAACCTCCTCCTCCTGGGGACGCCGATAGTCGATGTCATAGCATCTAGCCAAATAGGCACAGTTTCCAGCGAGGTATCCGCCGAGTTGCCTTTCACTAAGCACCACGTGGCCAATCCCGTAGCGGACCAATGCCGCGTCGATGGAAGGCGAGTACCACGACTGATCATCGCGCTTTGCATATAGTGAGTTATCGTTGAGTTTTTCCTCCTGCCGAACTTCAAAAAAGTAGACTCGCGCAGTTTCGATAACCAGGGCGTGAAATAGATGACTTGTTGTGCCAGTTCGCCGCCCCGCTGAATCAACCGTATCGATACCGCGCAGTCGGACTCGATTCCAAAACTCCAGTACATCTGGCGAACAAAGATGGTTGTCAGCGTAGAGCAGAGCAGTCAACTCCAGACTGACGCTGCCAAACGTCATCACACGCCCCATTTTCGTAGAGGGGTATCGGCCAGTAACGTTACCCACCTCTCTATCTCCGCGAGGGGTGCTGTCGGGTTGTCCGAGGCGAATCTGGCGGACCAGCGCCTGCCCGAGGCTCGTCACCCGGGCGTGCTCTAGAACCTCACTCAACCGTTGATCACTTAATGGAAAACCTGGCTTTGCCCATTCCTGTATCTCAGTTCTGTCGGCACTCTCTCTTGCATTCATTTCCTCTGCTCCATTCACCAAATAACACATCGTCCCGACGGGTCACCGCGACGGCTCACGCTCACATTCGAGCGCCACTAAGTCGCAGTGCCTCTCACAGGTCAGCAGAGTTTTGATTTAGAGCGAGGACGACCAAAGACGAACGGCTGATGATTCGACTCTCATCGCGGCACCGCCCAAGAGGTCGTCAAAGGGAAACGACTCAGCCGCGTTGAACGCGGAACCCACATACATTCGAGTGCCTGTTCCGCCGTAACGTGAACACTCTCGCTATCTAACGTGTCCAGACGACCACTCGGCTCGGCGGCGCATGTTGCTCGGCTACGTGCAGCACTACATATGCAAGCTGCCCCAAGTGACTCCGGTTGGCAACGTGCCTCGACATCTTGTGCACGTAAAGTTGAGCTCGTGGGGTCTTGGTTGCCGATGCGCGTTGCCAATGTCGCGATCAACGCAAGCGTGCTTGCCAGGACGCTTGCGCTAGCGAACGAAGCTGTCCGCGTTGTCACTACGTCGGTTCTTGGCGTACGAACTCCGCCCCGGGCCGTAACGAGCGCGTCAATGGCTTCGTGCTTTGAAGCGTCCAGATTGACGCTCGACGTGATATCGATTTCCTGTCGCCGGTACATTCCCTTTGCTCCGGATACTGGTGCCAACATTGCCTGAACTTGGGTCCGTTGGGCAAGAAAGCGTACACGCCGCTCCCGTAGCCCATACCCACGTAGATTCCGAGGCAAGGTACGCTCAGTGTCCGGCAGTCCACCGCCGCGTAAATTGGAAATCGATGTTCATCTCTGTATGGAAAGGTGTCTTCTACCGCTACGTTATTCGCACATGATGCGCGGCCTCAAATCGGGCCTGTGAGGAAGTTTGAACTCAATTCAACGACTGCGTTCGGGCTCTATCGGAGATCGGTTGGACTGCCCTGGAGACAGCCCAACAAGTCCGTAAACAGTCTCGCCGAGCGCCATAGAGAAGGCGCTTGCAGGCGCACTACTACGGAGTTGCTGTCCAGATTCGAATGGAGTCAGTCAGTGTTTGCATCGCAACCTCCGCTGATTTCTGCAACCACTTTGTTTAGCGCTTCCGACTGCGAGCGACCGTACTTCCGGCCAAATAGCCAAGCACGCCGACCCGTGACGATCTCGATGCCGCCGGCGTGAGTCTGGCCGAATGCATCGTGTTCCGGCAGCGTACTTCATTGGATGCCTGTCGCTGTGTACGACGATGCCAGCAATCCCCGCCTACTCCAGTCCAATCTCGGTAGGACCGAAAGTTGCCAATCCGTACTCCCATACATCCTCCACATTCAGGTACTCAACAAACGCCGCGAATCTACAAGCGGCTACCTACGGGTTAATGCAATACAACCATGGGCAAAGTGGCTGGGGTACTGCCCCTACTGTGCCTCGATCGAGCAAGACTCACAGCACTCGTTCGACAGCCTGCTCTCGTCGACATACAGCTCCCTTGCCTCGTCTCGGACTGCTACCGAGCCGGCGACTTCAACGTGCACGTTTGCCGCGTTTTGGTACGGTTTCCTTTATATCCTGTCGGGGAATTCATTTTTAGTCTACGCGCAACAAGATGGCAAGAAGTTTCGCTCTCGAAACGACGCCATGTTTTTCGGCATTTCCATTGATATCAAACGTATATGACCAATTCACAATTTGAACCGGAATCCATTTCCCGACTCAGGCGGCGACTTTAAAGTTAACCCTGGTTGCATTCTTCTTGAATTCTTTCCGAAGAGACGTACTATTCGGTATCTCAAACATTCAAGATCAAGAGAATCGACGACAAGACGGATAGCAAACGTGTACGAGATAGCAGCCTACCTGACTAACTTCACCCCACTTTCCCTGTACTCGCGAGCCATCTTCATCCTGCATGAATCTCTCTTATTAACTAGTTACTTAGGATACCGACATGAATACTCACACTTCGTCCAACTCTTCGAGTTCGCCACGTTCTCTATCCATGGCCGGGCTAACAATGTGCCGATCGATTTACGACGCGCAGGGCCTTTGTGATTGTGTCGAGTTGGATGTGGGGGCACGAGAACAAACTCAGCCTCGAATCTCGAACCACTCCATCGAAAACTCGTCCGATTTAGTCAGCGAGAGTGAATCCGACCATGAAACCTACGTGTTCCGGTTTGCGACTGCCCCTCGCGTAGACAGGCAAGCGATCGACCCATGCAATGCCCAATCGGTGCTCACGTACCCTATGGATAGGCACATGCAGAAGCTCATAAGAAATCTCCGAATATTGCATACCTTGTGTGGTGATACTGAAGAGGTTCCAGATACAACCAGACCTGAAAGGCGTGCGGAATTCGACCGGGCCGTCTGCAAATGGAATATGAAGAGGAGAACGCTCGAGATGACGGCGACAACGAGGTCGCGTGCAGGCGAAGGTCGCGAAAAGGTTGAGCCGCTAAGCGGAACCGGAAATGTGTGGCCGCAGTGGCAGCCGCCGCTGCAACGCCGCACCCGTTCTTCCAGAGAAATCTGAGAGGCATGCACCATGGCACGCAAGGAAAGTATTCAGAGACTGATAGCAGCAGGCTGTACAACGACTGAGTTTGGCGAACGCATGTTTGGATTCCAGATGCCGAATGTATGCGTTATTCGCGGACCAATTATCGATGGTCGCTTGCCGGAGCCCATGCCAGAGGACATTGACCTCTACATAGTAACCGGCCCGCTGACCCCTCTTGTAGCGGGTACGCTCGCGCTCGCGAGACTCGATGCGCCTGTACTTCTTTGCCCTGACGACGGACTGGCCGAGAATGATCCAGAATTCCCGGCGACCACCGAACTCCTTCGATCATCGGAAGTCTTTGCCTCCAATTCGATCGGATGTCTCGAGGTCTGTGGCATTCAGTTTCATGCCGCACAGAGCGATAAGAGTGCCAACTTGAGTCACCCGGCCAACGACGTAGCTGCAAGCTCCCGCGCCTCAAGCACGCGTCGCACGCGGAGACACTCGACCGCCATCATCGAGCAAGAGGTCTCGCCGTGGCTACCGCATGCCGTACTTTCACGAAAGCCCTTGGACAAGACTGAGGCAGATCCAGTTCAAAGAGTGAAGGACCGCCTGCTGGCCATCGGGTCCGCGCTACGGCACCCGGGAACCGAGGCACCGAAGGAGGACCCCCTGCCCTGGATTTGCATCCACGATTGCGGTGGCGACGTGATATCGACATGCGCAAATCCATTGTCGGGCGCCACGGAGATGAGCCTGTTTGAACACAAATTGCGGCCTCTACCGAATGCACTACAGACGGCAACTGCAGCTACCGTCTCGCTATTTGATCCGCTGTTTTCCATCGCGTCCGAACATACCCTGTTCCCCCACCGTCACATACAACCAGACGTTCCGTACCTCAGCAAAGAGTTCGCTCTTTGGTGCGCCGGTGTCGTGGCGGGAGGTGACGTATTGACCCAGACCGGTAGACGCTATGCCATCGAGGCATTCCCGCTGGATAGACTCACAGGGCGTAGCAGAATCTACATTGGACTAATGGTAGAGGGCTTGCTGAGCACTGAGATTCCCGAGCTGAAGAAAAAGCTCGCAGCGCGCTTTCGCGATCCGAACGCATCGGCAATTGTGTTCGATCTCATTCCCGTAAATGACCTTGAAGGCGCGAAGGAGCTCGTGCCGCATCTCTCGAGAGATGCAATGGACCTCGCGTTCGAGGCAACGAGGCACTAACCGGATATCTGTCCCATGCGGTTCGAGGTGTCGTAATGGCTAAATCATCGAAACTTGCAGATTTCAGCATCAATTTGGCCGACGCGGTTGGTCAACAGTACCTCAAGGAGGAAGCAACCGTCTGGTTCGTTGGTGAAGATTCGCTTGTTCGCCCATTCGCGCGGCAAGGACGATTGAGGTTTGTTGTACAAATTCCGAGTCGAGTTTGTGTTTATGTCCATTTCGAGAACTGCACCAACCCCTTGTGGCTCGTCGAAGATGTCCATCCACTGTCTCTCGTCTACTCGCCAACGCTCCTCATAACAGCCTCCGATAGGCTGCATCCGTTTCTCATGTATATAGGTCCGACGATATATACGCCGTCAATCGACCACCTCGCGGAGCTTATTGATGTTACGTCGATTAACACGTTCCTCGACGACATCGAATCGCTCTCGTCATCGAGATATCCGTGTTGCGCGGACAGTTCATCGGCATTGAATGCGCTATTCCAGGATTGGCGAACAACCTACAACCAAACGCTGCGCAGGGAGGCAACATGGCAAGTGCACTGAATCGATCAAGCGGCCCCGAGCGAAATCCATTCATCGTTACAGAAGCAGGGCTGACCCCAGATAGGAAGCCGGGCCTCTTTCGCGAAGTGCCTCTTCCTATGTCCGTCGCAATCGACACGAGTCCCTTGCAGTGTGCGCCCGAGCGCTTTATTCCCCGTGGCCTTCGGTTCGCCTCCGAAAAAGCACGTGCGCTGACGTACCTGCAACCATCGATTTCCATCGACCTCGCACACGCGCTCACCGCGATGGTGTATGGATTCAGCGACTGGCTGGCGCTCGAAGCAGCTTACGATCAGGCACGCCCGCTCGGTCGATATGTCTCGCCCGTTGACGAAGACATAGATCGCGAACGTCAGCGTCTGCGGCGCCAATGGCAAGTACGCGTCCTGCAAGTCGCCGCTGGCCTATCTCGAACGGCCGCAGTTGGACTGCAGCTCGACTGGAAGCCAACGTCCCGACAATTCGATTATACGCAGCCACTGAGGCCAATTTCCGTCTCAATTGACACACGAATATGCCGCTTCAGCGGAACGATCACTTTGGCATCTGTTGCACGCAGGGGTAACAAAAAGCTAAAGGCTCAGCGTCGGTCTCGTTCGAAGGGCTCCGACATAGATACCCCAAGTGCTGCATCTGGCCGCTGACATCTATCTTTCCAAACGTTGACGCTGGGAGTTTCACTCGAGTCATTGACTCGATCAATCAATGGAGGCTCTGATGAGCTCAATTCCGAAAATTTCAGACGATGAGTACGAGTGCTTTACCTGCGGAAGGATTTTTACCACACGCGTGTTCGAGATTACTCGTGAGTGGGACCGCGTTCACTACTGCACGATATTACCCGAGGTCGAGGTCGAAGAGGCCTACGGTCTGGAGTGCTACTGCTCACAGGCTTGTTTGGTTGCCCGCAGAGCCAACGTTATGGCGAACGAGAGCGTGCCGATTCGACCTGCCGGTCTTGAGCCAATCGAGACTTGTGCGAGATGCGCTGGGCCCGTGGATATGTCGGAGTTTCATCTCGCCTATGTCGAATCCGAAACGATGATGAATGGCTTCGTCGGGATAACGCTAGATTGCGAATACCTCGCGGTAGTTTGCAACCGCTGTCTGCCTCGTACGCTAGGCTGCGAAGAAGTCGTCTCCACGCCGGAAGCGCTAGCGCTGATAGTGGCGAGTACCTGACTTGCGACCTTTCGCGGGCCGTGACTGTATGTCCGGACGGCAAAGAAGAGCTAAGGGAACCGCCGCGTTAGCGGAAGTCGATACGTCGCGGCGGCCCGGATGTTTAGCCAAGAGACTGCGTAACTTCAGGCTCATTGGGACGGTTTCAACCTGCGAAGATATTGCGCAAAAGCAGTTTCGTCTTTTAGGTTACGCCGTCGATTTCGCGTTGCAAGCGGCGCACTGACCACAAGGAATAGATTCTCGTTCGCCTCTGCGCCGTGACGCGTTAGCCAGATTGCTGTAACTAGCCGCTCCGGGACGTGAAGCAGCCTGACTTGAAAAGGCGCCTCTTCATCCTTCACGTTACGGTCGAGCCAAAGCGCCGCCTTATGTATCGCCCCGGTGATTTGTGACTCCAGAAGCCCACCGACCTCGGGGGCGGATTGCGGTCGCCCCTCGGAGTACCTAGAGATCGCGTAGTAGGCTGGTTTGTCACCGCGATAGATTTGATGGTGAAGAATGTCGGACTCTTTGCAAGTCTGTGGAAGTTCTTCAACGACGCTACCGGCATCGGGTTGATCGAACTCCGCAGGAAGAGTGAGTATCCAGACGCGGTAAGTCTCGCCCAGTCGATGTATTGGATCTCGCCTGGGTTCGTAACGTGGATGCCGACGTAACCATCTCCCCAGTTGGCGGGCGAGGTGTTGCGCGTGGTCATCTTTAAGAGGATAAGCGCTAGCCATTTTGTTGAGCCCTGAATCCGTACCATGAGTACGTCCAACTGCCGGTCCCCCAATATCCACCTGCAAGCAGGTTGAAGCTTAGCGGCCCCTCCCCATAAATCGGATCCATAATGTACACGTCTCTGTCGTCTTCGAAATATCCGACGATTAGTGCTGTGTGAGCAGTCTGGCCCCACGCAATTCGATATTGAACGGGCCCGTTCCCACTGGTAAGCAAGTTAATTACGTCATCTATATTCAGAGGCCCTGCCGACACCGTACTATCAGTTGGCGACTGAGAGAAGCTGATATGCAATGCCCCATAGGCGACCGCTGGATCGCAGACGCTGTCACAAACTGCAGCACTTGCGCATCCAGGCATAACCTCGCCAACAATTACGTCAAGAGTTTGCGAGGTGCTGGTCAGAATCTGCTGGACCATCTGGGCGCAGCATGCCCAGCACAGATTCGCGTAGTGTCCACTGGTTGAATACCATTGCGAACCGAATTTCGCTGAGGGTATCGTTTGCGCGTTACCGCTCTCAGTTCCGTCGAACGGGACACTAGGCGAGGGATAAAGGGCAGAATCAGATATCGGTTGCCCTTGTTCGGAGAATATGGTCATTTCGGCGCTCCACCGCTGCCGGAAACGTTCGACACTTGTGTGCCGGTGCATTGGGGAATCTGACCATAGTGCTGTCCGTCGGTCATCGGGCCAAATGGCTGTGCGACGCAAAGTCCCAAAAAGCTGTTCGAGCTATCGTCGAAGGCGTATAGCCCCGGCAGAAGTATCTGGGGTGGAGCGTAAGCGCCGCCTGCGGCATGTCCGCCGCCGCCACCGGTAGTACCGCCGCCGCCACCGACGCCCTTGATCGATCCAATTATGCTCGCGACGCTAGCAAGCGTTTCCGCGACCTTGTTGTCGGAGCTGCCATTCAGGCTCGTGAGCATCCAGCCATTCTGAAAACCCAACTGAATGCTAGATGTCCCTATCAGTCCGCTATGCACGCTGACAGCCATCGGGTGGCTATAGTCCGGCAGGTAGATGAGTTTTATAACGTAATTCGAGTTGGAACTGGCAACGTAAAACGAGGTATCGCCGGTCGACGCCGTGTTCGCGTCGCTCGTCCCACTCGGCGCCCCGCCTTTCCCGGTAGTATCGGATGCGGGAGCCGCTGCGCCTGCCGCATGAGTTCTCGCGGGTGGTTGCCCCCCGTGCTTCGCATGTTGCGCCGGTTGAACCGGCTGGGCCGGCTGAGGATTAATTGCGCCGATAACCGGCGGTGCACCGCCACCTGCAGCAGCTGGAGGTGCACCTCCAGGAGATGCTGGATTTGCGGGTGCAGGCTGAATTGGATTCTGCGCCGTATCCGTGCCGTCCGTTGTAGCTGCCGGCATCTCGACAACAAGAAGGTATGGTTTCGGTACATAGTATCGAAAGCCCTCTTGCTGCCCTGTAGGTGCACCATCCTTGGTAAGTGGAATCGCGCTAATGCCGGCGCAGCCGGAAACACCAGCTACAACGATGACCATTGCCATCCGCTTCGACATTTGTCCCCTCCTGCAAGTGTTCTTCGGCCGTCTGATTTTTACCGACGTCAGCCAAGCTTTTTCAAGAGGGTATGCGGTCAGTTTGACTGCGCAACCAACCAATGCTGCTCGATGTGCGCTTCCGCACAAACACTAGTTTGAAAAGTAAGCCGCAAACAATGCGTATTGCGTACGCATTGTACGGACGAGCACAAGTAGAGGCCGATCCCGGGGTGTCGAAGCGCTTTATTTGACTTCGGAATGTAATGCTTACGTTAGCAATATGAAGCCAGAGCCTCAAGTTTGCCGTTGACTTGCAAGAAGCGTGTGAATTCGCCCTTGTGCAGATCGTTGACTGCCAGGGCTCAAGGGCGCACGCTTATCCGTGCGCCCGCTCAGGGCGAAACCACACTTCAGGCGACGTGAGACGGCCAAATCAGCATGGATCGCGCGGGTCACCCCTATGCGATCCGGTTAGCGCCGGCTCGACAATGTGTCGCTAGCTCATGCCACTGTCCGAGCGACGCAGGCGCGCTCAGCGGCTCACGCTTAGCAGGCTTTTGAAATACACCTCGCCGATGCGCGGCAGGTCTTTCCAAAGAGTCGCCGTGTCGGTTTGGTCCGTGTCGATTTGACGCCGAGCGCCCTCAATTCAGGTGGAACAAATGCCGTCTCCTCGCCGATTTACGCTTCTACGTCGCTCTGCCCGCGAGCGTACGCATACGCGTGAGGTTGTAGGCCGCCTGAGTGAGCAGGAACATCTGCTCGACTCGGTCCCGGCCGCGACGCTTTTGCCCACCTTTCGCCGAGAACTGGCCTAGCGCACCCGCAGCAATATTGTCGACCACTGGAAAACGCTTCGCCTGCACTATCTTCCCGAACTAGCACGTGACCTTCCGTCGAAACCTCATAGCCAGTACCTTTGGACGCGTACAGACCACGTCGGGGCTCGGCGCGCAGGGGGACAATGCGTAACCCTCCCTCGCCGATAAGCTGAGGCGACGGGTAGCCATGAGCGGATGGTCGTCATCCGTCTCATGGATAGCGTCTCGCCCCTGAATGAGAATGCCGATCGCATGACCTGTCAAATTCGGGTAACGCGGAAAAAGGCAACCGACGCACGCTGCTTCGAACGGACATCATGTCGCCAACCACTACGTGGGTGGCCACCTCCTTTTGTAAGTATCCTAGAATACGCTCGGACTAGAAACGCCATGGGCAACCGAAGCCTGCCAGCCACATGCGACAACAGAGGCAGCACCACAACTCGGCGCGGCTAACGTTATCAAAGAGACAAAGTCGGGGAAAGAATGGCCACAGCAACGCTATGCAATTATGACCAAAGGGAAATCACCATCGAGGAGGCGATTCGGCTGAGGCAGACGGCTCGTGCGAATGAGCTCCCAACGCTGACCTTCGCCTGTACAGAATGCGGTCGCCCGGTTCGTCCGCATCAAGGCGGTGGCCATACTCCCGCTCATTTTGAGCATTTGCGGCGCAATAGGAATTGCTCGTTAAGCCACAAGCCGACGGACCGGACGCATCGTGCACCCAAACACGCTGGATCGGTCGACACTGCGGAGCTAGCGCGCTTAACCGCTGGAGGCGACGACTACATCCGCACCAAAGATGGGGAGGTCAAAGGACTTGCCCTGCGTCTAGATTTGAATGAAGGGGCTCCTGATGTCATCGTTGTCGGGAAAGGACCGCGCATCGAACATCGCGCGATGCTCTTGCGCGATACGCCGCATGGTGTTCCGACCTATGTTAAGCGGGGCACGAATTCATGGGAGTATCTCGGCGAATACAAGGCGACTGCCTACCGCATCGACGCACCGACGATTAAGCAGTACCGTGGCGAGCGCCCAGCCAGCGACATTGCAGGTATCTTATTTCTCGAATCCGTTGAAGCCGTTTCTGTAACCGTGCGCGGTGGTGGGTTTGCTGACCCGCAAACCAGACGGGAAATCGAAGAGGCCGCAATCAACTTCGTTAAGCAGGAGCTACGGGCCCAAGGATTTGCTGTCGAGGATCGCCAGCGTGAAAACTGCGGTTACGATCTCCTTGCCCGACGCGGACAGGAAGAAATTCTTTATGAAGTAAAGGGCGCAGACGCTGTCGTGCCGCGCTTTTTCATCTCGCGAAACGAACGCAGGTGCTCGATGCTGAATGAGAATTGGCGTCTAGCGGTCGTGACGTCTGCCCGTACAACTCCGAGGCTACACGTTCTGACGCCAGCGGAAATGGAAGAACGCTTCACGTTTGAATGCCTCGCATGGGAGTGCACGATAACAAATCCAGCAGACTGAACCGTGTTCGTTCTCGCCGCGCGGAAGATGTGGGCAGTGCGAATCAGGCTTCCTGCAGCGCCAACTCGATGTGCTTCAAACGCCTCGCCATACGGTCGAGAAACTCGATGGTAACGTGTGGCAACGCGCGCTGACTCGGCGCAATGATTCCGACGGTCAGCGCGTTGACGTTCTCGTCGTCGAGGGGGCGCCACACAACCTCACCGCGAGCAAGTTCGTCGACGAAAGCCAATTTAGAAAAAAATGAAATGCCTCTCCCGGACGCAATCAGCCGCTTGAGCAGTGTCGTCGAGTTACAGGTCAAGCTTGGTTGCAGCGACTCCCAGAACTCGGGGAAATCTGCCGTTACGACACCCTGAATCGGCGAGCGGCCCTCGAGCCGTAAGAACGCTTGCGAGCGGCAGTCGTCGAAGTTGATCCTTTCCCGCTTCGCGAGTGGATGCGACGCGGCCATCACCACGCCCGGAGGCAAAGACACTTCCACCATGATGTCGAGCCCCGCAGGCAGCTTCGTGATGTATGAGATGCCGAGGTCGTACTCACCGCTGACGAGTCGGGCAGGCACGTCGTGCGGCGGCACTGCGGCGATCGAGTACGTCACCGCTGGGTAGACCTCGGAGAACTCCTCGACCGTCGCGGGCAAAAAATCCACAAAAAGCGAGTCCATTGCGGCGACCGAGACGTGGCCGTTACGATCGCCTTTCAGGTCGTCTAGTTCGCTGCGCATCAGATGGAAATCGTTCAACGTCGCACGGATGTGCTGCAAAACGCGCTCGCCTGCGGCATTGAGCCGGATGCCGTTCGGAAGCCGGTCGAACAACTCAGTTCCCATCTCGGCTTCCAGTTTCAGGATTTGCCGGTTGACGGCGCTCGACGCAACGAAGAGATTCTGGGCTGCCTTGCGGATGGAACTGCACCGTGCTACCTCAACAAAATACTTCAGAACGTTCGCATGCATCGAGTTTTCTCAAGAGATGGCTTTCGGCGGTCGGGCAACTACCAGGGGATGATCGCACGCCGATTTACCCACGTCACCTGCACCGCCTGGCGACCCGAGCGCACTTACGCCCGTGTCGAAAAACTCCCGGTTCACGGCTGCAAACAATACTTCCGCCTCTGGGAGTTCCTCCTCATGAAAGATCGCCTCGGTCGGGCACACCGACACACAAATCCCACAATTGATACATTCGTCCGGGTGGATGTAGAGTGTGCGCTCACCCTCGTAAATGCAGTCGACCGGACAGCATTTCACGCATGCACCGTCCTTCACGTCGATGCAGGGCGAGGCGATAACGTAGGCCATCAGCGCCCGCTCCAGCGGGGTTTTCGCTTCTCTTGGAATGCCCGCACGCCTTCGTACGCATCTTCGGATTGCAGCGCTTCTACGAGCGCCGGCAGCCGCAGTCCCTGTGCTTCGACCGGTGAAAGCGTGGACGTGCGTCTCACGACCTGCTTGATCGCTTGTAGTGACAGCGGCGCGCAAGCAAGCACCGCGTCGACCCAGCGGTTGACGGCTGCATCCAGTTCAGCGCGCTGCACAACTTCGTTTACGAGGCCCATCTCGACGCCCTCACGCGCTGACACGCGACGGCCCGTAAGTAGCATCGCCATTGCTTGACGGTAGGGAATCTGGCGCTGCAGGAGCGTCATGCCGCCGTCAAGCGGCATACGCCCGACGAGCGCCTCAGGCAAGCCGAAGCTAGCCTCCTCGCATGCAATGACCAGGTCGCAACCCAGCACCATTTCGAAGCCACCGCCGAGCGCGTAGCCGTTGACTCGTGCGATCACGGGCACGTTCAGCGTCTCCCGTAGCGCAATGCCACCGAATCCGCCGGGTCGTGGCGCGGCCCAATATTCAAGGCCGCTCATCGACGGATTTTTCAGGTCGGCGCCGACACAAAACGCTCGTTCGCCCTCGCCGGTCAGGACAACAACCCGCACGTCTCTGTTGCGCTCAAGTTCCGTCCAGATCCGCTGCAATTCGCTTTCGGTCTCGAAATCGACAGCGTTTAGCGCCTCCGGCCGTGCGAGCGTCACCCTGGCGACGTGCTGATCGATTGAAAGTCGAACCGTCATAGAGCCTCCGTGGCAACGCCGTTCGCAAGGTCGCGAAGGACTTCCTCGGTATGCTGTCCAAGTCGCGGTGGCGCGCGCCGCAAGCCGACCGGCGCGCGCGACAGTTGAATCGGGCTGCCGATGAGGCGCAAGGTTTGACCTTCACCCTCGGCCTCCATGATCAGCTGGTTATGGAGCGTTTGCGGGTCAACGAGCGCTTCACGCAGATCTCGCACGGGCGCGCACAGCAGATCCTGTTCTTCGAGCCTCGCGAGCCAGAACTCACGCGAGTTGCTGGCGAAGCGTTCGCGAAAGATGCGATGCAACTCGCTTTTATGACGAAATTGCTCGTTCAAGCTGGCAAAACGCGGATCCTTCGAAAGGTCCTCGATCTGCAGCGCGGCGCAGATATCGCGCAGCGGATTTGGCTTGAACGCGCCGACGAGCACCAGCGGGCCGTCTTTCGTTTCAAATACACCAGAAAGTGGCATCGCAGCCCAGTTCACTTCGGAGTCCTGCATCATGATCATCGCGGCTTCCTGCATCTGCATCGCGAGCATCGAGTTATACAGCGACACGTTCACTTTCTGCCCCTCGCCGGTTCGCTCGCGATGCAGCAGCGCAAGCAGGATGCCCTGCATGAGGTGCATACCGGCCGAATAGTCAGCCAGAGCAGTTGGATAAACCGAGATTGGCAGCGACTCGTCAGCGCGGCGAGCCATCACACCGCTCATCGCCTGAGCGAGCACGTCTTGGCCACCCTTGTGCGCATACGGCCCGGTTTCGCCGAAGCCCGTCCCAAGTGCGTAGATGATGCGCGGATTGAGGCCAAGGCACGCTTCGTAGCCAAGGCCCATGCGCTCCATCACGCCCGCGCGGAAGTTGCTGACCAAGACATCCGCATCCGCGATCAGCGTCTTCAATGCCGCCATCTGCTGCGCGTCGCGCAGGTCAAGGGATACGCTCCGCTTGTTGCGATTCAGGCTACAAAAAATCGGGTTGTCAGTGCCCGCCACGGGCTCGAAGGTCGACCGGCTTAGATCGCCGGCTCCCTTGCGCTCGATCTTGATCACGTCAGCGCCGTAGTCGGCGAGCATCTGTGTGCAAACCGGGCCCATCATGACCTGCGTAAGATCAATTACGCGTACGCCCGAGAGTGGCAATTCACACGCATCGACTGTCTTATGTGCACTTGTCATGCTGCCTCCCGTGCCTCGATATGCACCGCAAGCGGTGGAATGTCCGCATTGGGACCCGCTTGGTCACCCGGATCCGCTCCCTGTGCACGCAATGTCTTCTGCAACGCGCGTACATCGACGTTGCGCACCGATGTGCTCGCGCTAAGCGCTAGGGTAGCCGCGACACCAGCGGCTTCGCCCATTGCCATGCACGGGGGAATTTCCCGCGACATCTTCTGCGCCTGTGACGTCGCCGAATAGTGACGCCCCGCGACGAGCAGGTTGTCCACTTGCTTCGGTAGCAGCACACGATACGGCATGTAGTAGTCGCGACCGCGCGCTACACTGTCTTCGAAGCGGGTACGTTGCGCGAGGTCTTCCTTTGTCATCACGTATTCGCCCTCGAGCAGGCGCGTCTGGCGTACGCCCGTTTGCGGCGCGACATCGATCACGTAGCAGTTCTCGAAGCCGGGCAGACTCTCGCGCACGAAATCGACAGCTGCGTGGATATGCTTGCGCCCCTTCGTTTCCGCGCGCGTAAGATCTTCAGGCTTGAGGCCGTCGAGGCCCGCCATATGCGGGCAGTTGCACCAGACGACGCCGGGTAGCGGCGTCTTGAGCCACCAGTAGCCCCAGGACCCACCGAGAATGCGCTTGATCTGACGGTCGAGCACCGCGTACGCTTCGGGCTCTTCGGCCTCAAAGCGTTCGGCTGCGTCGGTGTCCACGCCGCCCAGGCGAAACACCGTCGTCGTGATGTAGCTACCGCCGACATGGGGCACACCGGCCGACGCCGCCACATCGAGGTCGCCGGTAGCATCGATCACGACGTCGGCGAGAATTGCTTCACGGCCGTTCTTCGTATCGCAAATTACGCCCTTGACCTGGCCGTCCTCAACCAGCGTCCGCGAAAACCACGAGTGCAGCCGCAACTCGATGCCAAGCTCTTCGACCATCTCGAGCGCCACGCGCTTCATCGCATCGGGATCGAACGCCGCCGCGAAGCAGACAGGATGCGGCGTCTTCTGGCTGTGGAAGTCGAAGGTACCCCAGCGGCCCCACTGCCGATAGCTATCGGGATCCTCGCCCCATTCCTGCGCGCGCGGGAATACCGCGAGCTTGCGCGCGGCCATGCGCTCGATGAACGTCATGCAAGTGCCGCGTACCGATATCTCGCGCAAATGGTTGTCCCACATGTCGTCGAGCACAAGCACCATACCGCCCGAGGCGAGGCCGCCAAGGTGGTTATAGCGCTCGAGCAGGATCACGCGTGCACCGTTGCGCGCCGCGCCGATCGCAGCAGACAGTCCTGCTGGGCCCCCGCCGACCACAACTACATCCGCCTTCGCGGCCACGCGCACGTCGCGCGCGGGCTCCTGCAACCAGTCACTGACTGCGTTCATTTCGTCTCCTGTCAGAAGTGGGTTTTGCTCGGGCTCAATGCGCGCTTTCAGGCTGCCATTTGACGAGCCAGCGTTCGAGCACCGCGATCACGAGAAAGAACAGGCCCGACAGAACGGCGCTCATGATGATTGCCGTATAGAGCAGAGCCGAATCGAAGTTGTAGGTCGCCTGGATGATCATCGCGCCGATGCCTTGCGTCGCGCCGATCCATTCGCCAACCACGGCGCCGATCACCGACATCGATGCGGCGATGCGTAGCGCCGAAAACAGATATGGGAGCGAAGCGTAGAGGCGCAGTTTGAAGAAAATTTCCCACTTACTCGCCGAAAGGATCTGCATGAGCTCCATCGCCTGCGGATTGGCCGCCTCGAGCCCCCGCACCATGTTCACGAGCGTCGGGAAGAAACAGACAATCGCCGCGATCGTGATTTTCGGCTCAAGGCCATTGCCCATGATCAGCACCAGAATCGGTGCCTTTGCGACCACGGGAATCGAGTTGATCATCACAGCCACCGGATAGAAGATCTCGCGCAACGTCTTGTTGTGGACAAACAGTGTCGCCAACAGGATCGCCACCGCGTTGCCGAGCAGGAAGCCCCCGACCGCCTCAATGGTGGTCGGCAACATGTTCTGCAACAGCACGTCATGCTTGCTGAACAGCGTTTGCAGGACGAGCCATGGCGACGGCGCGATAAAGGGCTTCACATGAAACCCGGCTACCACGGCCCACCAGGCAAACAGCAGGCCCGCGACGCCCAGAGCGGGCAGACTGCGCGAGTGCCATATCCGCCGGCGGCGCTGGGCAAGGAATGCCTGCGCTTCGTGGTCCGCGTCCTGGGACGACAGATTCAGCTGGATCTCGGACGTAGCCATTAGCAGGTCTCCAGTACACGCCGCAAATGGGCAGCGAGTTCAACGAACTCAGGGGTTTCGCGGATTTCGAGCGTACGGTCTTCCGGCAACGTCACCGGCACGATCTCCCTCACACGGCCGGGGTTGGCCGCGAGCATCAGCACGCGTTGACCGAGAAAGGCCGCTTCATAGATGCTGTGCGTAACGAACAGCGTAGTCAGGTTCAACTCCTTCCAGACCCGGCGCAGTTCCTCGTTGAGGCGGTCGCGGGTAATCTCGTCGAGCGCACCGAACGGCTCGTCCATCAGCAGCACCTTCGGGTCGCTGACGAGCGCGCGCGCGATCGCGACCCGCTGGCGCATCCCACCGGACATCTCATGCGGGTACGCGTCTTCGCGCCCCTTCAGGCCGACTAGTTCGAGCAACTCGCGTGGCGTCGCGCGACCGGCTCGCGACTTGCCGCCTCCGATTTCCAACGGCAACTCAACATTCTGAAGAGCCGTTCGCCAAGGTAGTAGCGCGGCGTCCTGAAACACGAAGCCAATGTCGCGGCGCCCGCGCGCGACCTGGGGCGCCGCGCCGAGCACGCAGATGTCGCCACGGCTCGGCTTGATGAGGTCCGCGACGACCCGCAACAGCGTCGACTTCCCGCAGCCAGAAGGTCCAAGCAGGGTGAGAAATTCGCCCGCTCCGACGTCCAGACTCAAGCCCTCGATTGCAGTGACACTGTGGCGATCCGTGAAGAAGCGCACGCTGATATTGCGGCAGCTGATCGATGAATCAGCGAATTGAGGCTCCGCTAAGGACGAGCCGGTTTGTTCCGCTCGAGGCGGATTGAGAGTGGCAGCATTCATGAATTACACCAGGAGTCGAGATGGCCGGGTAGCGTCCAGAACGTCCAGTGTCATGACGTCCTCGACCTTGGGCTGTTGCGCCACAAACTGACCGAGTTGGCCATACATCGAGATCTGCTCTTCCCAGACCTTCGCGTCCATCGCGCCCCATCCATGTGCCTGCGTGGTCTGGTTGAACGCATAGCCCATGAGCGAATCGACGGAAACCCGCTCATCGACGTAGTTCAAGTTCGGATATTCCTCGACGAGCAGGCGGACCGCTTCGTCACGATGAGCGTTCGCGTAAATCCAACCGCGTGCGGTCGCCCTCAGGAAGCGTGTGACGGTGTCGGGATGCTCCCTGAGTGTCACGCTCGTCGTGTAGTACGGCAGTGCGTAGAGGTGCACTCCAGCGTCCCACAGTCGCAGGTCGACGCGTTCGGTGCCGAGCGGCTTGAGTGCCGAGGTATTCGTTTGCCAGCCCGTCACCGCATCGACCTGTCCGCTCAACAGCGGCATCATGTCGGCTCCAATTGGCACAATGTCGACCTGGCTCTCTGGAATGCTGTTTTTGGCAAGTAGCGCCTTAAGCAAGACCATGCCAGTTGCCTGGATGCCGATGCGCTTGCCGATCATGTCGTGCGGCGTGCGGATTGGCTTCCTCTTAAGAGAAAAGAACGTGTAAGGATGTTGCTGGAGTCCGACGGCGATGCACTTTATCGGCAGGCCTTGAGAGACGGCCAGCATGATGGACGGACTCGATGAAATCTCGCCTGCCTCGAAGCGCCCGGACGCAACGATGGCCACGCCATCAATGTTCGGGCCACCCGGTTGAATGTGAAAATCGATGCCTTCCTGCTCGTAGTACCCGAGTCGCTTCGCCGTAACCTCGGCGATCTGATTGCCGCCTGGGATCCATCCGAGCTGCATATTGACCGTTACTCTGCTACCAGCGAAAGCGCGTACCGAAAGCAGCGCACCTGCTGCGACGACACCACCAGCTGCGACGGTCATACGTAGCAAACGACGGCGCTCGGTATTTTCAATTGCTGACATCTCCATCTCCGGTGATCCTTCGGGGGTTCAGGACGCCGGTCTTGTCTTTTGTCCGAGTGCTGCCGGCGGAATGAATTCTCGATAGCCAAAAGTGTCCCCGCAAGCATCAATTTTTGCGACGCGTGATGCCAGAATTCGCTCACTCAAGATTCTGAAGGGAATCTGAAATTCGAGATGCACCGTGCGCAAATCGCGCACCAAAGGAAGGACACCACTCGAAAATTTCGCTCGCTGGTAGCCAAAATCAATGCTAGACCGCGAGAATTTTGATCCGCAAGAATCAGTTCGCCGACGGGGTTGGCCGTGCAAGCGCCCGGTGTATTCAAATACCGAGCGACGAAGTATTTATCACGAACAGCTCTCACGCCGACCGGCGTGACTTGCCTCACATCGCGTTGGACTCGCGTTCGGTCACTAACTGGCAAACCGGCGGGCGACCTCGACGCAACAAGCTTTCGCTTCATCAGACGTTCGATTCGCAGTCCTTCCGATATGCGAGCGAATCATTCATCCCGATGCAAAATAACTACTCAATGGAATCATGAATCGCCGTCTCTTCCTTCTTGCCGCGACCGCCTTCGCCTGCCAGGCCGCCTCTGCCCAATCCAGCGTGACCCTCTACGGACTGATTTCGACCGGCATCGTCTACACGAACAACCAGGTCGGCTCCGACCACCATGGCCACTCAACGTGGCAATTCGCGAGCGGACCCATGCAAACGCCACGCTGGGGCATGAAAGGGGTCGAGGACCTCGGCGGTGGTCTAAAGGCCATCTTCATACTGGAGAACGGGTACAGCATCGCCAACGGAACGCTTTCGCAAGGCGGGCGCATGTTCGGACGGCAGGCGTTCGTCGGCGTGTCGTCGAATTCATACGGTACTTTGACGCTCGGGCGTCAATACGATGAAGCGGTAACACTCTGTATCTTTGAATCGGCATGCCAGTTTGCGGCATACGGCGCACATATCGGGGAC
Source organism: Paraburkholderia flagellata (assembly GCF_021390645.1). Lineage (GTDB taxonomy): Bacteria > Pseudomonadota > Gammaproteobacteria > Burkholderiales > Burkholderiaceae > Paraburkholderia > Paraburkholderia flagellata. Next base: position 1,967,538 of record NZ_JAJEJT010000002.1, read on the forward strand.
AGCGACAACGTGTTCGACACATTCCGCATAAACAACGCGGTCCAGTACAAAAGCATTAACTACCGGGGACTTCAGGTTGAAGGACTTTACGGCTTTTCTAACAAGGCAGGAGGCTTCTCGGATAACAATGCCTATAGCGCCGCAGCACAGTATGCGAACGGGGCGCTAACACTTGGGGCAGCCTATCTGCAGGTCAACAATCCCAATGACTCGAACAATACCAACGGAGCAGTTGTCAACGACTATGGATTCTCGTCCCCGTTCATCACCAATCCCGCAACAGGATCCGGCGTGAGCAAGCAACGGATGTTTGGCGCAGGTGGCGCCTACGCGTTCGGTACTGCGAGTGTCTCGCTGCTCTATACGAACGTCATGTTCCAATACCTCGACACTTCTCGGCTGTCACTGCAAAACGGCGAAATTTCCTTGACCGATTTTGTGCGCCCAAACGTCTTGCTCGGCGCAGCCTACATCTTTACGACGGGCTCGTACCATCCGCAAAACGACGATCCGAAATGGCATCAGGTGAACGCCGGTGTCGACTATCTTGTCAGCAAGAGGACCGACCTCTTCCTCGTCGGGATCTATCAGAAGGCAGCAGGCGACGCACGATTCGCACAGATTTATTCGCTTTCTCCGTCGAGCACGAAGACACAAGTCTCGGCCGTCATTGGCATGCGACACAAGTGGTAGGGCTGTTAGGTTTAAAAAACCGTGACCCGACCAGTCTGCCGTGACCGTTGGTTTGAAGGTACAAATTGCCCGTGCAGACCGTTCTCGTGGATGCGAACGGTCTCACCATCAGCCTCCGTCTGCCGTGCAACGCTTGGTAAGGCTGAGGAGTCCTGCCGCTAAACGGCGAAGTCCCACCACGAGAACGTTATCGGCCGCTAGATTCCAGATCGACGATCCTCAACTCACCCTTCGAGGAGTTCACACATCCAGTCGTGTTGATCATTGCGGGCTGCCCCTCACTGTGACGCGCCCAGCCGCGTGGGAAATCGAGTTTGTTGGGGCAAACGAATCTAACTTCGCCGAACTGGAAGGCGATCGATGCACTAACAAGATTATCTTGCTTATCAGAATGCGGCCTATAGAGAAGCATCTTGTACATCTGAACCTCGTCAGGCTTCGTGATCTCGTATGTTCGAAGATTGGGGTCGACGATGCCCATGGCCCTCATGGTGCCAACGTTCAGCCCCTGAACCAAAAATCCACTGACCGTCATGGCGGCTAGAACGAAGCCTACCGCGATTCCCGCGTGCTTGAACGCCCTCGTACCCGCAGCCCCGGAAGCGCGATTTCTTAAATAGACGAGCCCGGGAAGAATACCCACAAGCACGACACAAAGCGCAAGGGCTGCGGCTCCCCAGCCCTTTTCTGGAAGGGCGTAAGCATCCGCCAACGCATAGACGGTCCAGATTGGAAAAAGCGAGTAGAGGCCAGCTACCACGGTACCCGCCGCGACGGCAAGGCTTTTCCCTATTCGACGGCGTCGCAAGAACTTCCAGAGCGGCACGATATCCGGGCAGTCCAGCCACTTGGGCACTACGGTGGTGTGTGCGTGTCCCGGCATCCGCAACGAATGGTTAAGCACTCGGAGCCAGCTCGGGCTCCACAGCGCCATCGCAAACGATGCGATACCAGATGCCGCAAGCACACACCAAAACATCAACCAAAGCCCAGGAATGCCTCCACTGAAGCCAAAGAAGCCCAGACACGCGCTGTAGAAAATTGCCCACACGAAGGACGTCAATCCAGCAAGCTTCCATAGTCCGCCGCCTTCCCCGTCCGATTTTGAATCGGTGAAGAAGCATGTTAAGAGCACTGACGGTGCAACGGTACAAATGATGAACGCTCCCCACGTGAGGAGCGTCGCCTGAAGCAGCGCCGACAAGCCAGCAGCGGAAAGCGCAGCCGATGCGAATAGTTCGGTATGTCCGATCAAGCGCAAATACGCATATACCTGGAGCGCTGAGACCGGGAGCAAGACAACGCTCGTCTTAATTACGGCATCCAGCACGTCTCTGTAGTAGTTTAAGAGGTCTCTAAACTCCGCCTTTTTTCTCTCCGGCTTCCGGAGACGCCCCGAACCCTTAAGATGCTTCATATAGCTTTTCGATAGTTATAACGATTCCTGCGGGCGAGTTCATACCGGCACCACGCCCAAAGGCGTTAAATTATCATACGAATAAAACTCACAGGAAGCAAAGCAGCAGAGTCGAGACCACATCAGGTCTCACAACTGGTGACGGTGGACGAGCTACGGGCTTTGGGAAGAGCCGGATAGTTGTATGACCCCAGCCATTTGAGAAGGCGAGTTGTTTGCGTAGAAGAGGCTTCGATGCCAGATCGCCAGCGCTCCGAGGCGGCTAGAGCTGTTGATTCTCCCCCACGGCTCCCGGCCTTAAAGCACAAAAAAGCCGCTGCGCCAAAAGCTCACTCAGGAGCCTTTCAGCGCGGCGGCCTTTATACTTCCGCGTCGCAAATTCTTGCTCACGGGTAGTTACTGCTAGAGCGATCCCATCGACGCAGCGCTCGATTGTTCCACTGCCGCTACCGGCGCGACCGCTTCCGCCGCTACCTTCTTTGCCCGCGCCTTCCTAGCTGGTGCCTTCCGGGCTGCAGCTTTCTTCGCCGTGGACTTCTTTGCCGCCGCCTTCTCGACGACGAGAACTTGCGCCTCAACTTTAGCGCCGGGAGTCTTGGCACGAACGACCTTTCTCGCCACCGCGCCACGCTTGGCGGCCGCCTTCTTCGCAGCGCCCCGCTTCACTGCGGGCTTTTTCACTCCGGCCTTTTTGGCTGGTTCTGCTTTAGCGCCTCTTGAACCGGTTGCCGTCGTTGCCGCTTCTTCCCCAATCAAAAATTTTGTGCGGTCCTTTGCATCCGCAAGCCATGCCGGAGCCCGGCCTCGCCCGCTCCACGTTGCGCCGGTCTTCGGGTCGCGATACATCGCGGGTTGCGGGCCACGCGGATAATTTCCGGGCCTTGCCCCAACCTTGACTTCAGATTGAGCTACCGACTTCCCACTTTCGACCAGAAACTTCGTCCGATCCTTTGCTCCAGCAATCCACGCAGGCGCTCGCCCACGCCCCGACCACGATGCTCCGGTTTTCGGGTCAACATACTTTGCAGCGACCGCACCTCGTTTATCGACCGCCTTGGCCACTGACTTGCGACCGCGTCGGCCACCGATATGCGCATCGATGTCAGCGGTACTGATTCCGTGCTTATTCATTAAATCACGGATCTTCTCGAGAACACTGGAACTCTGCTTCGCCACTACCGCCGCAGCTTGTGCCTGGAGCTTCGCGATTCTTGCCTGAATTTGTTCGAGAGTCGCCATAGTAATCTCATGTTGGAACGATTTCCGGAACTATGCCACAGTCAGTCGCTCGTATGCTAGTTCCGTGTCCTATTTAATGTCTTTATCTAGCAAAAAAGCGCAGCGCAAGTGACTACACATTCTTTCGAGAGCTGGTCCAGTCTCGAAAATCGCCGAGTCTCCATTCACGGCCTCTCGGCATCAAATTCGCCTGGGCTCCGTCGCTGACATATCGCACCGGAGTCGCGTCGGCGGACGCTCCACACGTATTCGGCGTCGGAATCATAGCCGCCCGGACCGAGGAGATGGTAACGACGCCCGCTTTCCGTCACGCCTGTACAGCGTTGAGCGTCGAGTTCGATAACCTTCGTGCTCACTCGCCCGTAACCGGACCATGTGTCAAATCCGACGAAATGACCGTCCCCAGCGTCGGTCCGACGAAGGGACCAGCGCTCGAGGAAGACCTCAGGAAGAGACTAGTGCATGGAAAACGGCCACCGCCCAAGCCCCGTCCGTGGATGTACTCGAGCATTTTGACATGCGCTATGAAGGCGAAGCGCCACTCTCTTTCCAGAAAGCTCTTACGTCTCCATAAGCGAAGCCATCTGCAATCGCATTGACGTCGACGATAAAACCATTGGCTACACCTCATACACCCAATAGCTTCCTACTCACACATGCCTAAAATAAAACTAGAAAAGCCCGGCTTCTTCGAAATCGTTTGGGAATTCGACAAGCTTATCGATAGCTTGCTCAAGCAATTCGACTATATCGACATCGACAACAACGAGCTTGCCCAAAGAGCGATTGAGCTAGCCCCGCGATATAAATCCGTGATGAACGATGACAACATATTCGGGCATTTGATGGACTATAAAACCCGCGACAACGAGCACATTAGGAATTGTGCACACTGCCACCTATTACAGGAAGCGGAGCAACTCGTCGTCTATATCAGGCGCAGGCGCGCGGACGCGTGGAAAAGAGTGTCAGCACTGGATGAGCTTTGGAACGGCCCTCGGAAACGGCCTAGCCCAAGTTACGACTACTCCGACGAAGTTGGCATCCTGACAGAAAGCAGCTTCATATAGTCTAGCTGGAGTACTCAATGTTTTCTCAAGACAGCTCAGATGATTTTCTGTTTTAGTGTAAGCGGTTCGAGTATTCGGGCGAGTGAGTTCGCTCCATCCGAATCATTGCGGGAGGTAGCATTCGTTCACACCTATTGCCCAGAGTGGCGCGTCGGTCTTTCGTACCCTGCCTGACTGCCCTCCTTCGAACTCCGATAAAGCGCTTCGATGCCCCGGTATGGGGCCTTTCGTCTGTTCGCTTTCACACATTCAAAGCATGCCAGCCCACGCATACTGAAACCAAGACAGAGAGTCGATGAATTGAGGGGAAAATGAAAGCATACATACGAAAGGCGACAGATCGACTATCCATACATCCTCGAAGCATATCTAACGCCTCCTTTTCGCTTGCGGGAAGACGCCAAGCACTTCGAATAATCGCGGGCTTGGCGTTGCCGAGTGTCTCGACCGTAGCTTTCGCCACGCTCGGCGGTGCAAGCGCATCCTCAGCCCCGCCTCCTCCGACCGAACAGAAGATCCACCCCATCCTCAAACCGCTGAAGATCAACCGAGGCGGCAAGCCCACAGGGTTTTGCATCGACGTCCACGCACATATCTTCAACGCGAGTGACATAGACGTCGTCGGTTTCATCAGAAAGGATGTTGGACATAAATTTGTCGGCGATATTGAGCGCTTTATTGATGGCATGGCGTTGGTCGCCGGAGAACTCCAGAACATAGAAATCTCTGCTGCGAAAGAGCTGGGCTTTTTGCGTGAGATTGCCGAAAAAATGAGAGGAATGAGCGATGTAAATATCGCCAAGGAGATGGACGGGTTCGCAAGTGGTAAACGCGACTCTATTGCCCGAGATATCGCGCAGGCAATGACCAAACATGACGGCCTTATAGATCTATACAAGAAGCTCAAACGCGAATTCTACGAACAGTCGCAAAAGGCAGAGTCAAAACGCGAACCGCCCAAGCAGGCCACGCCCATCCCGGGACCAACGACTTTCGATGAAAAGACTGTATTGAATGCGATAGATCCCGCGAGAAGGATCAGGGAATATGACCGATTCACTGCCGGCATCCCCGGGGTCATTCCGCGCTTCGATCCCGATGGCACATTCGAACTCGTCGGCCACATGCTGTCCTACCGCTGGATGAATCTGAGGGATTACGCGCGCTTCTACACAGAGAACAATAACGCGTTCGGCATCGATGCGATGTTTGCCTCATTTGTCAACTTCGACCGCTGGCTCAACATTGCGGGCACGTCGTCTCAGGCCGAGCAGATGGAGCTACACGCCCTTCTTTCCAAACTCAGTGGCGGCTATATGCTGCCCATTGTGGCCTACAACCCATGGACCGACATCGCAGAGAAGGATGCGTCATTCAAGTTGGTGCAAGACGCGGTGCTGAATCACGGGTTCATCGGCGTAAAGATTTATCCACCAACTGGATTTTTTCCCTACGGCAATGGCTCGTTGCATTACCCAACTAGCGAACGCCATCCCCCATTGGATGCGCTAGATGAGAAGTTGTTGCAGATGTTCTCGTGGTGCGCGAAAAACAATGTTCCTGTGATGGCACATTCGGCAGAATCCAACGGGCGAGATGCCGGCAGCGACACGTTTGGTGGTCCGGACGGCTGGAAGGCGCTACTCAACAGGATCGGCACGACACCACCAGTCATAGGCTCGCTTGCGCATTTTGGCGGAGGCGAAAGCGCGTCAATGACTGCACCGAACAATTGGCCGGAGCGGTTCGCGGTAATGATGGCGTCGCCCCAAGGTAAACGGCTTTTCGGCGATCTCGCGTTTTGGGACCAGATGTTGGACTGTAGCCTCCCGCACGATAAATGCGACGTCGCGAAAGAACGCCTTAGGACCGCGTTTTCGAAGAATGTTGACCTCTCCAAGAGACTGATGTTTGGAACCGACTGGGACATGCTGTCTCAGGTTCCGCGATGGGACCGCTATCCGACCATCTTAGTCAGAAATCTACGCGGGATCGTTCTTGATCTGAACGCGTTTCTTTACGAGAACGCAATGAGATGCTTTGGCTTAGAAAATGGCGGGGCGCAGCGAAGCCGCGTTCTTAACGAATTGAGTAAGGTCGAGGGCCACCTGCCGGAGTGGCTTCAGTTCGCGCCATCCGTTGATGGAACTTAGGCGAGTGACAGGCGATGTACTATCTTCTAGAACTACGTATCGCTTGGATCTGATTTCACCGAGAAACCAACTCAAATATGAGGAGTGGAAATGGTCCTTCACGATTCAATGACCAGAGTCTACCTCGAGTCTCCCGGCGTTCTCACGGCTCGGGAGTCGACACCGAATCCCGAGCTCGCACTGCGCCTCGTCGAATCGACATCGCAGATTGTACTGGCTGTCGTGGTCATAGTCATCGCGGTCATGGTTGCCCTCGCAGTCCGCAGGGGCCGCAACTTCTTCTACCGCATGAAGGATGAACAGCATATGTTCGAAAGGGAGCGTATGAGTGAAATTCATTCACTGCTTGAGATATCCCGGCGGCAACAGGCTGAATTCGCCAAACTGCTCGAGTTTATGAGCATACAAAACACCACAAACCTCGCAGCCACTGAAGGATCTGAAGGCATCTGGCGAGACCAGAGCGAACAAGCGCTCTATGCGATGTACGACTCGCTCTCTCCAACCGAGATAGCAATTGCAGTCTTCACGTCACCGGCGAGCTTCCCTTCCATGGATCGCGGTCCGATTGGTTCGAGGTTCGTCACTGCCACCGCAAAAGAGACTTATCTATGGGCGGGCGCCGTGGCCTATGTCATGGAGAATCGCCCCGAAACTTCGGATCGCCAGATTCTTGAGGCCCTGAATCGCTCGTTGCGAAGGACTGTGCAGCAGAATTTATCTTCGTTTTCTGGCTGGTCCGTTTCACCACTCCCGTTCGAAGCCCAAGCTCGCTTGATTGAGGACTTCGTGCTTGAGGCGGGATTGGATGTCTCTTTCCGCGAGATTGAAGCACGCACGAACGCAGCATACGAGATGCTGTTGTGGCGCGGCTTGATCGAAGACCCGCTATGGAAAGGCGTGTCGGGCGTGGCACTCGCCGTCGCGCTGATCGTGCCGGTGCAGTGGTCGAGCACGCAGAGCGGGTTTTCGGTCAACGCCCTTGGCTGGCGTTATACGCAGCTAGGGGAAGGAAATAATACCGAGCGGTCGTTCAAGCTTCGCGTCAAGGAGGTTTCGAAGGCGGTAATTGATGAAATGGTTCCCGGCGTTTTGAAGATCGTTGGCGAGCTGAGTGAATCACCGAACCGTGTACAGGAAGACTCTGCTAGAGGCACAGGGCAGCCGTTCGGAAAGGCGAACCCGACGCAGCAAATGCAGGAGGCTCTCCGTCGAGCTGGCTTCGACCCGGGACCGGTAGATGGATTCTTCGGCCCCCTTACCCGAGGTGCTCTGATGGAATTTCAGCGCGCTTGGGGCTTGCCGGCGACAGGCAAGCCCGATGCGCAATCGATACAAATGCTTCAGCTCAAAAAGCCTGACCTATCCACACGAGGATCCGGTTTCTGAAACGTGCAGAACGCAATCAAACTTCGTCGTGCTCACGCCGCCGATGCCATTAGGCTGCATTCGGCCAGCGCGGCTGAGCTTATAACAGGTCAATTGCGGTTGTATCCGAAGGGGCGCGTCATAAGAATCTCCTTCCAATGGTTTTCCCGTTTGGCGATGTCGTCCTTCATCGTGTGCAGGTCGGCAATTTCCAGTATCGAGAATCTGAGATCGGCAGCCCGGTCAGGGCCCGCCTCGATGCCGAATTCCCTTTTTAGGGCAACGTTGTGGCCATGCGTCGTCGCCGCGTAAATACACCACCGCCCCCAAATACCCTCTTCGCCGTCCGCCTTCCCGACGTATAGCTTGCCGGTCTTGGCGTCGGTAATGAGATAGATGCCCTTCACACTAGAAAGTGCCGCCTTCCACGATTCGACATTTTGCCGCACGACGATATCTAGTTGCCTTTTTGTCAACTGCACATTTTTGTAGCCTGGAAACAAGCTGATGCTCAGGCGTTCGCGAAGCAGCTCGGAAATGAGTAGATCATCGGCGAGAGTTTCACCGCGCGGGTACGAATTTCGCTGCTTATACTCGCTGGCGAGGTATAGACGTCCCACAAATTCTTCGGCAGCCTCGACACGGGTCATGTTATATACGTAGTGGGGTTGTGCGTCCTCTACACGCTCTTCGCAACCATGGACTTGGAACAAGCCGACGAAAAGCCAACGCGTCGGGCTGTTTGCCTGAACCAAAGAAACAACGTACTCGCGTCCAAAATTTCGATTTCGCTGCCAGTTTTGCCATTCATCGAAATTACCCTCGAGAAAGACGTCGAGGGGGTGTTCGTGTTGGTTAAATCTTGCCAAGTGCACCTTAGACTTCGCGACGGAAAAATTAGCCTCACAAGTACGCAACAAATCGAACAACACCAATTTTGCCTCCGGCGTTTGTAGTTTCGTGGGAGATCACTGCGAAGCGAGAGCGGTCTGGAGCCAATAATACCGGAGGACACGAGCCACATGTCATGGCGGCAGGCACACTCAACGAGACTTCGCTTCGAGGGAATACGTTCTGATTCGATTTGGATTGCAGAAGGAAAATCGGGCAACAAATGGCGCGTACAAAGCCATTCTTACCAACGTAGAACTACTGTCGTGTTCCGGAACAAGGAGCTTAAGACCACGACTGAAATCCGTTGCACCGGGACTCCCCTGAAATAGCCCCTTTTCGAGTCGCTCTATTAGAGAGAGTATTCCGAGATCTTCTTCTGAAGCAATTGCCTGTTCAACTGCATATTGCTCAAACGATGCGGCGTATCCAGTGACGAACGCCAATTGAAGCAGAACTGCCTTGTAGTGCGGTGCCGGACCGCCAGGCTGCGCAGCGGACAACCAGTCGCTTGGCGTGGAATTCCAGAGAGTTGCCTTAATTACCCTATAACTATTGGCGAACCGTTTCAATCGACGGGGCGTGTTGCCAGCTATAAACGCGACTTCTTTCATGAAGTCTATTTCGCTGCGTTGCAAGACCACCCGTTCCTCAATTCGCATTGTTGGAACGTCGTTACCACTTAGCGTGCTTGCGACGCTTTCATCGCGTGCACTTCCAGGGCGAGGGCTGGGACCTTGTGATTCGATTTTAGGCTGAGGACCAAAGCCGGTGGGTTGCGCCGGAACTGGCTCATCGGGAGGTAACTCAGGGAGAGGGGCGTCGCCTGAACCGATACCGGAACCAGATTGGGTGGAACCTTTTGATAGCGACGGGGCCGACGGTTCCGTTGGAATGTCGTCCCTGGTGTAGGCTTCGAGGAGTGCTGCTCCAGCGAGGTTGTCGACGGGCCTCACCCAGTAGGGAATTTGAAAAATCTTCTCAATGTAATCGTCGGGCTCAGCGACGATATCTCGGCGGCGGATATACCCACCAGAATCTTCATTGTTCTGGCTAGTGAACGGCTCGGTAGCCAATTGCCCCCTATAGTAAGCTCGAAGGGCGCTAGACACCCAGCGGTAATCCACCGCGACCACGACCACGAATAACGGAAATGCCAGCAGAAGGTGAATCGCTTGGAGAACCTCTGCAACTTTGTCAGGCCTGCACCGGTCGAGGTCATCAATGTAAAGGATAATCCTGTCAAAGTACCGAAGTTCTCCAGTAGGTGCGGATTCTTCCAGTCGCAGACCCTCGCGTTCTAACACGTCGCTATATCGCGCGATGGTTTCCTTCTCATAGTGGTCCAACGGCACAGTTTGCACGTCAGAACGGCACATAATTTGACTTAGCTGATCGAAGTCTCTTCGTATCGTGGCAACCAACCCTAGGTACCGTGAGTAATCTTCGCCGCTCGCTTTCTCGCAAATGAATTCGTTAAGAAGCGCATGCGGGGACGTACGCTGGAAATCTTGTTTTGCGATCAAAAGCGCTTCCTCGGCGGATGCGACCACTCGTTCTGCTACAGCTACCCTCTCTCGTCTTGCCGCTCCGTCCTCCGCCGTATCCGAAGCTATCTCGCGTTGTATTCGCTTTGCTACTTCTCCTAACTTCGCAGTGGCCTCCGCTGTTTTTTTCGCTATCGAGTTGAGTGCAGTAAAAAAACCAAGTGCAGTCGCAATCATCCCCCCGACTACGTTTGCAGCTTTTTTCGCGAGTTGCCAATCCAATATTCTTACCAACTCTCCGGCGGCCCAAGATCCCAAGATCATGAAGCCAAGGACGACTGCTGCCCAGACAAGGATTTGACGAGGGCCTAGCCGGAGCTTAGCTATCGACTTGAGAACGAGCACGTTGCGGCTGAGCAACGTGCGTGTTCTCTGCGCCTCCGTCATCAACTGCCTGACCGATGCAATATCGGCTGGTAGCCCCAGGTCGTCCGCTGCCTGTAGCAGCTCATTTTGCTGTTCTGGCGTCATACCCCTTGCAAGCGCGTCGACGGCGACACCAGCAAGTTTTCCTGCGCTGATGCCTCGACTTCCAGCGCCACCCTCGGCCTCCGTCTCGTGACGAACTTCTTTGAGACTTGCTTGCGCGCGCTCGAGCTGTATGCGGGCCTCATTCACGCGCTCGATGCTCTCCATTCTGAGTCGCTGCGGTGTCGCGAGTTTACTAAATAACTTCTTTGCTCGGATGTCTCCGTTTTCCTTTTTTCGCAAATGATCCTCAAGATTGTTAAAAATATGAGTCGCAAGGCTCGCCCACAAATTTGTCTCGACGTAATGCCAAGCATTGAATTTTATTTGAACCGCCTCATTGGTGTATGCGTCACCCTTCAGCAACTTCAGCAAGTCGATTTGTGTCTCCATTCTCTCCATGAAGGACGATTTTCCCGCACCCCAGTCTCCGAATATTCCGATAGCAAAAGGCGCGATTGTTTTCTTGTCGATTGCAATCCGGGCGAAGGCCTCCGCGTCGGTTTGCGTCCCAAGTGCATCTCCAATGATCGTTGTCCGATCGTTGTCTAGAACGGCGCGACGCCTAGCCTCCAGCGGGTTGTCGAGGAGACCCGCCGTATGCTCGGATTGTGTCCCCGGTACATCGCCGATGGCGGCTGTCTGCTCGTAGTCTCGCGGGTCTGGGCTCCTGCCCCCTAGCAGGTTGTTGAGGAAATCCACCGCATGCTGGCGTGTGTGCATCGCGCCGAGCGTGGCCGCCGGGTCGAGCCCCGAGCGCCGTGCCGTGCCGCTCACGAGACTCTTCTGGAGGTCGTTCAGCGGGCGGCCGAGACTAGTCGCAATGAAGCCGGAGGCAGGCGGCGCTGAGATTGTCGGCAGGTCAGTACGCGGCGTGTCGAGCGTTAGCACCTGGGCGAGCGTGGGCGCCGCCTCAACGCGCCTGCTTGCGAGCATGGCGGCAGGCGCGATGTCGAGCCAGTCGCGCAGCGTGGCGAGAATCGACGTGTGGTCGTAGGGCGTGGCGTTGGGCGAGCGGAACACGGTACCCGGTGCGATGTAAGGCGAAACCACGACCGCTGGCACGCGCACGCCAAAGCTGTCAAAGCTGAAGTCTTCGTCGCCAGGGTAGCTCGCGGCATCGGGCGGCACGGCGTTGGCGGGCGGCAGCACGTGGTCGTAGGTGCCGCCGTGCCCGTCGTAGGTGATAACGAGCAACGTTTCGGGCCACGCGGGCGACGTGCTCACCGCCTCCCAGATGTCGTAGAGAAAGCGCTCGCCCGCATAAATGTCGTGTGGGGGATGCTGATCGTTCGGATCGAGCAAAAAGCGCGGCTCGATGAACGAATACTGCGGCAGCGTGTTGTTCTGGCAGTGTGAGACGAAATCGCTGAAGCGCTGGAAGTTCGGCTTGTATTTAGCATCCCATAACGTTGGGAACATCGTGAGCGTGAGAGACGGCGCAACGAGCTCGTCGCTGTAAACTGCCCAACTCACGCCCGTGTCGCCCAGTACGTTGAAAATCGTACGTACCTGCCAGTTGAACGGGTCGGGCGGTGAGCCATTGTCGACATGCCCGTTAGACGTTCCCGCGTGGGCGAACGCGCGGTTGGGCCAGGTCTGGCTCGGCACGCTCGCGAACCAGGCGTCCGAGACAGCGTATTCGCGCGCGAGCGTGGAAAGCACCTTCAACTGATCCGGGCTGTGGCACTGCATGACCTGGCTCGCGTCCGTCGTCGAGGTCGTCTCGTAGTTCTGCACGAAGCCGGACATGGGCGCGGCACCTGCCGCGTCGCCGAGTAGTTGAGCGCGCACGTTTACGAACGTATCTTGCGGATCAGGGTCCGGCAGCGTCGCGGTGTAGGCCGGCGTGGTCGCGAGTATGGTGCCGCCCTCCCTCGTCGGATTGCCGAGACCTGCCTTGAGACCGTCGAATGGATGCTCTGCGCTGGAGTTGGGCAAGAAATGCATGTGGCTGCCGCCGCTCGCGTACAGGCCGCCGAGCATCGTATCAAACGAGCGGTTTTCGAGCATCACGACGACTATATGCTTGATGTTCAGGATGGACATGGCTCTCTCCGTCGCGCGTTAGCAGGGCGAGGTTGACGCAGAGTATTGGTACAGGGGCCGGCATTCCGCAAGGTTAGGGAACCCTAAGGCTTCGCCGGCGCTTCGTATGTGCTCTTCGATTGTGACCCGAGGCATGGCCCCCTCACCGGGCTGTCTTTTTCGCAGCGATTTTGGTACTGCTGCTGACCGTCGAGCATTGGACCGATACCCTTTCGCCGGGTCCGACGCCTATTCGAGGTGACACCAGAAGCGCCCTCCAACCAAGCAGGTCGCTGCGGCCCTCATCTGCCGAGATACGCCCGCGCGGACGCCCCTACAGAGCGGCCTGCCTGAATCAGGATGTGTGCCAGTGCTCATTCCCCAAACACCAGCTGCATTTGGAAAGTTCGCGGAAACTTTCCGTGGTGCCCCTCTCCCCTCAAACCCACTATCATGCGGAAGACTGCAAATTTCGCGGTAACTTAACGTGGACGCGAAGTAAAACTTAAGTTGTCAGAGCAGCTGATCCAGCCGCTGCGAGCCCTGCCGATCTCAGCCGTACGTGCGCCATCGCACATTCCTGCGCCTCGCAATCCGAGGTGCAGAGGCTATATTTGTAGATCTAAGGTTCAGCACGCGCATCGCACGCGATTTCGCATTTGCGGAGGCAGCACCCGACACGTTACTCAGGATTGCGAACAAGTGTGACGTCGATTCGCAGCGTGTGGCGGTTCAATTGCGTGTAAGGAGCTAGCGATGTCCAAAACGATAGTCTTTTGCGCAGACGGTACGTGGAACGGACCCGAAGATCCGGCAGGAAAAGGCGACGGAGTCGCTCCCGAAGCTGAGGCGGGATGTCAGCCCGAACTGACCAACGTATGCAAGCTTTTCGCGTGGCTCGATGGAACCATGCTGCCCGAAGGAACCGACTGGGGTGGCATCGAGATGGAAAAGGCCCTTTCGGACGCAGACGGCAACCCCGTACAAATCGCGAAATATATTCACGGGGTCGGAAATTCCCAGCAACTGATCGATAAAGTCGCGGGCGGCGCGTTTGGCGTCGGTGTCGTCGCCCGCATCGCGCGCGGGTATACCTACATTTCGCGCAACTTCGAGGCGGGCGACAGCATTGTGATCGTCGGATTCAGCCGCGGAGCGTACACCGCGCGAGCCCTCGCGGGACTGATTGCGGGACAGGGTCTGCTTCGGCCCGATCTCGCTGCCATCGACGATCAGAATCGTTATGACACCGCGGTGGCGGCCTGGTATCGATGGAGGCACGGCCAGGATACGACATTCCAGAAGATAGCGGACGGAGTGCTGGAGTTTTTGACGATCCACACCGCCTTCTCCAACCCGAAGCCTTTGGACGCCAATTCCTTTGTAGACGCAAAAATCGCCGCCGTGGCGGTTTGGGATACGGTGGGTTCGCTCGGCATCCCAATCTACTATCAAGGTTCCGCCATCGATCTGTTCCGGTTCTGCGATCTCACTCTCAGCCCGAAAATTGGATTAGGCGTGCACGCGGTCTCGCTCGACGAGCAACGCAGGCCGTTCGAACCGACTTTGTGGAATCCCAACCCGAACGTGACACAAGCGCTTTTTCCCGGCGGTCATTGCGATGTCGGCGGCGGCTATCCCGATCACGGCCTCTCCGACGGCCCCCTGCTCTGGGTCGCGGACAGGTTGCAGCATACGGACGTGGGATTGCACTTGGCGCTGCGTCCTCCCGTTGCCGTCCAATCCGATCCATTGGGCCCGCGACACCGGGAATGGGTAGAGGATCGTGTCTGGCTGGCCGCCGGTGTGGCGCCGCGAGCCTTCCCGGCAGGCATGGTTGTCAACGACAACATACGGCAGCGCATGAACGGCCAACCTGAGGATCTTTTTGGGGCTGCCGGTCAGCAGCCGACTTATTCGCCGGGTAACTTGCCCCCGCGCTGAGCGCAATTTCCGCCGCAGCGCAACCGATCGAAGCGCGCCCTACACTTCCAGCCATTCCTGGCGGACGCGCGCATCGGCTTTCAGCTGCTGCGGCGTCCCCTCGAACACGATCTGGCCATGCCCCATGACGTAGACGCGCTGCGAGATATCGAGCGCAATGGCCTGCTTCTGCTCGACGAGCAGCACCGAAATGCCGCGCGCCTTCAGCGTCTTCAGGTACTCGCCCACCTGCGCGACGACGAGCGGTGCGAGCCCTTCAGTCGGCTCGTCGATGATGATGAGGTCGGGGTCGCCCATGAGCGTGCGGCACAGCGTCAGCATCTGCTGCTCGCCGCCGGAGAGCAGGCCCGCAGGCGTGTCCTCGCGCTCCTTCAGGCGCGGGAACATCCGGTACATCTCGTCGAACTGCCAGCGCGGCTTCTGGCGCCGCTTCTGGCCCGATCGGCTGCGCTTTTCGCCCAGCATCAGGTTCTGCCGCACGGTGAGCGTCGGGAAGATATCGCGGTTTTCCGGCACATAGCCTATGCCCCGGTGCGCAACCTCGAATGTGCGTAGCCCACGCACCTCCTCGCCGCGCAGCAGAATCTGCCCTTCGCAGCGCACGAGCCCCATGATGGCTTTGGCCAATGTCGAGCGGCCCACGCCGTTGCGTCCAAGCAAGGCGACGATCTCGCCCTCGCCCACCTGCATCTCGACACCGTGCAGGATATGGCTCTTGCCATAGTACGCATGCAGGCCGCGCACTTCGAGCATGGAATTGGCGGCCGCCATCAATGTGCACCTTCGGGTTCGTCCAGCGTGGTGCCCAGATAGGCTTCCTTCACGCGGCGGTTGTTACGGATGGCTTGCGGCGTGTCCGTGGCGATCACCTCGCCGTACACGAGCACCGATATGCGGTCGGCGAGGCCAAAGACGACGCTCATGTCGTGCTCGACCATCACCAGCGTCTTGCCGATGGTGACCCGGCGAATCAGTTCCACCGCGTGATCCGACTCGGAGCGGCTCATGCCCGCCGTGGGTTCGTCGAGCAGGATCACTTCGGCGCCGCCCGCAATCGTGATGCCGATTTCGAGCGCGCGCTGCTCCGCGTACGTGAGCAGCCCGGCAAGCGTGTCATGCCGCCCCTGCAGGCCGATCAGTTCGAGCACTTCTTCGGCGCGCTCACGCGCGTCGCGCAATTGCTCGAGGCGATGCCAGAACGAATACCGGTAGCCGAGCGACCACAGCACGGAACAACGCAAATTCTCGAACACCGAAAGGCGATGAAAAATGTTCGTCACCTGAAAGCTGCGCGAGAGCCCCATGCGGTTGATCTTGTATGGCGGCAGCCCGCCGATATCGACGCCGTTGAGTTTTACCGTGCCGGAACTCGGCGCCATGCGCCCCGAAATCAGGTTGAACGTCGTCGACTTGCCCGCGCCGTTGGGGCCGATCAGCGCATGCCGTTCGCCCTTCGCGATATTCAGGTCCACGCCGCGAATGATCTCCGTGCGCCCGAAATTCTTGCGGACTTCGCGCAACTCCAGTGCGGCCGTCATACGTTGCTCCCTGCGATTTCCCGTTGCACGCCATCCCACGCGTCGCGCACCCGCGCGGCCGCGAGGCGTCCCGCCTGCGCGCCCAACGCCCACAGCACCGCCGCGACGGCCCATGGCTTCCACGACGCGGCATCGAAGTTCAGGCCGAAGAACGCCATTGCCGTACCGTTGTCACTATCGATCTGAACCTTGTAGACGAGTTCGACCGTCAGCACGAGCGCGCCAAGCAGGATCAGCGCCGCGCCCAGCCCAGACGCATAGGAAGGCATCATGCGGTGCAGCTTGCGCGCCGCAATGAGAGGAACCTGCTTCATCAGCAGGCTCGACACGCCGCCCGGCACATACATCACCACCAGCACGAAGAAAAGGCCGAGGTACAGCAACCATGCCGGCGTGAGATTGGACAACGCCACCGCAAACAGCACGAACAGAATGGAGCCGATGATCGGCCCGAAGAAAAACGCCCCGCCGCCGATGAACGTCGCCAGCAGCACGCCACCCGACTGCGCAGCGCCGACGTTCTCCGCCGTTACGATCTCGAAGTCGATCACCGAGAGGCCGCCCGCAATGCCCGCGAAGAACGCCGAAAGGACCATCACGAAAAAGCGCACGCGCTGCGTGTTGTAGCCGACGAATTCCGCACGCTCGGGATTGTCGCGCACGGCGTTGGCAATGCGGCCGAGCGGCGTCTGCGTCCATGCGTACATGGCGATCATCGACACGAGGCACCACGCCGCGATCAGGTAGTACACCTGGATCGCCGGTCCATAAGTGATGCCGAGCACCGCATGGCCAACCGTGCGATTGGTCGGCACCCCGCCTTCGCCGCCGAAGAACCCTGGAAACATGAGCGAACTCGCCGCCACCATCTCGCCGATGCCAAGCGTGATCATCGCGAAGGTAGTGCCCGACTTGCGCGTGGTCACATAGCCGAACAGCACGCCGAACAGCATGCCTCCGAAGCCGCCCACCAGCGGCAGCAGCGAAACGGGCAACGGGAAATGGCTCGCGCCAATCTGGTTGAGCACATGCGCCGCCACGAATGCGCCGAGCCCGGAGTACACCGCGTGCCCGAACGAGAGCATGCCGGTCTGTCCGAGCAGCATGTTGTACGAGAGCGCGAAGATAATCATGATGCCCATCTGCGAAAGCAGCGCGATGGCAAAGCCACTGGAAAACACGAGCGGCAGCACCAGCATCACGAACACCGTGGCGCCCCAAATGATCCAGCGCAGCGAATGCGCGGTTCGCAGTCCGTGGCGTTGCATGGCCGAACCGGCGCTGGCCTGAATGAGCGGTTTCATCGTTCAGCCCTCCCGCTTGCCGAGCAACCCGCGCGGTCGCAGGATCATCATGAGCACCATCAGCAGGTAAGGCAGAATCGGTGCGACCTGCGATACCGGCATGCGCCACAGCGACGAGAGCGCCGTGCTGTCCGTCACCGTCACGCCGGCAAGCGAGAGCAGATCGGAGAGCGAAGCATCGATCGTGACGGCGAAGGTCTGCATGATGCCGATCAGCAGCGACGCGATGAACGCGCCCGGCAGCGAGCCCATGCCGCCCACCACGGCGATCACGAATACGATGGTCCCCACCGACTCGGCCATCGAAGGCGACGTGACGAACGCGTTGCCGCCGATCACGCCGGCTAAGCCCGCCAGCGCGGCGCCGCCGCCGAACACCAGCATGAACACGCGCTGCACGTTGTGGCCGAGCGCCTCGACCATTTCCGGGTGCGTGAGCGACGCCTGAATGACGAGGCCGATGCGCGTGCGCGTCAACACGAGATACAGCGCCGCGAGCATCGCGATCGAGATCAGCATCATGAAAGCGCGATACTTCGGAAATTCCGACGTGTACACCTTGAACAGCGCCCCGTTCAGTTCGGGCGGAATGGCGTACGGCACCGCGGCGAGTCCCCAGACCAGCTTGACGCCCTCCACGATCAGATACGACAGGCCGAAGGTGAACAGCAATTCCGCTACGTGCCCGTACTTGTGCACGGCACGCAAGCCGAAACGCTCGACGAGCGCGCCGACACAGGCAACGAGCACGGGCGCCACTACCAGGGCAGGCCAGAAGCCCATCTTGCTGGCAATGGTGTAGGCGAAGTAGGCCCCCAGCATGTAAAAGCTGGCGTGCGCGAAGTTGAGCACGCCCATCATGCTGAAAATCAAGGTGAGGCCCGATGAGAGCATGAACAGCAGCAGCCCATAGCCGATGCCGTTCAAGAGAGAGATGGTCAGGAATTCCACTGCCCGATGATCCTTGTGAAGTGTCGCAGCGAGAGCACGTTCAGCCCGGGCGCTTCATCTGGCAAGTGGTCGGCTGCGTTGCCGCGGTCGGCCCAAGCTGGACGTCGGTGCGCCAGCCATAGCCGGTGTTCTCCTGGTCGTACTTTACCGTTTTGCCGTCCGCCTTGATCCATGTCGCGATCACGAGCGACTGCTGCGCCTGGTGATCGGCGGCGCGCATCGTCACCGGACCGTTCATGCCGTCGACCGTCATGCCTTCCAGGGCCTTGGCCACCTTGACGGGATCGGTCGACTTCGTTGCGTTCATTGCCTTGCTCAACATTTCGATGGCGGCATAGGCCGTCGCCAGGTAGTAGTCGTCGTTGTACTTCTTCTTGAATCCCTCGATGATCTGGCCAACCACCGGCGGGTTGTTCGCCGTGTTCGGGCCGAACACGCCCACGTATTTCACGTGGTCGGCGCCGGACGCGCCCATGGCCGTCGGCACGCCGGTCGTGCCTGCGTAATAGGTATAGAAGTTGGACGTCACGCCCGCGTCCTTGCTGGCCTTGACGAGCAGCGCGAGGTCGCTGCCCCAGTTGCCCGTGATCACCGTATCGGCGCCGGATGCCTTGATCTTGGTGGCGTAAGGCGAGAAGTCCTTCACGCGCGCGAGCGGATGAAAATCGTCGCCGACGATCACGATATCCGGGCGCTTGTTCTTCAGGTCCTCGCGCGCCACGCGCGAGACGTCGTGACCAAACGAGTAGTCCTGATTGATGAGGTAGACCTTCTTGATGTCCTTGTCGCGGGCGAGGAACGTGGTGAGCGCATCCATCTTCATGTCGGCGTTCGCGTCGAAGCGGAAGTGCCAGTAGTCGCAGCGGGCGTTGGTCATGGCCGGATCCACCGCGGCGTAGTTCAGATAGACGATTTCCTTGCCCGGATTACGCGAGTTGTACTTGGCGACCGCATCCTCCAGCGCGAGGCCTACCGACGACCCATTACCCTGCACGATATAGCGAATGCCCTGGTCGGCGGCCTGACTCAGCACGGTCAGGCTTTCCTGCGGTGAAAGCTTGTTGTCGAATCCCACCACCTCGAACTTCGTGCCGTTTGCCCAGTTATGCTCATTGGCGAATTCGGCCGTGTATTGCCAGCTGTGCAACTGATTCGTTCCGAGAGATGCCATCAAGCCGGACAGCGGATCGATGAAGGCAATCTTGACAGTCTCCGCTTGCGCGGCCCCTGCTACCAACGCTGACGATACAACCGCACCAACCAGCAACGAGCGCAACATCCTCATGGACTGTCTCCTTTGTTTGGGCATTTCTTATCGTGCGTGAAAATTTCTGTCCGACCGTGCGATTTTTCGCTATATCAACACATTCCCGACGCGAATGACAGCACTCCAGGGAAATCGCTGAGGCGGTGAGGCATAGCGAGCCGCAGCGACTTGCTTACGGTTCGCTTGGGTCCGTTCGTGAGACTGAACGCCGCGTACGGCCGTTTTGATAATAGAAACCGGGTGGCCGCAGCGCGAGGCCGAATTTGAACAGAATCAGACGCGCGGCCCGTGCGAGGCGCTCAGGCGCGGCGCAAGCGAGGCTTGCCGCTCGTCGTTCGCCGCGCAAGCTCGAGAGAAGGCGAGCGCTCGGTAAGGGACGGCGCAACATGATCCTCGGCGCGCTTCGCGAGCGTGAATTGCTGCCGGTACGCGACTGGCGTCAACGCTTTTGTGGCCTTGAACTGCCGGTTGAAGTTCGCGGCGTTGGGAAAGCCTGACCGGGCGGCGATAACGGAGACGGGCATCTGCGTGTCGGTCAACATCCGGCAGGCATGGCCGATTCGAACCCGCGCGATGTACTGCCCCACGCTTTCGCCCGTGTGCTGCACGAAGTGCCTCGTCAGCGTGCGCTCAGAAAGACCCGCAGCCTTGGCGAGCGCCGAAAGCCGCAACGGTTGCGAGAACTGCGTTTCGATCAGCGCGAGAACGCGGTTCAACTGCTCAGGCTCATAGCCTGACGATGCGCCAACGCGGCCCTCGAACGCGCTGGGCGTCGCTAGCTGGGTGGCAGGCAAATCGGTCAACCAGACCAGGATATCCAGCACGGCAGCCAGACGCTCACGCGGCTGCGCCGACAATAGACGGTCCAGATAGCCGCGCATATGCGCTCCGGCGCCTTCTTCGAAAACCAGTCCGCAGGCCGCGCGACGCAACAGGTTGCGCAGGCTCGCATATTCGGGGCAAACGTCGGCGAGGCGCTGCACCCAGTTGCCTTCGAACCAGATGACGACGGCCACCTGCGAGTCCGCCGGGTCGATCGAGCGATTGGACGACCAGGTGTGCGGCATGTCCGGCGGGACGAGGACGAGATCGTCGGCGCCATAAACGGTGACCGAGTCGCCGATATAACGCTTGCCCTGGCTGTTCATCGTCAGCGTGAGTTCGTATTCCGGGTGGTGATGCCACTCGAATGGAATGCGCGGCAAGCGCCGGTGGTAAACCCGCACCGAACAGCTGCTGCCGAAGTCGACGTGCTCGTACGCTGCTTTCATGGCCGAAACTACAAAAAGATTGACCCGATAATATCACTGCCCAAGGCCACGCCGGCGTACGCTCCTATCATTCGAAATCACCACGGTGGAGACAAGCAAATGGCTTTGCATATCGACGACCTGCCAGCGGCTATCCGCCGGGCGAAGCAGGAACTGCGGGAGAGACTGCCCAACTACAAGGCCGTGTTCGCCGAGGTCGAATCGGCCATGCAAGAGGAGGCGCATCGCATCGCGCAGCTTCGCGACCGGGGTCAGCCCGTCATCCCCGAAATCGCGTTCGGGGACATCGCCGGCAATCGGGTTAGCGCGGAGCAGATCGCGCTCGTGAAGGCGCGCGGCGCCTGTGTTATTCGCCAGGTATTCGACCGCTCGCTCGTTGAGCAGTGGGACGCCGACATTGCGGACTATGTCGAGCGAAACGATCTCGACCGCAAGCTGCTCCATCGCGCCGAAGACAAATACTTCGGCCAACTGGCCTCGAGCAAGCCACAGATCTACGGCGTCTACTGGTCAAAGCCGCAAGTGCTCGCGCGCCAGTCGCAGGAACTGACGCAGGCGCGCGTGTTCCTGAACCGGCTATGGCTCACCGAGAGCGAAGGCCGCGTGCATTTCGACCCGAATCATGTGCCGGCTTATGCAGACCGGCTGCGCCGCCGGCCGCCTGGCTCCGAATCGCTGGGACTCTCGGCCCACTGCGACGGCGGTTCGGTCGAGCGCTGGATCGAAGCGAACTTCCGCAACGTCTACCGCCACGTCTTCTCCGGAAACTGGCGCGACTACGACGCGTTCGACGCGGCGTGGCGCACTGACGTCGAAGAGATTCCATCACCCGCTGTCTGCTCGATGTTCCGCACGTTTCAGGGCTGGACGGCGCTCACGCAGCAAGGCCCAGGCGACGGCACGCTGCAACTCGTGCCCATTGCGAACGCGATGGTCTATATCCTGCTGCGCGCGCTGCAGGACGACATTGCCGACGACGACCTGTGCGGCGCGATGCCGGGCCGGGCGCTGTCGATCAAGCCGGAGTATCACGCGCCGCTTTTCCACGCGCTTTCGTCGATTCCCCTGATGCAGCCAGGCGACACCGTCTTCTGGCATAGCGACGTCATTCATGCCGTGGAAGATGCGCATCGCGGCAAGGGCTATAGCAACGTGATGTACATCGCTTCGGCGCCGTCGTGCGCCAAGAACGATGCGTATCTTGCGCGGCAGCTGCCGAGCTTCCTCGAAGGCAAGAGTCCGCCCGATTTCCCGACGGACCATTTTGAAGTCGATTTCGCTGGCCGCGCAACGGTCGATGATCTGACGCCGCTCGGACGCACGCAGATCGGGATGAAGACCTAGTGCGGCTGCAACGTCATTCGGTCGTGTTGAGCGCGTTGCGCACCGCAACGGCAAGCTCGTCGAATCGATAAGGCTTGCTAATGAGCGCGACGCCTTCGTCGAGCTTGCCGTCGTGGAAAATGACGTCGCGCGTGTAGCCGGAGGCGAACAGGACCTCGGCGTAATAAGGCGGCCCGCTGGCAATGCGAGCGAGTTCGCTGCTTCTCACCGTGCCGGGCGTCACGACATCGGTGAACAGCAGGTCGAAGTGCTGGCCGCTCTGGATCAGCTTGAGCGCGCTCTCGCCGTCTTGTGCGGAGAGCACCTTGTAGCCGAGCTGCGCCAGCATTTCGATCGCGGCAATGCGAACTTCGGCGTCGTCTTCGACAACGAGAATCGTCTCGCCGCCGCGCTCCTGTCTCGCAACGGTCGGCTTGTAAGCGTCGTATTCCGCTTCCAGGCTGCGCGGGAAATAGAGGCTGACCGTGGTGCCCTGGCCTTCCGTGCTTTCAATGAAGACGTGGCCCGAACTCTGCGCCACGAACCCATGCACCATGCTCAAGCCTAGCCCCGTGCCCTGACCCTCGGCCTTCGTGGTGAAGAACGGTTCGAACACGCGCGCTTTTACGTGGTCGGGCATGCCCCTGCCCGAGTCTGAAACGCGCAGGCGAACGTATTCGCCCTCGGGCACACCGTCGCGGCGCGCCTCTTCGTCGTCCTGTGCATCGACGTTCGCGAGACACACGCCGATGTGTCCGGGTCCGTCTATCGCGTCGCGCGAGTTGATGACCAGATTCAACAGCGCGCTTTCCAGCTGACTGCGGTCCGCACAAATGTTCCAGCTCTCTTGCGCCGGCACGATGGCAAGTTCGATCGTCTCAGGCAACGTGCGGTGAAGCATCTCGGCCATGCCTTCGACCAGCCGGAAGGGATTCAGAACGGCTGGCGCGAGCGGTTGCCTGCGCGCGAAGGCCAGCAATTGCGCGGCAAGCTTCGCGCCGCGCGACACCGCATTGCTGACCGCAGCCACACGCCGCTCGAGCGCTTCGTTGCCTTTCGTCGAAAGCTCGATGAGCTGCAGGTTGGCGGAGATGACCTGCAAGACGTTGTTGAAATCGTGCGCCACACCGCCCGTGAGACTGCCGATCGCCTCGAGTTTTTGCGCCTGACGCAGCCGCTCCTCCATCGCGACGCGCGCGCCCACTTCCTCGGCTACGCGCTGCTCGAGTGTCTGGGTCAGTTGCAGCAGCGCGTCTTCAGCTACCTTGCGCTGCTTTTCAGCCAGTTTCTTCGCCGTCGTTTCGAACACGATGGCGATGACGCCCGCCGGCCGCTCGTCGTCTTCGAAAACCGGGCTATAGCTCAGGTCCAGCCAGACGTCTTCGGCGTGACCCTCGCGATACAGCACGAGCACCTTGTCCTGAAAGGTCAGGGTCCCGCCGGCGAGGCACGTATCGACGACATTCCGGTTGAACGCCGCCACCTCCGGCCAGCCGGTTTCGACCGGCTTGCCCAGCAGGAACGGATGCCGGCCGCCCGCGAAAAACGCATAGGCGTCGTTGTAGACCATCGTGCCTTCGTGGCCCCACAGCATGACGAGCGGCGAAGGCGAGGCGAGAAGCATGTTGATCGCGGCAACGAGGCTCGCCGACCAGGTTTCGCGCGGGCCGAGCGCCGTATTGCTCCAGTCGAATGCGGCGATGCGCTCCGCCATTTCACCCGGCCAACGGGTCGATGGGCGCTCGATTCGCGGTGGAACTTCCTTGTTCATGACGCGACTCTGCTCAGAGGAGACGGTGCGGGATTCCGGAACGACGATGTTCGTGGAGATTCGAAGCCGCCACGAGTGAGACAGTGTGCGCAATTATTGTTCCGGCTCCCCGCGGGCCTCGTCAAGCTGGCGACAACGCGCAACCGGCGCCAATACGTCAGCCGCTCGGACCGGCGTCACAGGCAGGCCAACAGGTCTTCGAGCCGCACCGGTTTCGTCAGACATTTGTCGAAACCGGCTGCTGCGGCCCTGGCCGCGATGTCCGGGTCGATGTGCCCCGATAGCAAAACGTACCGGGTATTCAAAAGAGCGGGGTTCCGCCGAAGCTGGCCCACCAGTTCGCCGCCGCTCATGTCTGGAAGTTTCCAGTCCACAAAGGCGAGTTCGGGAAGGAACGACCCAGCAACGAGCACGGCCTCTTGCCCATCTGCGGCGCATCGGGCTTGATGACCTTCGAACTCGACGAGCGCCGCCAGTGCATCTGCGACGTCGCGGTTGTCGTCGACAAGCAAGATTCGTTTTGGCATCGGGCGCAAAAGCTGGCTGGAGCGGGGGCGCGACACAGACGCCTTGCCCCGTGGTTCGTCTTCGAGTGTACCCGGATTGAGCCACTTGCAGCCCTCACGCCGTCTCACTTCGGGGATCAAAGCTCGGGGACGACAACGGCGCAGGAGATCAGCGCAGCGCGTCCAGCAACACCTGAACCGGGTGGCGCAACTGACGCCCGCGCAAGCGCTTCACCTGGCAGCGGCACGAATAACCGGTAGCGAGCAGTTCTTCCGCCCCATGCGTCGCCGTCGAAGCCGCATCGACATGCCGTGCCCACGATTGCTCGAAGATCGCTTCCGAAGTCGCGCGATTGCGCGCCTCGTGGCCGTAGGTGCCCGACATGCCGCAGCATCCGCTAGCCGGCGTCGCGAGCGCGAGGCCCGCCGCAGCGAATACATCTTTCCACAAGAGCGTGGCGGCGCTAGCGTTGGTACGCTCGGTGCAATGCGGGAGCAGGCGGAATGAGCCGGATGCCCGCGGCGTAGTTGCACGCGTGCGCAATGCGCCGAGCAGCCATTCCTGCGGCAGCAGGACCTCCGGCGCCGCCTCGATGTCTTCCACCTTGCGGTACTCCTGGCGGTACACGAGCGTCATGGCCGGGTCGACGCCGACGAGCGGCACACCCGAGCTGGCAAGGGCGGCCAGTTGCGCCGCATTGCGACGCGCGGTGCGGCGAAACTGCGGCAGAAGCCCCTGCACGTGCAGCGGCTTGCCGTTTGGAGAATAAGGCGCGATGAATACTCTGAACCCAAGACGCGCGGCGAGTTCCAGAAACGCGGCGGCTATAGGCGTTTCGAAGTAACGCGTGAACGCGTCCTGCACCACGATCACGCTGCGCTCGCGCTCGGCTTTGGCAAGCATCGAGAGCCGTTTGGGCGTTGCGATCTGCGCTCCCGACTTGCGCAACACCTCCCGCCACGACACGCGGCTCAACAACGGGCTATCGACAAGGCCCACGCAGCGGGCAAGCAACGATTTGATGAGACCCGCGCTCATCAGCGCGTTGTATACGCGACTCGCGCCGGGCACCGCCGCTACGCGCGGCACCGTGAATTCGAGCGCGCCGATCAAATGGTCACGCAGCGGACGCAAATAGCGCGTGTGATAAAGCTCCAGAAAGCGCGAGCGAAACTCGGGCACGCTCACCTTCACGGGGCACTGCCCCGCACATGACTTGCACGAAAGACAACCTGCCATGGCGTCGTAAACCTCATGCGAAAAGTCCTGCTCGCCTTGTCGTTTGCGCACACTATTGACGATGCGCACCGGCAACGCCGCCGCAACCGGCACGGCGGTGAGATCCGCGCCGGCATCCTGTTGCAGACGCAACCATTCACGCATCAGCGAAGCCCGGCCCTTCGGCGAATGCACGCGTTCGCGCGTGGCTTTCCACGACGGACACATGGCGTCGTCCGGGTCGAAGTTGTAGCAGGCGCCGTTGCCGTTGCAGTGAACGGCGTCGGCATTGGCCTGCCAGACGCGCTCGTCGATGCGCCGGTCCAACTCGCCGCGCAGTGTCGTCGCATCGATTTTCAACAGCGCCGCACTCGCGTTCGCAGGCGTCGCGATCTTGCCTGGATTGAGCTGATTGTGCGGATCGAATGCCGCCTTGAGCCGCTGCAACGCCGGATACAAAGGCCCGAAATACTCGGGCACGTACTCGGAGCGCACGCCCTTGCCATGCTCTCCCCACAACAGGCCGCCATACTTCATCGTCAAAGCGGCCACGGCATCCGAAATGGGGCGCACGAGCGCGGCATCGTCGGGATTGCGCATGTCGAGCGCGGGGCGCACGTGGAGCACGCCCGCATCGACGTGGCCGAACATGCCATAACGCAAGCCAAAACCATCGAGCAGCGCGCGAAACTCAGCAATGTAGTCGGGGAGATTTTCCGGCGGCACGGCCGTGTCCTCCACGAAAGGCTGCGGGCGCCTCGCGCCGCGGGCGTTGCCCAGCAGGCCCACCGCGCGCTTGCGCATCGCATAGACGCGATTGATCGCCGCCTCGCCATCGGCAATCGTATGGCCGAGGCGCTTCACGCTCGTGTCCGCGTCCAGGTGCGCGGCGAACGCCGCCACGCGCTCGCGCAATTCGTTCGCATCGTCGCCGCTGAATTCGACCATATTGATGCCGCTCGCACCGCCTTCGACGCCATCATCAGCGGGGAAATACTCGGCCACGCTTTGCCAGACGATATCCTCGCGCGCAAGCCGCAGCACCGTGGAATCCACGGTTTCGATCGAGAGCGGACGATGGGCCATCAGCGCGCGCGCGTCGCGCAGGGCATCCATGAAACCCTCGTAGCGGATATTGACGAGCACGGCGTGCTTTGGCACGGGCAGCACGTTCAGCGTCGCCTCGACGATGAAGCCGAGTGTGCCTTCCGAGCCGCACAGCACGCTATTGATGTCGAAGCGCCCTTCGCCGTCACGCAGATGGGCGAGGTCGTAACCCGTCAAGCAGCGGTTCAACGCGGGAAAGCGCTCGCGTATCAGGTCAGCTTCGCGCTCGCTGATATCGCGCGCAGTGCGGAACACCTCGCCGACCTTATCCTCGCGCGCGCAAAGCGCGGCGAGCGCGGCGCGCTCGACCGGCGCGCTCGACAGGCGCTCACCGCCGAGCAGGACCGTTTCCAGCGCGAGCACGTGATCGCGCGTTTTACCGTAGGTGCAACTGCCCTGCCCGCTCGCATCCGTGCTGACCATGCCGCCGATGGTCGCGCGGTTCGAGGTCGAAAGCTCCGGCGCGAAAAAGAGCCCGTGCCGCTTCAGTTCGGCATTGAGCTGATCCTTGACAACGCCCGCCTCCACTCGCGCCGTACGCGCAACCGGATCGATTTCGAGGATGCGGTTCATATGCCTCGACATATCGACGACGACGCCGTCGGTCAGCGACTGCCCGTTCGTACCCGTGCCGCCACCGCGCGCCGCGACCGTCACGCGGCGAAACGCGTCGCGACCGAGCATGCCCGCGAGTCGTGCGACGTCCTTCGCATGGCGTGGGAACACCACCGCTTGCGGATAGCGCTGGTAGATCGAATTGTCCGTGGCCAGCACCGTGCGCGTGGCGTGACTCGCATCCACCTCGCCCTCGAAGCCCGACACTTGCAGTTCATGCAAAAATTGATGGATCAGGGGGCTGCCGAATTCGCCGATGGTAAGCTGGGCAATGGTCATGTCGCTCTCGAAGTCTCGCATCGGGCGCTATATGGCCCTTTCCGGCATGAAATTGTCGCTCCCCAACCGGCCGCGGGCAAACGTAAATTGGTTGGGTTAATCATGAGGTTTATGAATGAATTACCGCAAGCTCACGCCTTCCATGTCGCTGCTGCTCGCATTCGAAGCGTCCGCGCGCCATGAGAGCTTCACGCGCGCCGCCGAGGAACTGTCGCTCACACAAAGCGCTGTGAGCCGCCAGGTTCAGGCGCTCGAAGCGATGCTCGACCTTGCTCTCTTCACGCGCGAGGGCAAACGCATCATCCCGACCGATATCGGCCGAGCCTATATGGCGGAGATCTCTCACGCGCTTACGCTGATCCGCAGCGCGACGCTGCAAGCCCTCACGGCGAACGCGCCGAGAACGCAGTTGCGCGTCGCGACCTTGCCGACGTTCGGCGCCAAGTGGCTGTTGCCGCGTCTGCATCGCTTCTATCAAACGCACCCCGATCTGCAGATCGATCTCGACTCACGCATCGAGGCTGCCGATTTTTCGACCCAGGACCTCGACGCCGCCATCGTGGTGGGCGACGGCCGCTGGCCCGGCGTCACGGCGCACAGGCTCTACGCGGAAGAACTGGTGCTGGTTGGCAACCCCACTGCGTTGCCGTTCACGAAGAAGTCGAAGCGACGGGCCACCGCGCCGACCATCGAATCGCTAGAGGGCCTCACGCTGCTGCGCGTGCGCAGCTTTCCCGACGCATGGCGCGAATGGTGCGCGCATTTCGGCTTGCCTCACGACGCGCTGCGTACGGGCCCGAGTTTCGAGCTGACCTCGCATTTGATCCAGGCGGTCGTCGCCGGTATCGGCGTGGGCCTCGTGCCGCGCATGCTGGTGGAAGACGAATTGAAGGAGAACCGGCTTCTCAGCCCGTTCGAAGCAGTGCAAAGCTCGCGCTCGTATTACCTGGTCTACCCGGAGCGTGCCCAGCGCCACCCCGTGCTGGTTGCGTTTCGCGACTGGCTGCTGGAGGAGCTTGCCGGGCAGCAGTGATTCAATGGCGCACGCTGCTCAAGCCCGCGTGAGATGGCTTTCTTTCATCGGATAGCGCGCGGCGAGCGCATCGAGCACGCGGTTTAGTACGTCGTCCCAATTGCCGCGCTCCGCTTGCGTGAAGAGACGCAAACCCGGATACCACGGGCTGTCGTCGCGATCGCGCAGCCAACGCCAGCAGCCCGCAAAGCGGTTGAGTAGCCAAACGGGCTTGCCCATCGCCGCAGCCAGGTGCGCCACCGATGTATCGACCGAAATGACGAGATCGAGTCCATCGATCAACGCGGCGGTATCGGCGAAGTCGCCGACTTCGTCCGTCCAGTCGGTGATTTCCTCGCGGTATGCCGGTGGCAATTGCTTCGATGCGTCGTCGGCTTTTTGCAGACTGATCCAGCGCGCGCCGCGCCAGGACAGCAGCTTCGCAAACGTATCGGGCGCGATGCTGCGTCGGCGATCCGCCGCCGTGCCCATGTGACCGCCCGCCCAAACAACGCCGATGCGCGGCTTCATGTCATCGCGAGGCGCAGCCAGCCGGTCGGCCCAGATGCGCGCGCGCTGCGGCTCGGCATGCAGATAAGGCACGCTCGCCGGAATGTTGTCGAGGCGCGTGCCAAGCAGCATCGGCAGCGAGAGCAGCGAACAGTAGGCGTCCCATGCGGCAAGGTCTGACGGCACGTCGTCGAGCAACACAATTTTCGGCCAACGCGTGCAAAGCGACTGTTCGAGCAACTGCCGCAACGGCTTGGGACATACGTAGCCAACGCGCGTGCCGTGCGCGAGCGCAATGGGCAGATAGCGGCAGAATTGCAGCGCATCGCCAAAGCCCTGTTCGTGCAGCACGAGCAAACGGCGCTCGCCGGGAAGCGGGCCGCTTCGCCACTGCGCAATCGGCAATATCGGTGCGCCTGACGCCGCTGGCTGGTCGCCGACTTGAAAGCTCGCCCAACGCTGCTCGAAATGCGGCCATGCCGCTTCGTAAAGCCCCGCTGCCAGCAAAGCATGACCCAGGTTGCTGTGTGCTTCCAGATTGCGCGGCTCGAGCGCGATTGCACGCTCGAAATGGGCGATGGCCGTGGCGAGATCGCCGAGATTCTTCGTGACTGTGCCGAGATTGTTATGCGCCGACGCGTGATTGGGCTGACGCGCGAGGGTTTGTCGGTAGCTATGCGCAGCCGCCTCGGGCTGATCGTCGAGTTGCAGGACGACGCCGAGGTTGTATGAAAGCAGCGACGTATCGACCGCTGGAAAGCGTTCGCGTGCGCGCCGCAGGCCCAGACGTGCCGTTTCGGCCGCCGCCGCGTAGTCACGCAGACGCATTTGCGTCACGCAAAGGCTGTTGCAGTACACGGGGTGCGGGAGGACCTGAACTGCGCGCATGAGCCATATCTGGGCTTCGGCTGGCGAGCCCATTGCGAGCGCGATTAGTCCACGTCTGTGGAGCGCGTCGCTGTTGCGCGGATTCGCGGCGACTACCTTGTCGGCAAGCTCCAATGCGCGTTGCCAATCGCCTGCGGCGTAGGCGCGATCGGCGCCTTCCAGATATGACTGTGTGTGTTTGATGGGGGACGGCACGGGAAACCTCGATGAGTGAGTTTGGCCCGGACCATACCGCCGTCTCAAAACAAATCGCCCCGCGTCGCCTGCACGCAATGCGGGGCATCACACCTCAGCGGCGAGCCTTCACCGCCGGCCCCCCCGCCACCAACGCCGCGCCGCTCACCACCAGCAACGCCGCGAGCAGATACAGCGCGTTGTCCATGCTGCCCGTGTGCGTCTTGATGAGCCCGATCGCCCACGGGCTCACAATGCCGCTCGTAATGCCGATACTGCTGATGAGCGCAATCCCGGCCGCTGCGGCCTTGCCCGAGAGATACGCCGAAGGCACCGCCCAGAAGATCGGCAACGCGGCGAAGATCAGCACCGCTGCGATCGACAGGATCGCCATCATCGCGGCGAAGCTCGCCAGATGCAGCGTGAGCAGCGCCAATGCGATGCCGCCGCCTATCGTGCACGCAGCGAAATGCCAGCGCCGTTCACCACGGCGGTCCGAGCGTCGCGCGATCCACATCAGGCCCACTGCGCCCACCGCATTCGGAATGACGGTGTAGAGGCTGATCGCCAGCACGTCATGCACGCCGAAGTCGCGAATCATCAGCGGCATCCAGAAGTTCAGCGTCAGCGACGCACACGTCAGCGAGAAGTAGATGAACGCGAACAGATACACGCGCGGGTTACGCAGCGCCGCGCCGAACGAACGCGTGGAATGCGCGTGATCGCCTTCGCCGTCGCGTTGCGCGAGAAGGTGGGCTTTCTCGGCATCGGTCAGCCACCTCGCCTTCTCGGGGCCGTCCACGAGCCAGAACGTCGCCATGAGTCCGAGCAGCACGGCCGGCAGACCTTCGATCACGAACATCCAGCGCCAGCCGGCGAGGCCCGCCACGCCGGCCATGTCGCGCATGATCCAGCCCGAGATGAGGCCGCCCAGCACGCCCGCCACCGCCACGCCGGCGAAGAAGATCGAGAACACGGCCGCGCGGCGGCGAGCCGGATACCAGTACGTGAGATAGAGCACGATGCCCGGAAAGAAGCCCGCCTCGAACACGCCCAGCAGGAAGCGCAGCGCATAGAACTGCGTGGGGCTCGACACGAACATCATGCTGGTCGAGGCAATGCCCCACAGCAGCATGATGCGCATGAACGTGCGGCGCGCGCCGAAGCGCGCAAGGAGCATGTTGCTCGGCACTTCACACAGCACGTAGCCCACGTAGAAGACAGCGGCGCCGAGGCCGTACATTGCGTCGCTGAAGCCCAGGTCATGCTTCATCTGCAATTGCGCGAAGCCGATGTTGATGCGGTCGAGAAACGACACGACGTAGCAAACGAACAGAAACGGGATGACGCGCGCCGACACCTTGCGATAGAGCGCGTCGTCTTGCTGCGTGGGATTCTGCGCGGACGTATCAAAAGCGCGCGCGGCTTCGGACCCGCGGTCCGGGGCAATCGATTGGGGCATCTGCCTGTCTCCAAACATGACTGCGGCTCACCCGGTCGGATCCGGGCAGACCGTTGATGCGCGGCGTCTTGCGCGCCTTGCGCGGCTCGCCGGGACGCGCGGTTCGCGCTTCTCCAGGCAGTGAGCCGATCATAGGTGGGACAGGTTTAATTTGTCAATGGCGAATCGATTCGTTTTACGCTAATGCGGGTTTGCCTTTAGATGACCGGTCGGCGACGCGTTCACGCACGGTTTCGTCACACAAAAGCCTTGTCGCCAGCGAATCCGGCGCGAGAAAAAAAAGCGCACCGTGAGGTGCGCCGCATCGCTGCCGCAAGTGCTCGCGCGCGCTTCAGTGCTGCAGGAAATCGATCACCATGCGGTTGAACGCCTGGGCGTGCTCCCACTGCGCCCAGTGGCCGCAACGGTTGAACACGTGCAGTTGCGCGTTCTGCATGCCGGCCAGCAGGCGCAGGCCGATGTCCATCGGCACGAAACGGTCGTCGCGGCCCCAGATCACGAGCGCGGGCGCGGCGATTTCGCCAAGGCGCGGGCCGTAATCGCTGAACTGCTTCGGGAACGCGGCGAGGCTCTTCACGAAGTTTTCCAGGTGGTCGCGGCGCGCGAGCATGTTGTCGAGGCGCGTTTGCATCAGCTCGTCGGTGAGCGCGCTCGCGTCGTACACGAACACGTTCATCATGCGCTTGAGGTTTTCGATGGTCGGATCGCGATAGAGACCCTGCAGCAGCTTGATGCCTTCCGTGGGCATCGGCACGAAGCTGCTTGGGCCACCGGTGCCGCCGCCCATCAGCACGAGCTTGCCCACGCGTTGCGGGTTCGCCAGCGCGAATGCAACGGCGCTATGCCCGCCCATCGAATTGCCGAGAATATGCACGCGCTCGATGTCGAGCACGTCGAGCAGCCCCTTGAGCACCCGGCCGTTCAGGTCCGAGCGCGAGCTCGTGCAAACGATCGGGTCGCTCTTGCTCCAGCCCGGGCAGTCCATCAGGATCACGCGGTAGCCAGCCGCGACGAGCGGCTCGACGTTGCGGTTGAAGTTGGCCCAGCCGCTCGCGCCCGGACCCGAGCCGTGCAGCATCACGACGGTTTCGGCGCCAACGCCCGCGTCGTTGTAGTGAATCTGGAACTCGACCTCGCCGTCCTTCACGCGTGCGAACTTGCTCGTCGAGGCTTCGGTGATTGCTTGTGCCGTACCAGTCATGATGACCATCCTTTAAAACGTAATAACCCATGGCGGAGAAGGCGCGCGCCTTCCCCCCTCAATTTCACGCGCCCTGCGCGCCCAATGCGCTGCGCTGCCTGAATGCGCCCACCACGCTCAGCGCGGCAAGCGCCGCGATCACAACGAGCGGAATGCTCGAGCCCACCAGCATCGACGGGCTTTGACCGAGTGCGAACAACTGGCCCGCCACGAGCGGCCCGAGAATCGAACCGAGACGCCCCACGGCCACTGCCGCGCCCACACCCGTGCCGCGTACTTCCGTGGGGTACGCATGCCCTGCGAGTGCGTAAAGCACCGACTGCCCGCCCACGATAAAGAAGCCGCACAGCAGGCCGCCCACGGCCGTCGAGCCTGCGCCGCCCGCGCCCGCGAGGACGGTGAGCGCCACCACGACGCCGATGTACATGCCGATCACCGTGCCGCGGCGGCCAAAGCGATCCATGATCGTTGCGATCGCAACAGCGCCAATCCCGCCGCCGATGTTGAACAGCATCAGCACGAGGTTCGACTGCACGCGCGTGAGGCCGCGTGCAAGCACCATCGAGGGCAGCCAGTTCATCAGGAAGTACAGCACGATCAGCGTGCCAAGGTAGCTGATCCACAGCGCGATGGTCGTACGCGCACGGCCCTCGCGCCAGAGCGCTTCTGCCACGCTCGGCGCGCCTTCTTTCGTCACCGTCGAAGCCTGCGTAGCGACGAATTGCTGCGACTCGCGCAGGAACGCGCCAAGCAGCGGCACCATCACGATCGGGCCGAGCCCGCCAACGTAGAACACGTGGCGCCAGCTCGTGTCCCCCGTGCCGAGCATACCGATCACGGCAGCGATCGCCGCGCCGAACGGCATGCCGCAGTACATCGCGCCGACCGCCGTGCTGCGCTGCTGCGGACCCGCGGCCTCCGAGCACAGCGCAATCAGGTTCGGCATGGCCGCGCCGAGACCGAGACCCGTGAGCAGACGCGCGACGAGCAGGCTTTCGAAATTCC
This sequence comes from Paraburkholderia flagellata, assembly GCF_021390645.1. Taxonomy (GTDB): domain Bacteria; phylum Pseudomonadota; class Gammaproteobacteria; order Burkholderiales; family Burkholderiaceae; genus Paraburkholderia; species Paraburkholderia flagellata. The sequence continues at coordinate 2,001,759 of NZ_JAJEJT010000002.1, forward strand.
ACACCATGGTCGTGGCGAGCGAGAACAGCCCGAACAGCGTGACCGACCACATGAGCACGCGCTTGCGGCCAAAGCGGTCGGCGAGCCGCCCGCCCAGCGCCGCGCCCGGCAAGAGGCCAATCGCACCCGCACTGAACGCCCAGCCCATTTGCGCCACGGCGAGATGAAACTCCTTCGCCATGCGCGGCCCCGCTACGCCCGCCGATTGCAGATCCAGCCCTTCGAGCAATGCAATCGCCAGACACAGGGCGATGGTTGCCTTGCCGCTCGTTTCACTTCCTCCAGCACTACTGTTTCGCGACGTCATAAAAAAGTCTCCATGTGTATATGCGAGCCACTCTTTTCGGCGGCTATATGTGGCAACGCCGCGCACCGCCCGAAAGGCGATGCGCGGCGCGCTTGATCAGGACTGCAATGCTTCCTGGCGCTTCTTCAGATCGAGCGCCACGTCGACGATCATGTCTTCCTGGCCGCCCACCATCCGGCGCTTGCCCAGTTCGACGAGAATGTCGACTGTTTTCAGGCCGTACTTCTTCGCGGCCACTTCCGAGTGGCGCAGGAAGCTCGAATACACGCCTGCATAGCCGAGCGCGAGCGTTTCGCGGTCCACGCGAACCGGCCGGTCCTGCAACGGGCGCACGATGTCGTCGGCGGCATCCATCAGCGTGTAGAGGTCGGTGCCGTGGTTCCAGCCCATGCGTTCCGCCGCGCCGATGAACACTTCGAGCGGCGCATTGCCCGCGCCCGCACCCATGCCCGCAAGCGAAGCATCGATCCGGTCGCAGCCTTCTTCCACGGCAACGATCGAGTTCGCCACACCGAGCGACAGGTTGTGGTGCGCGTGCATGCCCGTTTGCGTTTCGGGCTTGAGCACGCCCTTCACCGCACGGAAACGGTCGCGCACGTCGTTCATCGTGAGTGCGCCGCCCGAATCGACCACGTAGATGCAGGTCGCGCCGTAGCTTTCCATCTTCTTCGCTTCGACGGCGAGGTTTTCCGGCGTGGTCATGTGGCTCATCATCAGGAAGCCCACGGTGTCCATGCCCAGTTCGCGCGCATACTCGATGTGCTGCTTCGAAATGTCGGCTTCCGTGCAATGCGTGGCCACGCGCACGATGCGCGCGCCCGCGTTGTACGCAGCCTTCAAGTCGTGAATCGTGCCGATGCCGGGCAAGAGCAGCGTGGCGATCTGTGCGTGCGTGACCACGTCGGCCACGGCCTCGATCCATTCGAGATCGCTGTGCGCGCCAAAGCCATAGTTGAAGCTCGAGCCTTGCAGGCCGTCGCCATGCGCGACTTCGATGCTGTCCACCTTCGCGCGGTCCAGCGCGCGGGCGATGTCCTGCACGTTCTGGATCGAGTACTGGTGGCGAATGGCGTGGCTGCCGTCGCGCAGCGTGACGTCGGAGATGTAGAGTTTCTTGCTCATCGCTTTACGCTCCTTGAACGCTGAGCAGCGTCTGCGCCATGCGTTCGGCGGTGGCGAGCGCGGCGGAAGTCATGATGTCGAGATTGCCTGCATAAGCGGGCAGATAATGCGCGGCGCCTTCCACTTCGAGGAACACCGAAGTCTTCAGGCCGCTGAACTTGCCAAGGCCCGGAATGTTGAGCGGCGCGCTCGCGGGAATCTCGTCGAACTGCACCTTCTGCTTCAGGCGATAGCCCGGCACATAGGCGTGCACCTTCGCGACCATCTCTTCGATGGACTGCTCGACCTTCTCGCGGTCGGCCGCCTCAGAAAGCGTATAAACCGTGTCGCGCATCATCACCGGCGGCTCGGCCGGGTTCAACACGATGATGGCCTTGCCCTTCGCGGCACCGCCCACCACTTCGATCGCCTTCGAAGTCGTTTCGGTGAACTCGTCGATGTTCGCGCGCGTGCCCGGGCCCGCCGACTTGCTGCTGATCGAAGCGACGATCTCCGCGTAATGGACCTTCGCGACGCGCGACACGGCGGCGACCATCGGAATCGTGGCCTGGCCGCCGCACGTCACCATGTTGACGTTGAGCGCTTCGATATGCGCATCGATATTCACGACCGGCACGCAGTACGGGCCAATTGCGGCAGGCGTCAAGTCGATCACACGGATCGACGGCTTGAGCTTGCGCAGCAGCGCATCGTTCTTCACGTGCGCGCCAGCGGAGGTCGCGTCGAACACGAAGTCGATGTCGTCGAACACGGGCAGACGCGTGAGACCTTCAGCGCCTTCGTGCGTGGTCGCAACGCCAAGACGTGCGGCGCGCGCGAGACCATCGGAGTTCGGGTCGATGCCGACCATCGCCGCCATCTCCAGATGCTGGCTGTTGCGCATGATCTTGATCATCAGATCCGTGCCGATGTTGCCGGAGCCGATGATCGCGGCCTTGAGTTTTTCGGAAGCCATATGAATTCCTGTATCAGGCGGAGAAAGTCGCGCGAACGCTGCCGAGGCCTTCGATCTGCGCGGTGTACGTGCCGGGTTCCTTCACGGCGACCATGGGTCCGAGCGCGCCCGTGAGCACCACGTCGCCCGCACGCAGCGGCGTGCCGAGCTGGACCATGCGGTCTGCGAGCCACACGGCGGCGTTGAGCGGATTGCCCAGGCACGCGGCGCCGTTGCCGCGCGAGAGCACCTCGCCGTCACGCGAAAGTTCCATCGCGCAAGCGGTCAGGTCGATCTGCGAGAGCGGCACCGGGCGGCTGCCCACCACGAAGCGTGCGCTCGAAGCGTTGTCGGCCACCGTATCGACGAAGCGGATGTCCCAGTTCTGGATGCGGCTGTCCACCACTTCGATGGCCGCAAGTGCGTAAGCGCTGGCGCGCAGGATATCGACGAAGGTGTGCTTTTCGAACGTGAGGTCGTGCTCCAGCACGAGCGCGATTTCCGCTTCCACCTTCGGCTGGATCAGTTGCGAGAGTGGAATGGCTTCGGCATCGCCATAAGCCATCGAGGCAAACAGCGCGCCAAAGTCGGGCTGATCGACGCCCAGCTGCTTTTGCACCGCGAGCGACGTGAGGCCGATCTTGCGGCCCACGATACGCTCGCCAGTCGCCACACGCAGATCGACGTTGGCTTGCTGAACTGCGTAGGCGGTGGCGATGTCATCTAAAGCGATTTCACCGCGCACCGGCTCGATCACGTTGCGCGACGCTTCGGCTTCGCGCAGGCGCGCGGCCAGTGCCGCGACGAGTTTCGAATCTGACATGTTGATTCTCCGGAGTCCGTACTGATCTATCAAGCCGCGTCAGGCGTGGCGTGCATGGTGGCGAAACCCGCGATCCACTCGGGAATTTCGCGGTAGTAGTCGAGCGTCGCGCGATACGGGCCATAGGCGGCGAGCGCGCCGAACGCCGCGACCCAGGTGCGGATTTCATGGGCCGACTTGCCGCCGTCACGCGTAATGGCCGCGTTCGTCATGCCGTCCACGGAAGTCAACTCGCCCGATTCAAGGCGTGCGAGGAATGCGCGATCCCATTCGGGATTGAGCGGATGCAACGGGCTGTCGCCCGCCGTGAAGGACTTCGCCGCGGCCACGGTACGCGCCTGGCGTGCGGCGCGCGAATCGGCCGTGGGGTTGCGGCCCGCGATCAGGCGTTCGGCCACTTCGGGCGTCGCGCCGAACAGTTCCGGCACCGGCGGCTCGTGCGAAATGCCGCCCGAGCCCACCACGAGCACGCGCTTGTCGCTGCGCGAAAAGAAGCGGCCAATCGCATCGCCGAGCAGGCGAGCACGACGCAACGTCGCCATGGGGGGCGCCACGGAGTTGATGAACACGGGAATCACCGGATAGCGATCCAGGCCGCCGGTCAGCACTTCCAGCGCCTGCGCGCAGCCGTGATCGACCTGCATGCGGTACGAAAGCGCGACGTCGATATCGGCTTCGAGCACGTTTTCAGCGAGCTTGTGCGCGAGGTCTTCGGGCACTGGCAGCGTACCCGCCATGCTCTTGAAATCGCCGATGGCCTCGGCACGCGCGCCGATGCAGAACGGCGGCATCACGTCGTAGAAGAAGCCGTTGAAATGGTCGGGTGCGAACGCAACGATCAGATCGGGTTTGAACGCTTCTACACGTTCGCGCGCGGCGCGGCCTACGCGTTCGACTTCCGCCACCACTTCAGGCAGCGGATCGAAATAGCCATGCAACGGGGTGTGCGACAGACATTCGAGGTGAATCGGCATCTTCATGCTCCTGCTGTGCGCGCAACGGCCACGCCGCGCACGGGACGGTTTTGCGGGGCAGCGGCGCTTGCCTCACGCGAGACGGCTTCCGTCATGCCGAGCTTGCCCGCGAGTTCGACAATCGCGTCCGATACCTGTTGCGGCGTGCACACGCCCGCGACGAAGCGGTCCGGGCGCAGCAGCACCACCGATTCGGGCATGCGGCTGAACCACTCCTTCAAGCGGCCCTGCACGTCGCCAAGCGCGAGCACGCCTTCGGGCACGTCGTCGGCGTATTCGAGTTGCACGTCGGGCTTCGCGAAGATGAAGCGCGCACCAAGACGCTCCCACAGCGCACGAGCCTGCGGCGTGAGACCAAAGGTCGGGTCCGCGCCCCAGGCGAGCACCGCGAAGCCATTGCCGATCGCGTCGTCGAGGCGCACCACGCGGCCATCGGCAAGACGCACGCGCGGCTGAATGAACATGCGGCCCACCGGCGAGGCCGCAAGCGGATCGCGGCCATAGGCGAGACGGCCGATCAGCGAGTCGCGCTTCTGGCTCATCAGGCCAAGCATGCGGCCCGGCGCCGAGTTGCCCGAGCGCTCCAGCAAGCTTGCGAGCCACCCACCCGTTTTCTGCGGCGGCGGCAGCAGCACGACGCCCGCTTCATAGCGCGGCATCGGCTTGAAGCGCATTTCCACGAAGTAGCGTTTGACCGAGGGGAACACATTCATCCAGCGCACGAACGTGTCGCGAAAGCGCGCACCAAAGCGCGTGGTGGGCGCGAAGATATCGCCTGCCACTTCGGAAAGGTGGATCATCGAGCGCGCATGTGCGCGGCGCTCCACGGTATAGCTGTCGAGCAGGCGCCCGTCCGCGTGGCCCTTTGCGACCATCGCGAGCTTCCAGCCCAGGTTGTTCGCGTCGCGAATGCCGCTGTTGTAACCCTGGCCCTGCCACACGGGCATGATGTGCGCAGCGTCGCCTGCCAGCAAAACGCGGTCCACGCGGAACGTTTCGGCCAGACGCGCGTTGTGCGTGTACACGCGCTTGCGGATGTAGTCGACCTTGTCGGGATCGGCCACCACCTTGCGGATCAGCGCGGCCATGTTTTCGGGCTTCGAAAGCTCTTCTTCCGTCTCGCCCGGCATCACCATGAATTCGAAGCGGCGAATGCCGTGCGGCAGCGCTGCCGACACATACGGCCGCTGATGATCGCAATGCATGTAGATATGCGGCGAGCCGATGGGGTCGTTGCGCACGTCCACCACGATCCATTGATTCGGCTTCGTGCGGCCTTCGAAGGGCACATTGAGCGCGCGGCGCACGAAGCTGTTACCGCCGTCCGCGCCCACCAGGTACGCTGCGCGGATCGAGCGGCGCTCGCCGTTCGCATCGCTCACGTCGATCGTCACGCCATGCGCATCTTGTTCGAACGCGTTGACGGCGTGACCGAACAACACGTGCACATGCTCGAAGCGCGCGAGCCCCTCGTAGAGCACGCGGTCTGCGAGCGGCTGAATGAACGCGTTGCGCCGCGGCCAGCCGAATTCGTCGGTGCGCGGTTCGATCGAGGCGAAGCAATGGCCGTCCTTCGTGACGAAGCGCATCCAGTGGTCGGGCGTGGTGTGCGGCAGCAGGGCGTCGGCCAGACCGATCGACTGGAACACGCGCAATGCTTCGTCATCCAAACCAATTGCGCGCGGATAATCGATGATCTGGTCGAGCTTCTCGACAAGCGTGACACGCACGCCTTGCAGGCCGAGAATGTTGGCGATCATGAGGCCGACCGGACCCGCGCCGATGATGGCGACGTCGGTGGCAATCTGGCGAGGGCGGACGGTATCCGCCTCGTGGGCGAGGGGGGTGTTCATGTGTCTCCTTCTCGCGCGGCTTATGGGGCCGCTGCGGATGCTGACAGGTGGTGCCTGAAAACGGATCACCCGGTTGGACGCTTTGTCACAGTCCGGTGAATGGAAGCGAGTCTAGGTTCCGCCCGATGCGCGCTCAACATTTTTAGAGAAATGTGCATAGAATGCACATAGTTGATTTTTAAGGCTTTTTCTATGACGAAGTATGCAAACGTGCGGGGGCTCGCGCGCGGCCTGCAGGTGCTCCAGGCGCTCAACGCCATGGAGAACGGGCGCGCCACGAGCCAGCAACTGAGCGAGGCAACGGGCCTGCACCGCACGACCGTGAGGCGCCTGCTGGAAACCCTGGTAGAGGAGAAGTTCGTGCGCCGCAGCGCATCCGACGACAGCTTTCGTCTGACGATGCACGTGCGCGGCCTGAGCGAAGGCTTCACCGATGACGAACTGATCGCGACCATCGCGCCGCCGATCATGGCGCAAATGCTTCAGCGCACCGTGTGGCCATCGGACCTCACGACGCCCGATGGCGACTCCATGGTGATTCGCGAGACCACGCACCGCTTCAGCCCGCTTTCGTTTCACCGCGCGATGGTGGGCCGCCGCCTGCCGATCCTGCTCACGGCGGCGGGCCGCGTGTACTTCGCGATGTGCCCCGAGGCGGAACGAGAGGACATTCTCGAACTGCTGCGCGCCGGTGCCGGCGGCGAACAGCAGCAAAAACTCGCTGGCGACAAGGCCTTTATCCGCAATCTCGTACGCCAGACCCGCACGGACGGCTTTGGCTCGAACCATGGCGACTGGGCGGATCAGCGCAAGATCGGTGCGCTCGCAACGGCCATCGAGGCGCATGGGCGCGTGCTCGCGAGCCTGAACGTGATCTACCTGGAACAGGCCATCAATCCGGCGGAGGCGGTGCGGCGCTTCGTGCCCGAGTTGCAGCGCGCCGCGCAGGAAATGGTGGCGGCGTTAGAGGCGCAGGAAGAAAGCACGAAGCGTTAAGGCTCGTTCTCGCGCACGAGTTCGAACAACGCTTCGAGCTCCGCTGAATGCGGCTCTTTGCGCGACACCATCAGCAAGTCGATGGTGGGCGGCTCGCCTTCGAGCGGACGCGTGCAGATCGCGCTGCTCGTGAGCGACGAGACATACGCGGGCAACAGCGCATAGCCAAGCCCCATGCCCACGAGGTTCAGATTAAGCAGAATATTCGTCGCGACCTGCGCCACCTTGCGCTCGATGCCGTGCGCCTCGCAATACGCCTCGACCACGCTGTGCACTTGCCCAGAAAACTGCGGATGCGTGCTGATGAACGGCTCGCCGCTCAATTGCGCCGGTGCGATGCGCTTTTGCTTCGCGAGCGGATGACCGCTCGGGAGCACCACGACCAGCGGCTCGGTGAGCACGACTTCGCTGCGCAATTCAGGCGAAACAACGGGCCGCCGCATGAACGCCACGTCGATATCGCCGCGCAGTAGCGCGTCCTCCTGCTCGGCCGTTGGCAGGCTGCGCAACTCGACATTCACGTCGGGAAAGCGCAATCGCAAACGCGGCAAAATCACCGGGAAAACCCGGATTTCAGCGGCGGGCACAAAGCCGATCGTCACCGTCGCGCGCCCCTGCCCCACCTGACGCGCACGCGCCACTGCGCGATCGGCCTGGGCCACCACGAGACGCGCCTCGGCGAGAAACACCTTGCCTGCGTCGGTCAATTCCACCTTGCGGCGCGTGCGCTCGAACAGCGGCGTGCCCACTTCGTCTTCGAGATTGCGAATCTGCTGGCTCAGCGACGGCTGAGCCGTATGCAGACGCTGGGCCGCGCGCGTGAAGCTCAGCTCGTCGGCGACGGCAATGAAATAGCGCAGGTGTCTCAGTTCCATGCTCGAGTTATCGTTTCGAAGTCTTAGTGGCTACAAACAAAATATTTCACAACGGCAAAGCGAGCAACGATCATCCGTCTGCATTCCCGCCAAAAAGGCAATGCTGCCACGGAGGAGACTCGCATGTCCGCAATCATCGACATCGATGCACTCGTCGACGCGCAAAATGGCCGCGTCACGTCGTCCATCTATACCGACCCCGACATTTACGCGCTCGAACTCGAGCGCATCTTCGGCCGCTGCTGGCTGTTCCTCGCCCACGTCAGTCAAATACCGAAAGCCGGCGACTTTTTCAATACCTACATGGGCGAAGACCCCATCGTCGTGGTGCGTCAGAAGGACGGCTCGATCAAGGCCTTCCTCAATCAGTGCCGCCACCGGTCGATGCGCGTGAGCCATGCCGATTGCGGCAACACACGCGCGTTCACCTGCCCGTATCACGGCTGGTCGTACGGCGTGGACGGCGCGCTCATCGACGTGCCGCTCGAACCGCGCGCGTATCCGCAGGGCCTTTGCAAGGAGAAATGGGGCTTGCAGGAAGTCACGCGCGTGGCCGTCTACAAGGGCCTCGTGTTCGGCAACTGGGACGCGAGCGCGCCCGACCTCGAAACCTATATGGGCGACATCGCCTGGTATCTGGACGGCGTGCTCGACCGCCGCGAAGGCGGCACCGAGATCGTGGGCGGCGTACACAAGTGGGTGATCGACTGCAACTGGAAATTTCCGGCGGAGCAGTTCGCGAGCGACCAGTATCACGCGCTCTTCACGCACGCGTCCGCCATCGAAGTGCTCGGGGCGAAAGAAGGCGCCGCCGACAAGGCGCTCGGCGCGGGCCAAACTGCGCGCCCCGTGTGGGAGACCGCGAAGGACGCGCTGCAATACGGCCAGGCGGGCCACGGCAGCGGCTTTTTCTTCACCGAGCAGCCCGACGCCAACGTTTGGGTGGACGGCGAAGTCTCGCAGTACTTCCGCGACACCTACGCCGAAGCCGAAGCGCGCCTCGGCAAGGTTCGAGCGATGCGTCTTGCGGGCCACAACAACATGTTCCCCACGCTTTCGTGGCTCAACGGCACGGCCACGCTGCGCGTGTGGCATCCGCGCGGCCCGAACCAGGTGGAAGTCTGGGCGTTCTGCATTGCCGACAAGGCCGCATCCGATGAGGTGAAGGCCGCTTTCGAGCGCAGCGCGACGCGCGCGTTCGGGCCTGCTGGGTTTCTCGAACAGGACGATTCGGAAAACTGGGCCGAAGTGCAGAAGGTGCTGCGCGGCAGCCGCGCACGCAAAACGAAGCTCTGCCTCGAAATGGGCCTCGGCAACGAGCGCCTGCGCGAAGACGGCATACCTGGCATGACGAACTACATTTTCTCGGAGACGGCCGCGCGCGGCATGTACCGCCGCTGGGCCGATTTGCTGATCTCCGAAACGTGGGACGAGGTGAACGAGCGCACCGCGCGCTACGAGGCGGAGGTGCTCAAATGAACGTCGTCGCTGAACTCGAACCGGTGTTGACGCCCACGCGCGTCGGTCTCGAACTCCATCACGAAATCGAGCAATTCCTTTTTGAGGAAGCCGCGTTGCTCGATGGCTGGCACTTTCGCGCATGGCTCGACCTCATGTCGAAAGATATCCGTTACACGATGCGCACGACGGTCAACGCCCAAACGCGCGACCGTCGGCGTGGCGTGCAGCCGCCCACCACGTGGATCTTCAACGACACGCATTTCCAGCTCGAACGCCGCGTGGCGCGCCTCGAGACCGGCATGGCGTGGGCGGAGGAGCCGCCCTCGCGCACGCGCCATCTCGTGACGAACCTGCGGGTGCTCACTACGGATGCGCCCGGCGAATACGAGGCGCATGTCAACTACGCGCTCTACCGCTCGCAGAAGGAGCGCGACGAGACGTTCTACGTGGGCCGCCGCATCGACTGCGTGCGCCGCGTGGAGGGCGCGCAAGGCTGGCAGGTGTGCCGCCGCGAGATCACGCTCGACCAGGCGGTGCTCACTTCCCATAACCTGAGTGTGCTTTTCTGATCATGGCCCGTATTTTTGTCTGCCAGGACGATGCGTTGTCCGACGGCGAAGCGATCAAGGTGGACGGCCCGTCCGCCGCGATCGCGGTATTCAAGGTGAACGGCGAGCTTTTCGCGCTGAACGACCGCTGCTCGCACGGCAACGCTTCGATGTCCGAAGGGTATATCGAAGACGATGGCACCGTTGAGTGTCCGCTGCATGCCGCGCGTTTTTGCCTGAAGACGGGCGCGGCGCTGTGTCAGCCTGCAACCGAAGCACTCAAGACTTTCCCTGTCACGCTCGTCGATGGCGCGGTTTTTGTCGACGTTCCGGAGGCCGCGTAATGAACTGGCTCGATAACGAAGTGGCGTTGATAACGGGCGGCGGATCGGGACTCGGACTCGCACTCGTCGAGCGCTTTCTCGAAGAAGGCGCGCGCGTGGCGGTGCTCGAACGCTCGGCGGACAAGGTCGCCGCGCTGCGCGAACGCTTCGGCGCGCAACGTGTGGTCGCCGTGCAGGGCGACGTCACCTCGTATGCCGACAACGAACGCGCGGTAAGCGCCGCCGTCGATGCGTTCGGCAAGCTCGATACCTTCATCGGCAACGCGGCGATCTGGGATCACGCTTCGAGCCTCGTCGATCTCTCGCCTGAGCAACTCGACAGCGGATACGAAGAGCTTTTCTCGATCAACGTGAAGGGCTATCTGCTCGGCGCGAAAGCGGCCGCTCGCGCGCTCATTGCGAGCGAAGGCAGCATGATCTTCACGCTATCGAATTCGTCGTTCTATCCGGGCGGCGGCGGTCCGCTATACACGGCGAGCAAGCATGCGGCCGTCGGCATCATCCGGCAACTGGCCTATGAACTTGCGCCCAAGGTGCGCGTGAACGGCGTCGGCCCTTGCGGCATGGCGAGCGATTTACGCGGCCCCGTTTCGCTCGGCCAGCAGGACCTGCGCATCATGGACTCGCGTTCGCCCGAAGCAATTGCGAGCATCCTGCCGCTGCAGTTCTTTCCGCAGCCTGCGGAATTCACAGGGCCTTATGTGATGCTCGCTTCGCGCGCGAATAATCGCGTGTTGAGCGGCGTGATGATCAATGCGGACGCCGGTCTCGGCATTCGCGGCATTCGTCACGCGGCGGGTGGACTCAATCTGTAACGGGAACGCATCATGAACGCTTCGACTATCGTCATCGTCGGCGCGGGTCAGGCAGGCGCGCTCGCCGCCGCCGAACTGCGCCAGCAAGGCTACGCGGGCCGCGTCGTGCTGATCGGCGAGGAAGCGCACGCGCCTTATGAGCGGCCACCGCTTTCGAAGGACGTGTTGCTCCAGCCGCAAACCGCGCGCTGCGCGATTCACGCCGAAGACTACTACGCGGACCAGAACATCGAGTTGAAGCTCGGTGTGGCCGTCACCGCGCTCGACGCACAGGCGCGCATCGTCACGCTCGCGAACGGAGAATCGATCGCCTTCGACGACTTGCTGCTCGCCACGGGCGCTCGCGTGCGCCGGTTGCCGATGCTCGATGCACTCGGCGAGAGCGTCTACACGCTGCGCACGCTACAGGACGCTCAACGCCTTGTTCCCGTGCTGCAAACGGGCAAACGCGTGCTGCTGGTGGGCGCAGGCGTGATCGGTCTCGAACTCGCTTCGAGCGCGATCGATCTCGGCGCGGACGTCACCGTCATCGAACAGGCATCGCGCGCGATGGCGCGTTGCGCGCCGCCGCTGCTCACCGAGCCTCTGTGCGAGGTGCATCGCGCGCGGGGCGTGACGCTGCATCTGGGCTCGCCACTCGCGTCGGCCATGCGCGAAGGCAACGAAATCGTGCTGACGCTCGAAAACGGCACCAGCATTACCGGCGACGCGGTGATCTACGGCATCGGCGTCGAGCCCGACACCACGCTTGCGCGAGCAGCGGGCCTGCACCTGGACAACGGCATCGTGATCGACGCGCAGTGCCGCACCTCGCACCCGCACATCTACGCAGCGGGCGACGCCGCCAGCCAGTGGGATGCGGCAAGCGGCCGCCACCAGCGCCGCGAGACGTGGGAGAACGCGAACCGCCAGGCGCAAACGGCGGCGCGCGCGATGCTCGGCCTCGCACCCGAAGCGCTTGAAGCGGATTGGTTCTGGACCGATCAATGCGGCCTGAACATCCAGTTCGCCGGCGACATGGCCGCGCCTGAATGGCTCGCGCGCGGCAAGCTGGAAGCGCCGCCCTGCGTGCTGTTCGGTCTCGATGACGAAGGCGCGCTCGTGGGCGCGATCACGGTGAATCAGGGCCGCGACATGCGCAGCGCCAAGGCGTTGATCGGCAAACGCGCGCGTATTGCCCGCGAAATGCTCGTCGATCCCGCGCAGAACCTGCGCAATCTGGCGCGGGAATTTGCATAGGCGCGTGCCCGAAAAAACCGCGTTTCACCCGATTCGAGAAAAGCGCTTGCAACCGCGCGCGAGTGTCTCTATAATTCGCGCCTCGACAGGCTCGTAGCTCAGTTGGTTAGAGCACCACCTTGACATGGTGGGGGTCGTTGGTTCGAATCCAATCGAGCCTACCAACGAACATAGAAGCGAACATGCAGTAAAAGCTGTACCTTGCAGCATCTTGTGAATGACGCATTCCCTCGCGGGTCTGCGTCATTTTCTTTTGGCGCGTGCTAATCACACTCGCAGCTATCCATAGCGCGCCACCACACGCATAGCTTCGCAGAAATCGTCAGTTCTTCTCGCCGCGCAACGCTGCTTGAATGGGCGTTCCACGTCCAGCCGAGGAGACTTTCGATGTCCGACGTTCAAACGCAGCGCCCCGCCGTTTCCGTTCCGTCTGCGCATCTGCATTCCGCCACGGAGCAACACGCCGAGACCACGCTCGACCTCCATCAGGTCGCGGGCCGCATTGGCGCGCGCATCGACGGCGTGCGACTTCACGCCGATCTCGACAGCGCCACGTTCAACGCCATCAACGCCGCTCTGCTGCGTCACAAGGTGCTGTTCTTCCGCGGCCAGCAGCATCTCGACGACGCCTCGCAGGAAGCCTTCGCGCGGCGCTTCGGCGAGACGGTTGCGCACCCCACGGTGCCCTCGGTGGAAGGCGGCAGCCTGCTGGAACTGGATTCGCTGCACGGCGCGCGCGCCAACTCGTGGCACACCGACGTCACTTTCGTCGACGCCTACCCGAAAGTTTCGATCCTGCGCGCCGTGGTGATTCCGCCATTTGGCGGCGACACGGTGTGGGCCAACACGGCCGCCGCGTATGCGCAACTGCCCGAGCCGCTGCGCGCGCTCGCCGACACGCTCTGGGCGCTGCACACGAATGCCTACGATTACGCGTCCACGCACGCGAACGCCGACAGCACGCAGCTCAAGCGTTACCGCGAAGTCTTCACGTCGAAGCTCTACGAGACCGAGCACCCCGTGGTGCGCGTGCATCCGGAAACGGGCGAACGCACGCTCGTGCTCGGCCACTTCGTGCAGCGGCTAAAGGGCCTTTCATCGTTCGATTCGGCGCATCTGCTGCAAGTGTTCCACGAGCATGTCACGCGACTCGAAAACACGGTGCGCTGGAGCTGGCAGGCGGGCGACGTCGCGATCTGGGACAACCGCGCGACGCAGCACTACGCGATCAACGACTACGGCGACGCGCGACGCATCGTGCGACGCGCGACGGTGCGCGGCGAAGTGCCGGTGAGTATCGACGGACGCACGAGCGTGGTCGTGCGCGAGGAAGGCGCGACGCTGCAGTAAGCGCAGGCCTGTCAGTCTTCCTGATCAGCGGCCCGGCGCAAAGGCGTCACCATCGATCGGCAGTTCGCGCTCCGCCAGCAAATCGGCGAGGAGTTGCGCGCTGCCTAGCGCGAGCGTGAAGCCGAGCGCGCCGTGCCCCGTGTTGAGCCACAGGTTGCGAAAGTGCGTGGCGCCGATCACGGGCTTGCTGTCCGGCGTGGCGGGACGCATGCCGGTCCACGTCTGAATGGCGTCGTAGTCGCCGGCGTTGGGGAAGGTCTCGCGCGCCTGGCGCGTGAGCAGCGCGATGCGGGCGTCGTCGGCGTGCGGGTTCATGCCCGTGAGGTCGACCATGCCCGCAATGCGCAGGCGCTCGCCAAGCGGCGCGTAGACGACCTTGTGATGCGCATCCGTGACCGAGACGCGCGGCGCGCCCTGCGCGTTCGCGCTCGGGAGCGTGAGGCTATAGCCCTTGAGCGGATAGATGGGCACGTGCACGCCGAGCGAGGCAAGCATCGGCTGACTCTGGAAACCCAGGCACACCACGAAAGCGTCGGCTTCGATGTCCCCTTGCGAAGTTTGCGCGGCGAGCACGCGCAAACCTTTCGTTCGTAGTCCGGAGAACTCGGTGGCGAGTTGCAGATTCACACCGTCGCGCTGCGCCGCGTGGGCGAGGCCGCGCGTGAACTGATCGCAGTCGGCGGCCTCTTCGCCTGGCGTGTGGATGCCGCCCACGATCTCGCCGCCGATATGTGCAAGCGCCGGTTCGAGCGCCACACATGCCGCGCCGTCGAGCGCGTGCTGCACGCAGCCCAGTTCCGCCTGGTACTGCGCCTGGCGGCGCGCGCCGTCGAAGCCTTCCTGATCGCGATACACCACGAGTTTGCCGTTGCGCACGTAATCGAATGAAAGCGCTTCGCGCCCGGCCACTTCGTGCATGAGACGCTGGCTCAGAAAACCGAGCCCGAGCAGTTCAGCCGTGGTCGCACGGCTGCGCGCGCGCGTGCAGGCGCGCAGGAATGCGGCGCACCAGCGCCATTGGTGAGGATCGAGCCGGGGCACGAAACGCAGTGCGGCGTCGCGCGACAACAGCCATTGGGGCAGCTTGGGGAGCACCGAAGGGTCGGCGAGCGGCGCAACGTAGCTGTAGCTGAGCTGGCCGCCATTGGCGTGGCTCGTTTCGCGCGCCACGTCGGCATGGCGTTCGACGAGCGTGACCTCGTGTCCATCGCGGGCGAGCGCATACGCCGTGCTCACGCCAATCACTCCACCGCCCAAAACGCAAACTCGCATGATCCGTTGTTCTCTTTCGCTGACGGCCAAACCCTGACGGCCTATGCCGCCAGTCTCGCCGGGAACGATGGGGAACTCAATTGCGATTTGCGCGCGGGGTATAACTTCAGGTTAAAGCGTAAAGCGGACGAAAGTTGTCCTTGCAACGGCAAGGACAACCCATCACGGCAGGGCTCAGGCCAGCGCCGGAGTGCTCCCACGCGCTGCGCGCGCGTCCGCCGGAGCGGCATGTGCCGTTCGCGCGGCCACCTGCCCCGCGCCACCCAGATTGAACACGGCCACGGCCGCGCGCAGCAAATCGGCCTGCGATTCGAGCGACTGCGCCGCCGCCGCCGCTTCCTCCACGAGTGCCGCGTTGCGCTGCGTGACCTCGTCGATCTGCGCAATCGCGCGGTTCACCTGTTCGATGCCGTCGCTCTGCTCGTGCGTCGCGGTCTCGATCTCGCTCATGATCCCGCTCACGCGCGCCACCGCACTGCGCGCATCGTCCATGGTGCGGCGCGCGTCTTCCACGAGGCGCGCGCCCGCGCTGACGGTCGCCGCCGAGGCCGCGATCAGTTCCTTGATCTCCTTGGCCGCCGTGCCCGAGCGCTGCGCGAGGCTGCGCACCTCGCTCGCCACGACCGCGAATCCACGCCCCTGCTCGCCCGCGCGCGCCGCCTCCACCGCCGCATTGAGCGCGAGGATGTTGGTCTGGAACGCGATGCCTTCGATGATGCCGGTGATCTCCTCCACCTTCTGCGACGAGGCCGTGATGTCGCTCATCGTCGCGTTCACGCGTGCCACCACTTCGGCGCCGCGCGTGACGGTTGCGAGCGCGGTCTGGGCGAGTCCGCTCGCTTCCTTCGCGCCGTCCGTGTTCTGGCGCACCGCGGCCGAAAGCTCCTCGATGCTCGCCGCCGTTTCTTCGAGCGCCGCCGCCTGCTGCGCCGTGCGGTCCGAGAGATCGACGTTGCCAGACGCAATCTGCTTCGCGCCCTGCGTGATTTCGTGCGTGCTGCCACGCACGCGCGAGACAGTGCCCACCAGGCCGTCGCGCATGGTCTGCAGCGCGCTCAGCAGTTGGCCCATTTCGTTCTTCGAGCGCACCCGCACGTCCACAGTGAGATCGCCCGCGGCGATGCGCTCGAAGTGCCGAATCGCATGGTTCACCGGCTTGACCACGGCGGCGGCGAGCCCCACGCGCGCAATCACGCCAATCGCCACGCCGACCACGCCGATCAGGCCGAACACGATGAGCGAAACGCGAAAGCGCTGCGCAGCGGTGTCGGCATCCTGCTGCTGGCGCGCGGTCTGCCAGTCCTCGAGCGCTTCGATCGCCTTCGCGTAGGCGCCGTAATAGCGGTCGGCGGTTTCGCCCTGGATCGTGCGGAAGGTGTTGAAGTCGTTATCGACGAGCGACTTGTACTCCGGCTCGAGTGCCTGCGAGACAAGCGCCTCGCGCGCGCTGCTCACGGCCTGGGCCAGGCGCGCCTCTTCGGGGTCGTCGAACGGGCCGGCGCTGTAGAGCGCGAACTCCTTGTTCGAATTCACGAGCACCTGGTGCGCCTTGTCGAGCAAGCCGTCCGTGGCCTTGCCGACGCTGAAGAGCGTCTCGTAGCCGCCGAGCGCGAGGCGCACCTGGAGCAGGCGCTCGGAACTGGTCTTGAGGGCGTCGAGCGCCTGCGCGCCGCGCTGGGCGTCGTGCAGGCTGTCGTTGGTGATCTTGAGCGCGCCATACGACACGCCGATCACCGTCAGCAGAAACGCGACGAAGATACCGATAACGAGCGTTAGCCCACGGCGAATGGTGATGTTTCCCAGCATGAGGTCTCCGTTGCGTTTTTATCCTTCCAGCCGATGCGAATCTACGCGGCCCGACGCGCCTTCGCACCTCGTCTCGCCTAACGGCAGATGAAGCACGGCGCTGGATAGGGGAAATCCATGATGCCCGCAGGGCTACGTGCGGTTTGGCGGGGCTTCGTCCCAATGGGTGGGAAAAGCCCGTCTGAAAAGGGTTCGCGGCGATTTCTCGCGACTCGGCGCGGGCCACGGGAAGTCGGCTTGCGGGCTCTGTCAGACCAATTCGCGATTCGTGCTATCGTTTTGCCTTCCCCGATTGTTTTTCCTGGCCGCTTTGACGCGCGGCCCCGCTCCCATGTCCGACCTCTCCACGCCGCTCGCGCGCGCGCCGCGCCGACTCGACTCCATCAATCCCAAGCCGCTCGGCATCGCGCTCGTGCTCGTCGCGCTCGGCGCGATGTATCTCGCGCAGGCCGTGAGCGCGCGTCAGGCGGCGCTCTACGTGGTCGGCGCATTGCTCGGCATGACGCTCTATCACGCGGCGTTCGGCTTCACTTCCGCGTGGCGTGTTTTCATCGCCGACGGACGCGGCGCCGGCCTGCGCGCGCAGATGCTCATGCTCGCCATTGGCGTGCTGCTGTTCTTCCCGGCGCTAGCGGCAGGAACGCTCTTCGGCCATCCGGTCACGGGCCTCGTTTCGCCCGCGGGCACTTCGGTCATCGTCGGCGCGTTCATGTTCGGCGTCGGCATGCAACTGGGCGGCGGCTGCGCCTCGGGCACGCTCTATACCGTCGGCGGCGGCAGCACGCGCATGGTCGTGACACTCATCGCCTTTATCGTGGGCTCGGTGGTCGCCACGGCGCACATGCCCTTCTGGACGTCGATGCCGCAATTGAAGCCGTTCTCATTCGTGAACGCGCTCGGCGCCGCGCCCGCCATTGCGCTCAACCTCGTGGTGTTCGCGCTCATCGCCGGGCTCACCGTGGTCGTCGAAAAGCGCCGCCACGGCCGCCTCGTCAACGAGCCGCGCGCGCCGCACACGTCGCCGTGGCTGCATGGCCCGTGGCCTCTGCTAGCCGGTGCGGTCGCGCTCGCGCTCCTCAATTTCGCGACGCTCGCGCTCTCGGGCAGGCCCTGGGGCGTGACCTCGGCGTTCGCGCTGTGGGGCGCCAAAGGTTTCGCTTCACTCGGCATCGACGTGGCGAGCTGGAAGTACTGGATGGCCGGCCCGAACGCCGCCGCGCTCGCCGCCCCGGCGAGCCACGATGTCACCACCGTCATGGACATCGGCATCGTGCTCGGCGCAATGGCCGCGGCGTCGCTCGCGGGCCGCTACGCGCCGGTGTGGCGCATCCCGCTGCGCTCGCTCGTGGCGGCCGTGATCGGCGGCCTGCTGCTCGGCTATGGCGCTCGTCTCGCTTACGGCTGCAACATCGGCGCGTATTTCAGCGGCATCGTCTCGGGTAGCCTGCACGGCTGGCTGTGGCTCGTCTGCGCGTTCGCGGGCAATGTACTTGGCACGAAGCTGCGCCCCTTGTTCGGCCTCGAAGTCGAGCGCGTGAAGCATACGGGTTGCTGAAACGGCGTGCGGCTGCGCCGGTTCCAGCCGCTCAGAAACGACAAAGGGCAAGGCTTGATGCCTTGCCCTTTTACATGATCCGGCGCTTTTTACCGGAGCGTGCCTCATCAGATATTCAGACGCGTGACCTTGGTGCCCGCCAGCGAGACGTCGGCCATCAGACCCGCGTTGGTCAGCACGAAGGCTTCAACCGGGTGCGTGGCCGTGTTGGTGTCGATCACGCCGTTCGCGCCCACGGTCACGAGCGCGACCGAAGCGTCGGCGCCCGCTGCCCAGCCATCCGTCGCGCGGAATTTGTCGAGCGAGTCCTGCGTCATGAAGGCGAAGATGAGCGCCTTCGACTGCGCGCCGGCCTGCAGGCCGAACGAGCCCGACGCGGTGCTGTAGTAGCCGACAGTCGCGCCACCCACGCGCAACGCGCCCTCGCCATACTGCGCGCCGACGATGAAGCCGGCCTGCAGCACCTCGGGGAACACCAGCACGCCGCGCGACTTCGCGAGGAGTTCGTGCGAGCCCTTCACGGTCGAAAACAGCCGCGAGAGGGTGCCGTCCACAGACGCGTCGATCGACTGCCGCTTGGACATATTCTGCGACGCGGTGGAATTCGTATTCGTGGTGGTGGTACAGCCTGCGAGCGTGAGACCGCCCGAGGCAAGGGTCACCGCCGCCGTTAGCATGAAGTTGCGTCGTTGCATTTGGTTATCTCCACACGAATGAGAGTGCGGTGAAGATCGAGCAAACCGCATGCCCAACCTCTCCGCTTCCGTTGGCCAAAGCCCGCTTCGGGCGACAGCCACGTCGCCGTGGCTGGATTGTGCCCGAATTTCGTGTGGAGCATCTGTCAGAGAACAACGTCAGCAATCATGCCGCCCGGCGGACGGCGAATCGCCCCTCAGGGTTTGGTGGCCTGCCAGGACGAGTCGGGATCGAATGCCTTGATCGCCGCTGCCGTATGTGCGCCATTCGGTCCGAGGTTCTTCTGATAGAGCTGGCCGTCCTGGTTGATGATGAAGCTCATCACACCTGTTTTGCCGTACTGCGCCGGCCAGGCCACGAGCGCGAAACCGCCGCTCAGATCCCCATTCTCGAGATAGCTGCGAGCGCCGCCGCTAGCGTGCGACCCCTGTGCGGTGAGAATGCGGAAGTGATAGCCGTGATACCCGTCCTTCGGCGTGATCTTCGTGTTGCCCGGCATGGCTGCCGCGAGCGGTCCGAGCGGACTTTCGGTCTCGCCGGGCTCGACCGGCCAGTACAAACCGTCGTGCGTGCCCGGCGTGCTCAGGAGGCGCTGCGCGTAGTGCTGCGTGAGCTTGCGATAGTCGTTCTGCGCGTCGACATAGGCGAGCGACGTAAGCATGGCCGCACGCTCGTTGCGGCCAATGCGGCGCGTGAGAATTTCGCTCGCGCCTTCACGCGGGTCGAACTGCCAGCCCTTGCCCGACTGCACGATAGGGATGGGCAGCGTCCAGCCGCTTTCGCCCACCTCGACGTGAGCGCTCGCCTTGCCAGCAACAGGCGTGGCGTCGGGCACGACACGATGGCCCTTCGCCCAGGCGCCAAGGTAGTCGTCGACATCGTCACGACCGATGTTCTGTGTGGGGATGAACGTGGCGAAATCGTTGCCGAGCACATGCTTCATGGCGCCCTGGTCGTTGGTCGCGAGTGCGTCGGTGAACGCGTTCGCGGCAGCTTCGGGCGTGGCGTAGACGGCTTGCGCGTAGGCGGCGCCACCGAACTCAGCCGGCAGCAGCGCGGGAGCGCCAAAGAACGCGAGTGCCGTGCCGAGCGCGAGCGCGTAGTCGTGCGGCAGGCGGCGTGCGGGAATGCGGATCATTTCTAGACTCCTCATGATATTCAACGTTATCGACGGCCGAAGTGACGTCCGCCACCACCGCCACCGCCGCCGCCATGGAAGCCGCCACCACCGCCGCCACCGTTGAAGCCGCCACCGCCACCGTGGCTCTGGAACGCGTCGCGGCTTTGCTGGCCGCGTTGTTGTTCGAGGCGCGCATTGGAGCCATCGCCAGCACCGCGTAACGCGTTGTCGCGATTCATGTTCTCTGCACGGTTGTTGAGATCGTTGCCGCGGTTCGCGTTTTGTGCACCGTTCTGCCCGCGGTTATTCAGCTCGTTGCCACGGTTTGCGTTTTGCGCGCCGTTCTGCCCGCGGTTGTTGAGTTCGTTGCCGCGATTGCCGTTCGGCCCGTTGCCGCCGTTGGCATTCGGCCGGCCGCCTTCCTGGATGCCTTGCAATCTCTGTTGAGCATTGCCGCTCATGTTTTCGCCAGTGCGGTTCTGCAAGGTCTGCATGGCCTGCGCGCGCGACTGGTCATAGCCGCGGTACTGGTTGTGCTGGGCGTTCAGGTTCGCGTTGTTGAAATTCTGGCGGCGCTCGACATTGGCGTTGCGATTCCAGTTCGCCGTGCCGTTGGTCGAGTTGATGCGGTTATTGACGTTGATGTTGTTATAGCGATTGACGTTGATATTCACGTCATGGTTGTTCCAGTTGACGCCGCCCCACAACGAGTTCGCGACCGCGATGCCCGCACCGAACGCAAGCCCGCCCACGAAGCCCGATGCAATGGCGTAACCCGGAGGCGGCGGCATATACACGGGCGGATAGGCCGGATACGGCCACGCGCCATAGACCACCGTGGGGTTATAGGTCGGCACATAGACCACCTGCGGATTCGCAGGCTCGATCACGATGGTCTGCGTGGTCGACGTGCTCGACGCCGGCTGGACCACGACCTTCTGCTGCTCGTTGGACTTGAGGTTGCCCGCCTTCTGCGCCTGCACGCGCAGGCGCTGCACAGAATCCATCACATCGTTGGGCTGCGCGAGAAACGCGTTGCCGATCTGCTGAACCCACTCGGGCTTCGAAGCCATGGTTTCGAGCACCTGCGGGAACGCCACGAGCGACTGCACGCTCGGGTCCCAAGGCTCGGAAGCCACGGCCTTCACCGCGTCGTCGCCCTTGAGGTTCGGGTTGGACTTCGTCCATGCGGCGGCGGCGGACACGTCTTGCGGGAACGTGGCGGCCATGAGCACCTGCGCGAGCAATGCGTCGGGATAGAGCGCGATCGGCGCGGTGAGTGAATCGAGCTGCTGGCTCGAAAGATGCGCCGCGTTTTGCGCGAGCGCGGCAGTGGGCCCAAGCGGCCCCACGAAAAGCGGCGCGCCCGCGAGTGTGGCGCACACGAGCCAGGCAAGGCGCTGGCTTGCACCGGATGTTTTCACGTTATGGTCCTCCCGGTTACGAACAACGGTTCTAATACGCGCAGGGATCGAACGTTCGCAAACCGCTAGCGATCGTCACAGTCTCGAAGCCGCTACGACGTGGCTACAAAAAATAAAGGGGCGAGACACACAGTGTCAACGTAAGAAGTGTTGCAACACTACGTTTAAGCGACGTGCATCAACGAGACTGAAAACTACGTTGACCGTAACGATAGCGTGAATGCCGATCAGACCGCGTTGGAGTGCGATTGCGACTCGTTTGCACGCAAATGCATACGTACAAAACCCACATGCTCGCGCAGCACGTAAAACGCATCGGCGTACGCGAGCGGCATGCGCAGCGTGTTGAGCGAGCGTTCGATTTCGTCGAGTTCCTCGACCAGTGCACGCCGCTCTTCTTCGTTCGTATGCTTGAGCGCGTCGCGCTCGATCGCGATGAGCGCGCCGTAATAGCGATAAATGCGCGAACGCACGCGCCAGCGATACATCGCCGGTATCGTGCGCAATGCGGGGATCACGAGCACGGCCAATGGCAGCAGAAGCACCAGCAAGCGGTCCGTCACGCTTGCAAGCCAGAACGGCAGCGCGCGATAGAGAAAGCTCTTGCCCGATTTGTAATAGCGCGTGGCGTCCTCGCTCACGCGGAAGTCGTGCACCGCCGGGCTCGGAAACTGGCCTTCGCTCTGCAGCAGTCCAGGCGCGCCGTTCACCTCGCCCGCCGCTTCGATGAGCAGATCGGATAGCGCAGGATGCAGCGTGTCGCGTGCTACGAGTTCGACGGTCGGGCCGATCAGGTGCACCGTTTCGCGCGGCTGGCGCCGGCGCAAATCGAGCACGCCAGGCGGCAGGTCGACGTTCTCCAGGTACGGAAAGAGCCGCGTATACGCAGCCGCTTCGTCGAAGCTCATGACCGAGATGCCGGGGATGTCGAGCAGGCGCAGCATCAGCCCACGCGTGGTCGAGTCACCGCTCAACATGGCGGCCTCGACGCGGCCGGAGACGAGCGCCGTGGCCGCGTCCATGCCGTCGAGCGGCAGGAATGTCGAGTCGCCGCCCGGGTCGATGCCATTCGCTGAGAGCAGCTTGAGCGCAAGCTCGCGCGTGCCGCTACCCACGCGGCCAATGGCGATGCGCATGCCGTCGAGGTCCGAGAGCCGTGTGAGGCCCGAGCCGCGATAGAACACGACGATAGGCAGATAGGCCACGCTGCCGAGCGACATGAGCGAACGCGTGTCTACGCCATCGGCCACGCCGCCCTGCACGAACGCGAGGTCCACGCGTTGCTTCGGATCGAGCAAGCGCAGCAGGTTCTGCACCGAGCCGTCCGATTCGAGGATCTTGAGCGTGACGCCGTTGCGCGCGAGGATCGCGCGGTAGGCTTGCGCCATCTGCATGAAGGAGCTGTCGGCGGGGCCCGCGCTGATCGTGAGCGTGCGCGGCGGCGCCGGGTCGACGAGCCAGAGGACAAGACCGACGACCACCGCGCAGAACAGGGCCACGGGCAGCGTCGTCAGCGCAATATCGCGCCAGGCTGGATGTGCGTGGTCACGCAGAAAGTTGGGTGGCGGCGGTCGATATCGTCTCATGAGAACCCGGCGGCAAAGCGTCAGACTCCTGCAATTCTCATGATGCCATTTTCGCGCCAGATCTGATCGCTGGCGTGGCCGCCTTGCCTGTAGGGCTTACGTAACGCGTGCTTGCGTAAGCGTCGTGTCAGCCCGCTGCGGCCTTCGTGAGTGCAAACAATTCGGTGCGCAGCGCCTTCGCGCGGTCGCGCTTCATGTGCTGCTCGAACTCGGCCTGCGCGTCGAGCCACAAAGCATGCGCCTTGTCGTAGCGGCGCAAGCCCGCAGCCGATAGCCGGTAGACCAGGGTGCGCGTGTCGTGTTCGGCCGCCGCCGTGAGAACGAGGCCATCGCGCTGCAATGGCTTCAACGCGCGCACGAGCGTCGTGCGGTCCATCACGAGGTCGTCGGAGAGTTCGGCGGCCGTGGCGTCGGGCCGACCCGCGAGGCGCGAGAGGATGGTGAACTGCGCGGCCGTCAGGTCAGCCTGCGAGAGGTGGCGCTCATAAAGCTGCGTGACGAAACGCGCCGCCTGCCGCAGCGCAAAACAGTTGCATTCCTCGCGTGTGATCCGCTTCGTCATCGTGTTCCCCGCCTGTATCCCAGTCCAATTCGCCTCACGTGGCCCGGCCATCATACTTTCTCGAGCGCGAGCGCGATACCCTGGCCGCCGCCGATGCAAAGCGTCACGACGCCGCGACGCAGCCCGTCGCGCTGCATCGACCATGCGAGGCGTGTGGTGAGAATCGCGCCCGTCGCGCCGATTGGGTGGCCATGCGCGATCGCGCCGCCTTCCACGTTCACGATGTCCTCGGGAATGCCGAGCTGCCTCATGACCGCGAGCGGCACCGCCGCGAATGCCTCGTTGATCTCGAAGCGATCGACATCGGCAAGCGACCAGCCCGCGCGCCCCAACGCGAGTTGCACGGCGGGCACGGGGCCAAGGCCGAACATGCCAGGCTCCACCGCCGCCACGCCCCACGCCACGAGCTTCACCATCGGCGACAGCCCCTCGCTTTCAGCGAAGCCGCGCTCGGCCACGAGCATCGCGCTCGCCGCGCTGTTCAGGCCGGGCGCGTTGCCCGCCGTGATCGTGCCGTCAGGACGAA
This sequence comes from Paraburkholderia flagellata, assembly GCF_021390645.1. Lineage (GTDB taxonomy): Bacteria > Pseudomonadota > Gammaproteobacteria > Burkholderiales > Burkholderiaceae > Paraburkholderia > Paraburkholderia flagellata. Next base: position 2,025,947 of record NZ_JAJEJT010000002.1, read on the forward strand.
ACGCGGGGCGCAGCTTCGCAAGCCCTTCCAGCGTCGTGTCGGGGCGCGGCGCTTCGTCGGTATCGATGCGCTCCACGCCCTTCTTGCCCTTCACTTCGACCGCGGCGATTTCTTCCTTGAAGCGTCCCGCTGCTTGTGCGGCGGCAAAGCGCTGCTGCGAACGCACAGCCCACTTGTCCTGCTCCGCGCGCGTGAGCGCGGACTGCGTCACGAGGTCTTCCGTATGCCAACCCGAATGCTGGCCCGAAAACGCATCGACGAGACCATCGCGCAGCATGCTGTCGTGAATCTCGGCATTGCCCATGCGATAGCCCCAGCGGCCGCCGTCCAGCAGATAAGGCGCGCGGTCCATATTCTCCATGCCGCCCGCGAGCGCGACGTCGGCGAGACCCAGCATCACCTCCTGCGCGGCGCTCGCAATGGCTTGCGCGCCCGACCCGCACACGCGATTGACCGTGAGCGCGGGCACCTGGACCGGCACGCCGCCGCCAAGTTCAGCCTGACGCGCGGGATTCATCTTGTTGCCCGCCTGGATCACGTTGCCGAGCACCACGGACCCAAGCCGCGCGGGATCGAGCTTCGCGCGCGCGAGCGTTTCGCGCACGGCCGCCGCGCCTAGCTCCGTGGCCGCAACGCCCTTGAACGCACCGTTAAAACCGCCAATTGCCGTACGCACCGGCTGGCACAAAACGATCTCGCGCGAATTCAGCTTGCTCATGGACAACTCTCCTTTCGTATGCGCTGTTCCACATACATTCTATGTATGCATATGCACAGTTTCAAATGCTTTTCTGGAACATGCGCTCGCGTGCGCTGGCACGATTGATGTCGTGTCAAGCGCACGCGGGGTGGGTAAAACCGTTTCCGTTACGTTACGGCGCGGCCGGGAAATCCAGCGTCGTGTCGTTGATGCGGTTCACGAGGTTCGTGAACGTAATCGACGTCACTGCCAGCGAAATTTCCACGATCTGACGCTCGGTATAACCGGCTTCGCGAATCGCGCTCACTTCCGCTTCGGGCAGCGTGCCGTGCGTGGTCACGAGCAGGCGAACGAAGTGCACGAGCGCGTCGCGCTTCGCGTCGCCGGTCGCATCGCCTGCGCGCACCGCCTTCATCGTTTCCGGCGCGAGGCCTGCGAACTTGCCCGCCAGCGTGTGCGCCGCAAGACAGTAATCACAACCCGCCACTTCGCTCACTGCGAGCTTGATCGCTTCGACGTCGGGCTTCGACAGCGTGCCGGCGGCGATCACGGCCTCGACGTTGAGCAGCGCGCCCAGCGCTTCGGGGCTATGCGTGCCGATCGTGGCGTATGCGTTGGGCACCTTGCCCACCGCCTTGCGGATCTTCGCAAAGATTTCGGCGGCGGCGCCGGTGGCGGCTTCAGGCTTGATGGCGGAAAGACGGGACATGTTTTGCTCCTTTAACGTTGCATGGTCGCGAGCGGGTGTCTGTGTCGCGTTGCCATCGTCGATGGCATGGATGCAGTGTATGCGCGCACCGTCGCGCTTTTAATGCCAGAATGGCGCGACTTCATGCTCAATCGTCTCACTCGCCCACCATGGATCTGCTGAGCCGCCTTCTCGCGCTGATGCCCGTTGCCGGCCGCCTCGACGTGCGCTGCCATTTCGGCGCGCCCTGGCGCATCGATGAGCCGGGGGCGAAGGAGCGCGAGATCCGCTATCACGTGCTGGTTGCCGGGCGCGCCATCGTCGAGGACGCGCACGGCGCCCCCGTCGCACTCCATGCGGGCGACATCGTGCTGTTTCCCTCGGGCAGCGCGCACGTGCTGCACGATGGCAGCGGCACGGCGCCCGCCGCCGTCGCGACACGCATGGAAAACGGCGTGACCGTCGAAACGAATGCGGGCAATGGCGCCACCGCCGACGTGTTGTGCGGCCGCTTCCTGCTGCCAGCCGTGCCGCAGCGCCTGCTGCGGGAGAATCTGCCCGCGCGGCTCGTCGTGCACAGCGCGCGCGATGGCGCGCAGCCGCCCGAGCGTCTCGTGCGCCTGATCGCGCTGTTGCGCGATGAAGCCTATGAGGCGGCGCCGGGCAGCGAGTCGCTCGTGAACCATCTTTCGGGCGCGCTCTTCGGGCTCACGCTGCGCTATGCCAGCGCCGGCGACGCCCCGCCGCGCGGCCTGCTCGCGCTCGCGCAGCGCCCTCGTCTGCAACCCGCCATCGACGCCATGTTCGAAGCGCCCGGCAAGCCCTGGACGCTGCCCGAGCTGGCCGAGCTTTGCCACATGTCGCGCGCGACTTTTGCGCGGCACTTCGACGAGGCCATCGGCCGCTCGGCCGCCGACGTGCTCACCGATATCCGCATGACGCTCGCGGGCCGCATGCTCGCGCAAGGCAACGAGAGCGTCGCGGAGATCGGCGAATTCGTGGGCTACCAGTCGGACGCCGCTTTCCAGCGCGGCTTCAAGCGCCACGTGGGCATGACACCCGCGCAGTGGCGCTCGCTTGCGCGCGAGACGGGTTCCAGCGCTTAAGCTCGAGGCCATGGCTGCGTCCTCGCCTTTTAGCCGCCGTGCGCGGGCGTTTCCTGCGCGAGCACCACGTCGCCGCTCTGGCTCCATCCGCCGCCGAGCGACCGGTAGAGCGCCACCGCCGCGAGCGCGCGCTCGCGCTGCGCGTCGTTGAGCAGGTCCTGATCGGCGAGCAAGGTCTGCTGCGCGCTCAGCACGTCGAGAAAGTCCGCGGCGCCGCCCTTGTAAAGCTGGTTGGCAAGCTTGAGCGACTGCGCCGACGAAGCCAGCGCGTCGTTCAACTGCTGTGTCTGGCTTGCTGTGCTCACGAGATCGCTGCGGCTATCTTCCACTTCGCGCAAAGCCTGCAGCATGGTCTGCTGCAGATCCAGCTGCGACTCGCGCATGCGGCTCTCGCTCTGATCGATGTCGGCCGTGATGCGCCCCGCGTTGAAGATCGGGCTCGTCGCACCGATCGCCGCGCTAAAGAGATTGTCGGTGAGCGTGGGCATGCCGAGGTAGGACGCCGCGAGAATGCCGTCCGTGAGATTGAGCGTGAACTTCGGATAGCGCTCGGCGCGTGCCACACCCACCTCCGCCGCGCGCTGCTGCACGGTGGCGTAAGCGGCCTGTACGTCGGGGCGGCGCAGCAGGGCTTCGGAAGGCAGCATCTGCGGCACGCTCGCGGGCACGCCAGGAATGGGCGCCGTCTGCGCCAGGGCGAGCTGCGCCACGGACTCCGGCGTGCGCCCCGTGTACACCGCGATCAGATTCAACTGATGATCGATGCTGGCCTGCGCGCGCGGAATGCGTGCTTGCAGTTCGCTTAGCTGCGTTTGCGCGCGCGCTACGTCGAGTTGCGTGGAAAGGCCGTATTTCAGGCGGTCTTGCGTGAGGAGCAAGGTGCGCTTGCGAATCTCCAGGTTGTCCTGAAGGATCCTCAGCTCTGCCTGCGCGTAGCGCAGATCGACATACGCCGACGCCGTATTCGCCGCCAGCGCGAGACGCACGGCATCGAGCGCATGCTTCTGGCCCACGAGGTTCGCTTGCGCCGCGAGCAGATCGAGCCGCTCGCCGCCGAATACGTCGGGCGACCAGCTCAGCGCGAGACCCGCACCCGCCTGCTTCACGTAGCCGAGCGGCGGCGGCGTGTTCTGCCGCGTATAAGCGCCGTGCGCAGTGAAGTCGAGTTGCGGCAGCAGCGCCGCGTGCTTTTGCGTGGTGATCGCTTGCGCCTGCTTCACTCGCTCGGCGGCCGCCTGCAAATCGAGGTTGCCCTCGAGCACCGTGGCGAGCAGCGCGTCGAGCGTCGGATCGCCGAACTGCGCCCACCAGGCGCGCGCTTCGATGGCATCCTGCGGCGCGTCGATACGCCATGCCACAGGCGCCGTTTCGTGCACCGTGGCGGGCAGGTCGGGATGCTGCGCCGGCTGCACCGCGCAAGCGGCGAGTACGGCCGCAGAAAGCAGGGAGAGCACGAGGCGCATGGGCTTCGATGAGCGCTCAGGGGTTGTCGGGGTTTGCATGAAGCACCTCAATGGGCGTCGGGCGGCGGGGCGCCATTCGAAATCGGCTCCGAGAACGCCACGCTCGCAATGGCGAACAGGAAGCAAAGCGAGAGCACGAAGAACGTATCGGAGAACGTCATCACGAGCGCCTCGCGCAGAACCAGTGCGTGCAGTTGTGCGAGCCCGGCTTCGGCGGCATCGATTGCATTGCCCGCCACGGACGACCAGTACACAGTGCGGCCCGCCAGCAGCAATTGCACCTGCGGCGCGCCGCCAGTCACGCTCTCGTTAAGCCGCAGATAGTGGAAGTTGAGCCGGTCGTTGAGCATCGTCGCGCTTACGGCAATGCCGATAGCGCCGCCCAGATTACGCATGAGATTGAAGAGGCCGCTCGCCGACTTCAGCCGCGAAGGCGGCAGCGAGCCGAGCGACATGGTGACGATGGGCGGAATCGCGAATTGCTGGCCAATGCCGCGCAGCGCCTGCGGCAGGAGGAACTGCTGCCATCCCCAGTCGTGCGTGAGCGGCACATACAGATAGCAGCCAAGGCCGAAGAAGATCAGCCCGAACAGCATCAGCGCGCGCATGCTGAAATAGCGCGTAGCGTAGGCATAAGCGCCAAGCGCAAGCAACTGGAACACCCCCACCGAAAGCAGCGACAAGCCGATTTGCAGCGAGCTGTAGCCGCGCACTTCCGCGAGAAAGAGCGGCGTGAGATACACCGCCACGAAAATGCCGATGCCCGTGACAAAGGAGAGCAGACTGCCAATACCGAAGTTGCGCACGAGCAGCGCGCGCAGATCGACGATCGGGTCCTTCGCCGTGAGCGCATGCACGATGAAAAGAAAGCCGCAGATCGCCGAGATCCACGTACAGGCAACGATCACGTCGTCGCCGAACCAGTTCTTGCGCGGGCCTTCTTCGAGCACGTATTCGAGGCAGCCGAGAAAGCCGCACATGAGCACGATGCCGAGATAGTCGCCACGTTTGAGAAGCGAAAGATCGGCCTTGTCGATGTTCACGTACTTGGGCACCAGCGCCGCCACCGCAATGCCCGGCACAAGGTTCAGATAGAAGAGCCAATGCCACGACCATTGATCGGTGATCCAGCCGCCAATCACGGGCCCGAGCGTGGGTGCGAGCGAAGCGAGCGCGCCGATGGTTGTGGAAGCAACGATGCGCTGCTTGCCGGGAAAGAGCACGAAGGCCGTGGTGAACACTGTCGGGATCATCGCCGCGCCGAGCGCGCCTTGCAGGCCGCGAAACAAGATCATCGAATTGATGTCCCAGGCGAGGCCGCACAGCATGCTCGTGATGGTGAAGCCCACCGCGGAGGCCACGAAGAGCCAGCGCGTGGAGAACACCTTCGAGAGCCAGCCCGACATGGGGATCACCATGATCTCGGCAATCAGATAGGCCGTTTGCACCCACGAAAGCTCGTCCTGGCTCGCGGAAAGTCCGCCGCCGATATCGCGCAGCGACGAAGCGACGATCTGGATGTCGAGCGTGGCCATGAAGAAGCCGATGCACATCAGCGCGAAGGCGAAGGCGCGTTGCGCCATCGGCTGGAGATGCGGATTGACCGTCGGGTCGGCGCTGCTAGTGGCGTTCATCGCTGCGGCCCCTTCAATGCGCTTCGGAGAGATGCACCTTCACGGTCGCCGAAAGACCGGGCCGCAGCGCGCCTTCCAGGCCCGCCGGCGTCGTGGCGTCGATGCGGATGCGCACCGGCACACGCTGCACGATCTTCGTGAAGTTGCCCGTGGCGTTCTCGGGCGGCAGCACGCTGAAGGTCGCGCCCGTGGCGGGCGCGAGGCTTTCCACGGTGCCGTGCAGCGTACCGCTGGCTGCGTCGAGCGCCACGTCGGCGCGATCGCCCGCGTGCATCTTCTTCAGCTGGTCTTCCTTGAAGTTCGCGTCCACCCACAAACCCGTAGCTGGCACCACGGTTAGCAGCGGCGCGCCCACGTTCGCAAGCGTGCCCACGCGCGCTGTGCGGTTGCCGATGTAGCCGTCCACAGGCGCGGTCAGCGTCGTGTATTCAACGTTCAGTTGTGCCAGGCGCTGGTTGGCTTCGGCGGTTGTGACATGCGCTTGTGCGTCGTTGATCTGCGCAGCGAGCACATCGAGCTGACGTTGCGCCGCCAGCACCGCCGCACCGCTTTGCGCAACCGATGCCTGAGCCTTCGCGTAGTCGGAATCCGCACGCTCGACGAGCTGGCTCGATACCGCATCGTCCTTCACCAGCTCGCGGTAGCGCGTCTGGTCCTGACCGCTGCGCGTGAGTTCCGCATTCGAAGCGCGCACTTCGGCCTGATGCTGGTTGATCACCGCTTCCTGCAACGTGCGCCTCGCCTGCAATTCGTCGACGGCGGCGCGCGCGCTCGCCAGTTCCGCGTTGGCCTGGGCGAGCTTCGCGTCGTAGTCGCGCGAGTCGAGGCGCAGCAGCACCTGGCCCGCGTGCACGCGCTGGTTGTCCTGCACGGGAATGTCCGAGACGAAGCCGCTCACACGCGGCGCCATCACGGTGACGTTGCCGCCCACGTAGGCGTCGTCGGTGGTCTCGACGAAGCGCAGCACGAAGAACCAGTAGCCGGCGGCAGCCGCCAGCACGAGAGCGACCGCGCCTAGCGCGAGACGCATGCGCGAGATGCGCGTACGCTCGCTCGCCTGCGCCGGCTCGACCGCGACGGGAGTGGAAGGACTCGACATGACGTTTACCTGTGCATATACACTACTGAAGATGAAAAAACGCCGCGGTATGAAGCAACGCGACGCAACCCGCAAATCCACTGCAGCGTTAAACAGCCCGTGTGATGCGAAACAGCTCGCGCCGCAGCCACGCGGCGCGTTGTGCGCCAAAGCGGCGCTCGAATTCGTCCTGCGCCGCGCGCCAGTGTTCATGCGCCGCGTCTAGCCGCGAACGGCCCGCTTGCGTGAGCGCGAGCCGGCGGCGGCGTTCGCCGAAGTCCGGCGCATCGGCCACGAGAGCGCCGCGCAACAGCGGCCGCAAGGCCCGCACGAGCGTGGTGCGCTCCATCACCATCGACCGGCCGAGTTCCGCCATCGTGAGGCTCGACGCACGGCCCAGCGCACCGAGTATGCTGAACTGCGTGGGCGTGAGCCCCGCCGCGCTCAGGTGCCGCTCGTAAAGCTGCGACAGATGCCGCGCGGCCTGCCGTACGGCAAAGCAATCGTCGTGCTCGGGGGACTGATAGATGTGCATATGCACAGAGTAGTCGGCAATCGGGCCTCGAACAAGCCTTACGCGTGGCATCACATTATGGACGCGGCGACAACAATCGCGGCCAGACTTTCAATTTGCCTTCATTTCGGAGGGCGCGTCGTGCGCCACGTTGTCGAAAAACGCCGTGGCGTGGTCGATGAACGCGCGCACCTTCGCCGGCAGCAGCGTGCGTGTGGTGTAGGCGAGGCGAATCTCGATCTGCATGTCGACGATGGGGTACGCGTCGAGCACCGTCACGAGTTTGCCCGCCGCGAGTTCCTCCCTCACCAGCCCGGCGGGGAGAATGCCGATGCCGAAGCCCTCCAGCACCATCTCACGGTTGAACTCGGGGTTGTTCGATGCGATTTCATGGTGCAGCGGCACGACGACTTCCTCGTCGCCTACGCGAAACGCGATCGTGGGCTTGCGCATGGAAGGCGGCATCGGCACGAACACGTGGTCGGCGAGGTCGGCGGGATGCTTTGGCGTGGAATGCGCTTCGAGATACGCGGGCGTCGTGACGAGCGCGAGCGGAATGCGCTCCAGCAGGCGCGTGACGGTCGATTCGTTGTTGAGCATGAACGGCAGCACGAGGCCGAGATCGTAGCCGTCCGCGATGAGATCGACGGGGCGCTCGGTGAGGATAACGTCGAGCGTCACCTTGGGATGCGCGCGCTTGAAGCTGGCGATGAGCGGCACGAGCCGATTGACGGTGGCCGTGGTGTGGGCGACCAGTCGCAGCACGCCGTTCGCTTCGCGCGTTTGCACGGTGGCGTCGGCCTCCAGTGCGTCGAGGTCGTCGAGCACGCGGCAGCAGCCTTCGTAGAAGCGCTCGGCCGCCTCGGTAAGCGACACCGCGCGCGTGCTGCGATGAAAGAGCCGGTTGCCAAGGCGCTTTTCGAGGCGCGCGATGGCGCGCGAAACGACGGGCGTGGTGAGGCTGTGCATGTCCGCGGCGCGCGTGAAGCTGCGCGCCTCGACGACGGAGCGGAAGATCCGCAGGCTGTCGATGTAATCCATGGTCGTGTGCAGGGGTGGCGTTGCCGTAGCTTAAAGCGTTTCAGCCGCCCTCGCCGAACACCTCCGCACAGAACGCGCGCCCCTCATCGGACAAACTCGCCGTCCCGGTCCCGTCTTCGGCCTGCGTCGTCACCACGAGCCCGCTGTCCACGAGCGCCGTCAATTGTCTGCGCAATCCGCTCATCGGCACGCCGGCCTGCTTCGAGAGTTTCGCGAGCGACCACGCGCGGCCCTCGCGCTCAGGCTGGTCGTGTTTCTCGCACTCCGCGCGCCACAACTGCTCCAGCACGGCAATCAACACCGGGTCGACCCCCGACTCGTCCGCGCCGGCGTCTTCGCGCTCTTCATCTGCATTCATCGTCTGTCTCCTCATGCCATCTTCGCGGCCATTTCGCCTAGCGTCTTCAGCGCGGCTTCGGTCTGCGCGTTCCATGGGTAGCTGTAGTTCAGCCGGATGTAGTGGTGATACTCGTTGCGCATCGAGAACATGTAGCCGGGCCCGATGGTAATGCCTTGCGCGAGCGCCGCCTGATAGAGCCGCATCGAGTCGACGCGCGGCGGCAGTTCCACCCACAGCACGTAGCCGCCTTGCGGCTCCGACGTGCGCGTGCCCGCGGGAAAGAAGCGCTCGACCATCGCCCGCATTAGCCGCGCCTGTTGCCTGTAGAAGCGCCGCACGCGGCGTAGATGGCGATCGTAGCCATCGTGGCGCAAGTAGTCGGCCAGCGCCACCTGGGGAACCGAGGGGGTCGTGAGCGTGTTGAGGAACTTGAGCTTTTCGACCTGCGCGCGGTAACGCCCCGGCAGCGCCCAGCCAATGCGATACGAGGCCGAAAGGCTCTTCGAGAACGAGGCGCAATGCAGCACGAGGCCGCGCGTGTCGAACTGCTTGAGCGTGGAAGGCCGCGTCTGCCCGAAGTACAGCTCCTGATAGACGTCGTTCTCAATCACCGGCAAATCGTGCGCCTCGGCAAGCGCCACGAGCCGCGCCTTGTGCGCGTCGGGCATGCGAAAACCGAGCGGATTCTGGAAGTTCGGCATCACCATGCAGGCCGCCACCTTCTGGCGCGCGAGCACCCGCGCGAGCGCGTCGAGGTCGATGCCGGTATCAGCGTGCGTGCTCACTTCGATGGCGCGCATGCCCAGACGCTCGATGGCGTGCAGCATCGCGTAGTAGGTGGGCGATTCGACGGCCACCGTGTCGCCCGGCTTGGCCACGGCCTGCAGGCTCAGGTTGATCGCCTCGGTCGCGCCCACGGTGATGACGATTTCCTCGGGATCGACGCCTACGCCGTTTTCGGCATAGCGCCGCGCGATCTGGCGGATCAGCTCGGGGTTGCCGGGCGGCAGGTCGTCGATGAGGTTCCAGCTCGCATGGCGGCGCGCGATCGCGTTGGCGTACTGGTTGATGCGCCGCCAGGGGAACAGCGCCGGGTCCGGGTACGGCGAGCCGAGCGGCACGGCGTCCTGCGCGCCGATGCTGCGCAGCGTGGAGAGCACGAGCCGGCTCACGTCCACGTTGGCGGGCACGGGGTGCCTCGGCGCGCTCGCGCGGCGCGGCTTGACCGCCGTCATGGCGTCCTTGTTCTGCGAGCCTTGTGCGCCCACCGCGCCGCGCCCTTGCGGCGCGCCCAAGCGCGCACGCACGAAATAACCCGATTGCGGCCGCGACTCGATCACGCTGCGGCTTTCCAGCAGCGCATAGGCGCGCAGCACCGTCTTGATGCTCACGCCGTGCTGCTGGCTCGCGCGGCGCACGGAGAGAATGCGCTCGCCGGGGCCGAACACGCCGCGGCGCACGGCGGCTTCGATATCGTCGGCGAGTTGCTCGTAGCGGGTCACGTTCGGCTCAGGTCCTGGCGGGCGAAAGGGAGTCGGGCCACACGCGCGGCCGATCCCGGCAAGTCTATGACAAAACGCCGCAACTGTACCCCTTGCTTTTTGGTTTTTCTGTGATCTCCGGGGGCACAGGAACACAGTAGCCTTGAGTCATCGGGCAGACCGCCCTGGAAGACGAAAAGCCAACCGCATCATGAAGAAGCCGCAAGGTCGCATCGAGCCGTATCACCACCCCGCCGCTGGCTGGGGCGCGCTCAAGCAGGTCGCCATCAACCTCATCAAGGAGAAGGTGACGGGCGGCAATTACCGCACCCTGCTCAAGCAGAACCAGCCCGACGGCTTCGACTGCCCCGGCTGCGCGTGGCCCGACCGCGAGCACGCGTCCACGTTCGAATTCTGCGAAAACGGCGTGAAGGCCGTGGCGGCGGAGGCGACCAGCAAGCGCGTGACGCCCCGGTTCTTCCAGGAGCACACCGTTAGCGAGCTGATGGCGCAATCGGACTACGAGCTGGAGCAGCATGGCCGTCTGACCGATCCGCTCGTCTACGACGCGCTGCAGGACCGCTACGTGCCGATCGAATGGAACGATGCGTTCAAGCTGATCGCGAAGCACCTCAAAGCGCTCGACGACCCGAATCGCGCCGCGTTCTACACGTCAGGGCGCGCGAGCAACGAGGCCGCGTTCCTCTACCAGCTCTTCGTGCGCATGTACGGCACGAACAACTTCCCCGACTGCTCGAACATGTGCCACGAGGCCACGAGCCGCGGCCTGCCGGGCACGGTCGGCATCGGCAAGGGCACGGTCACGCTCGACGACTTCGAGCACGCCGACACGCTCCTCATCTTCGGCCAGAACCCGGCGACGAACCATCCGCGCATGCTCGGCGAGCTGCGCGAATGCGCGAAGCGCGGCGCGACCATCGTCTCGATCAATCCGTTGAAAGAGCGTGGGCTGGAGCGTTTCGCGAGCCCGCAGCACACGCTCGACATGCTCTCGCCCAAGGGTGTGCAAATCAGCTCCGTGTTCATCCGTCCGCGCGTGGGCGGCGACTTCGCGCTCATCAAGGGCGTGGCCAAGCGCGTGATCGAACTCGATGACGAAGCGCTCGCGAACGGCACCGAACGCGTGCTCGACGTCGATTTCATCGCTGAGCACACGGTTGGATTCGACGCCTTCGCCGCCGACTTGCGCGCCGAATCGTGGGACACCATCGTGGCCGAAGCGGGTACGCCGATCGAAGAAGTGCTCAAGCTCGCCGATATCTACGTAAACGGCAAGGCTGTGATCTCTACGTGGGGCATGGGCCTCACGCAGCACAAGAATTCGGTGCCGACGATCCAGTTGCTTTCGAACCTCATGATGATGCGCGGGAACATTGGCCGCCGCGGCGCGGGCCTGTGCCCCGTGCGCGGCCATTCGAACGTGCAGGGTGACCGCACGGTCGGCATCGAGGAAAAGCCCACGCAGGCGTTTCTCGACCGCCTCGGCAAGGCCTATGATTTCGAGCCGCCGCGCGAGCACGGCTATGACGTCGTGGAAACCATTCACGCGATGCTCGAAGGCCACGTGAAGGTGTTCATCGGCCTTGGCGGCAACTTTTCGATCGCCACGCCCGACACGCCGCGCACGTGGGAAGCCATGCGCGCGTGCGCACTCACGGTGCACGTGACGACGAAGCTCAACCGCAGCCATCTGGTTCACGGCCGCGACGCGCTCATTCTGCCCACGCTCGGCCGCACCGAGATCGACCTCCAGAACGGCGTGCCGCAGGGCGTGAGCGTCGAGGACTCGATGAGCATGGTGCACATCTCGTACGGCATGAACCGGCCCGCTTCGACGAACCTGCTTTCGGAAATCGCGATCGTCGCGCGCATGGCGCACGCCACGCTCGGCAGCGACAAGGTGGACTGGCTCGACCTCGCCGCCGACTACGCGAAGATCCGCGACGGCATCGAGAAGGTGTTCGACGGCTTCGAGAACTACAACGAGCGCCTGAAGCACCCGGGTGGCTTCCACCTGGGCGTGGCCTCGCGCGATCGCGTGTGGAAAACGCCCAGCAACAAGGCGCAGTTCGTCGTGCACGCCATCGCACTCGATACGCCCATTCACCGGGCGCGCGCCGAGCATGGTCCGCGGCTCATGACGCTCATGACCACGCGTTCTCACGATCAGTACAACACGACGATCTATGGCCTCGACGACCGTTATCGCGGCGTATACGGCCTGCGCCGCGTGCTGTTCGCGAACCGCGAGGACATGGCGATGCTCGGCTTCGAACCCGGCCAGCACGTGGATATCACGAGCGTGTGGGACGACGGCGTGGAGCGCCATGTAGAGGACTTCATGCTCGTGGAGTACGACATTCCGCGCGGCTGCCTCGGCGCGTACTACCCCGAGACCAATCCGCTCGTGCCGCTCTCGTCCGTCGCCGATGGCGCGGGCACGCCGACTTCGAAGTCGATACCGGTGCTGCTGAGCCCGGCGAAGGCGAACGCACCGGCCGACGCTGCGATCGCGGCAGCCTGAAGGGCGTTGCCTGGGCGGCTCCTTCGGCCATCGCAAGGAGCCGCGCGACGACCGCCGTGAGCGTGGTGAATCAGCCTGTCAGCCAGCGAGCTTTCGGAACGTTTCCAGCACCGCTTCACCCTTGAAGGGCTTCACGATCCAGCCGCGCACGCCGGCCGCCTTGCCGCGCTCCTTCATGGCAGGGCTGCTTTCCGTGGTCAGCATCACCACGTTCACCGCCGTGTTCGCCAGCTCGCTGCGGATCTTCTCGACCATCGTGAGGCCGTCCATGTTCGGCATGTTCACGTCGCTCACTACGAGCTTGACGCCCGGGTTCGAGCGCAGCTTCGCGAGCCCGTCCTTGCCGTCCACTGCCGTGTCCACGTCCAGGCCGTTCTTGCGCAGAAAGCCGGCCACCTCGTCGCGCACCGTGCTTGAATCGTCCACCACCAAAATCTTTGCCATGCTGTTCATCTCCTTCGCGCCGCGTATGGCGCGTCTTTGATCAAAATAATTCGAGTTCGCCGCTGGCCTGCTCTTCAACGGCAGCGGCCGCGGCCTGCGCGGCCGTCTCGTCAAACCCTTCGCGCGACCAGCCGAGGCTGAACACGAACCGTTGGTCTATCACCACTTCGCGGCCCGTATTCGGGCACGCGAGCCGGTACTTGATGCACAACTGCGGATTGTCGGAGCCGAACGACAAGTAGCGCCGCCGATGATTGATGAGCAGCGGCACCTGCACCTGCGCGCGGCCCCAACCCGCTTCGTCGGCAGCGCGTGCGTTGCCCAGATAGCGGTTGCGAAACGCACCCCACACGAGATTCGTGAGTTCGGCGAGCACGCCGTTCACGTCGCGGAAGTCGCTCGCTTCGTCGCGGCCCGCGCGCGGCGGCAGCAGTTCGATCAGCGGCGTCTCCTCGGTTTGCATCAGGAGCCAGCCGCGGCACCACGCCGTCTCGATCGGGATGAGCGTCAGCACTTCGCCGAAGATGATGCGGTCGCGCACGATGCTCGGCGTGTCCCAGTTCACTTCGAGACTGGGAAAGAGGCCGCGCAGACGCCCGAGCGTCATGTCGGTGATGCCGTCCACGAGCGGGTCCGGGTAGTCGTGCGAGAACACGTGCGCTTCGAGCGCCGCGATCAGCGTTTCAGGATCGCTTTCGTGCCAGCTCGCGCACGGCAAGCGGCGCAATGGTTCGGGCAATGCATCGGCGTGCTCATTGGCTGCGCGCCGCAACACGACCGGCAGTTCGGGGCGCTCGGCTTCGAGCGCGACGGCCACCGCCGCTGCCGCTTCGAACGAGCCGCCAAAGTCGTCGCCCAGCAGCACGCCGCCCAGATCGTAGTGCGTCTTCAGCGCCGCCGAGAGCGCTTCGCGCCGCACCGGCACGCACACGCAATCGTGTGCGGCTGCGGTTTGCGCAATCGCCTCGGCACGCGCCGTATCACTTTCCAGCAGCAACAGCTTGCTGACTGGCTTGTTCACGTTCATGTTTCCTTTCTCTGCATTCAAAACAATTCGAGTTCACCTGCGCTGTCGTGTGCTTCGACGGCAGCGGTACTCGCCACGAAATCGAGCGGCGCCTGCGTGCACACGCACAGCGTGGCGCCGAGCCGCACGTCGTGATCGATCGTGAGCGCATACGACTGCACGTAATCCGGCTTCAATTCGCGCAGATACGGCAGGCATCCGCTGCTGAGCGCGTAGGGCGTCGACATGCCGAGGTCGGGAAAATGCTCGACCAGTTGCTGGTTCATCGCCCCGCAGCACAGGTTGCCGAACTCCATGAAGCATTCGGTGAGCGCGCGCGACGCATCGCCCACGTAGTAGCGCTGCGTGCGCTCGTCGTCTTCGAAGTGCAGGAGTAGCAGCAGGCGGAACTGCATCGACGAAATCGTCAGGACGACCAGGTGCTCGCCGTGGGGCGCCTCGCCCGTACGAGGCTCGATTTCGCAACTGTGCTGGGCGTCGGTCACGAGCCGCATGCGCGCGGCCGCGAAAAAAATCCGCTCGATGCTGTCCTTCGCGTGCGTGCCGATCATGCGTGCGCCCCGGCGCGCGTCGTTTCGAGCTGGTGATGCATCTGTTGCGACGATGCCTCCACGCTCGCGAGCGTCGCCGCGATCATCTTGCCGCCCGCCTGAATGTCCTGGAATGTCGCGGCCGTGATCAGGTCGTTGCGGTTCAGGCTGTCGCGATAGCTCTTCGAAAGTTCCTGCGAGCGCGTGGCGAGCGAACGCACCTCGCCCGCCACGATCGAGAAGCCACGCCCCGCCGCGCCCGCGCGCGCCGCTTCGATCGAAGCGTTGAGCGAGACGATGAGCACATGGCTCACGATCGACGACAGTTCCTGGTTCTTCTTGTGCATGTCGTTGTTCTGCGCCATTAGCGAGATCATCTGCTCGTGCCAGCGCTCGAACGTCGACGACATGAGCTTCAGCCGCGAGGCCTCGCTCGCAATGCGCGCAGAGTGCTGCATGGCATCGTCACGCTGCGCGCGCTCGCTGGCGAGCGCCGCTTCGAGCGCATCGGCCACGGACCGGCGCTGTGCGAGTTCTGCGCGCAACGATTCGATTTGCGCGACCAAGGCTGCGTGTTCACGCGCCGCGTCTTCCTGCTGCGCCGTGTGGCGCGTTTCGGCCTGTGCAAGCGCGTGAGCGTGCGCCGCTTCCTGCGCACGCGCCGCATTTGCCGCCTGCGTTTGCGCACGCTTGTGCCACGCCGCGACCACGCCGGCTGCCAACGCGACGATAGCCGCGCCTTCGATTAAATACGGTAAGACCACTGCCACCCCCGCCATGCGCTAGCCCGCCAGCGCTTCCTCTTGCTTTGCCTGCGTTGCGTCCGCCATCTTCACTGCCCATTGCTGCGGCAAACGCACGACGGTCTCGAAATGCCGGTAATCGGCGCCCCGGCGCTCGTCGGTGAAACGCAGTTCGATTGCACCGCCCTCGCGTTCGAGGAAATCGCGCACCGCGTCCATGCCCACGCCGCGGCCCGAGACTTCGGTCACGTTCGTGGCCGTCGAAAAGCCAGGGCGGAAAATGAATGCCGCGATCGCCTCGTCGCTCACCGCTTCATACGCCTGAAGCCAGCCGCGCTCCACCGCGATGCTGCGAATGCGCGCGAGCGCGAGGCCGCGGCCGTCGTCGGCGAGCGTCATGCACAGTGCGCCGTTGTGCACGTTGACATCGATGTCGATGTGGCCCGACTCGTGCTTGCCAATTGCGCGGCGTTGCGCCGGCATTTCAATGCCGTGGTCGAGCGAGTTGCGCAGCAGATGCATGAACACGTTCTTCACCGTGCCGGCAGCCTCGCTGCGCAGGCGATAACCGTTGTCCTCGATCTTCACCACCGGTTCGACCTTGCCGAGCTCCTGAGCCAGCGAGGGCAGCGAGCCGGTCACGCCCGCGAGCGCATCGGCCACCCGCTCGGTGCCGATCGCGTGCAGCGTGGTGCGCAGTTCGGCGCGCATCGCGCGAAGTGCGGGCAGGTCGTTGTCGTCGGTGCGATCGACAATGCGCAGCGTCTGTTCGATCAATTCGCGCGTGACGGTGAGGCTCGCCGTGCCGCTCGGCGCGCCAGCCGCACGCGGGCCGCGCCCAAGGCTCACCTCGTTGATGTTCGAATAGTGCTCGAGCGCCGCCTTCACACGCTCCAGATCGGCGATCAGCGCCTGCTGGTCCCACGTGTGGCTCGTGTCTTCGCGGCGCAGCGCGTCGTAGCGCTGCTCGACTTCGTGCACCACGCCCGTGAGATGCTGCAGGCTGTACGTGCGCGCGTTGCCCTTGATTGTGTGCATGTTGCGGAACAGCGCGGCGATCGCGCTCGTATCCGCGCAGTCGTGCTGGCGAATGATGTGCTCGTTCTCGTGAATGAAGCTCGTCGAACTATCGACGAAATGCTGGAACTTCTCCTCGCTCACCGCGAGAATTTCGCCGATCATTTCGAGGCGGCGCTTTTGCTCGCCGGCTTCGGCCGCGAGTTCGCGCAGCTCCGTCACGTCGCGCACGCACAGCATGAGGCGCACGACCACGTCGTTTTCGTCGGTGATCGCCGACCAGCTCAGGTCCAGCACCTTCGCACGGCCATCCGGCAGCGTGCGCGTGATTTCATTCACGAGCAGGTGCTGATTGAACGCGAAGTTCACATCGTCTTCGCCAAGGCATGCGTGCACGGCGGCGTCGATCTGCGCGAGCGTGTCGGCGTCGAGATCCGTACGCGAAAACACCAGGTCCATCAGCGAGCGGCCCGCAATCTCGTTCGTTTCGAAGATTGCCTCCAGATACGCCGAATATTCGTTGTGAATCGTCGCGCCTTCGACCACCGTGAGAATGCCCTGCTGCATGTTCTGCAGCATCGCCTGAATGTCGGCGGTCTTGCGTTTGAGCTGCGCCGAACTGTGCTGGATCTTCTCGATCATGCCGTTGAAGGCGACGATCGAATGACCGATTTCGTCCATGCGGCCCACGGGCACGCGGCGCGTGAAGTCCTGGCTCGACGCGATTTCGCTCATCATGGCCTGCATGTGCGAAAGCGGGCGCGTGATCTGGCGGTACAGCAGCGCGCCGATCAGCGTGAGCAGCAGCACCGCGCCGCCCGTCACGCCGGCAATGGCGCTCGTCGTGGTGTCGAGCGTACTGTTGAGCGTGCGGATCGCGTCATCTTTCTGGCGGTTCTTTTCCACGCGCATCGTCGTGACGATACCTTCGAGTTCGTCGCGATACTGCGCGACGTTCGCGAAAAGATAGGCCTGTGCGAGTTCGTTCTTGCCGCCCGCCTTCATCTTCGCTGTGTCATCGATCGCGGAGAAGTAGTTCGCGAGGCTTTCCTGCGCCTGCGAGACGAGGCCTTCCTGCGCGTGGCTCGCTGCCGCCTTGCGTTGCACGTCGAGCGCGGCGCGTAACGCCGCTTCCTTGTCCTTGAGCTCGTTCTGCGCGAGCGACGCGACCGTGGCGTCGGGTGCGTAGACGAGTGTCATGGTGGCGAGCTGCACGTCTTTCACGAGCGCCACGAGATCGGATGATGCGAGGGCGCTCGGCACAACGCCCTGGGTAACCTGGCGGACGTCGCTGGCGCTGTGGCGGGCCTGATAGGCCGCGTAGCCGCCGATGGCGGACAGCGCGACGAACATCAGGACGATGAGTAGCGTGATGCGGTGACGAATGGTCATGTCGAAATCCCCGGGCCTTCGTAGCCGGCCGCGCTATGGTTGCGCGGCTCGGGACACGTTGGCCAATTTATTCGCGGTGGATTATCGACGGTTAGGTATGACGAAATGATGACTACGCATGAATCGGCCGGGTGCGCTGTGCGTTAGACAACACTTGAGAATTGCGGCCTGTTGTGCGCTGGGCGGCACGGATTGCGCTTAGTCGGGCACCGCTGGGTCGTCGAGAAACAGCACCATGAGTTCGTCGTCGGCATACACGCCGTCGATGCACAGGCCGCGCGGCTCGACTCCATAGCGCACGAAGCCGCATGAGCGATAGAGCGCCTGGGCGCGGGGATTCAACACACTCACCACGAGTTGCACTTGCAGCAAGCCGAGCGCGCGAGCGTGTGCGATGGCGGCCTCCATCAATTGCCTTGCAATACCGGCGCCCCGCCATGCGGGATCGACAAAGACACCCCAGATGAGCCCCTTGTGCGCGAGCTTCTGGCGCGCGTCGCGCATGAGCCCCGTGATTCCAGTGAGCTTGTCGCCAGCGAATGCGCCGAATACGATGCGGTCGTTCGTGGCGCGAACCACGGCCCTGCTCTCTTCGGGCGTCCGCCTGGATTCTTCCTCGTAGGTCGGCACGATACCGGCCGGATAATTTTCGGTCGCGTACAAACGCATGGCGTGAAAAGCCTCGGCGTCTTGCTCGTTCAACGGGCGGATCGTTGCATTCATTGGCTTCGTTTCGTTCATGTGCAGTGCCTGGCAATGAAGAGAGAATGACTCATGCGACAGCCAAGCCTATCACGTCCCCCGGCCTTCTCGCCTTGCGCTAATATGGAACTTTCGCGTCGCATCATGCGCGCAGCATCACTCCGGGGTTTCTCATGCCGCAAACCGTAACGCCCGACGCGCAACCCTACTTCTGGCGCGATGCAGACCTGCCGTTCATCGAAGTGCGCGCAATCACCGACGGACGCAAGGTCAGCTATGGCCGTCACGCGCACAGCACGTTCTCGATCGGCGCGGTCACGGGCGGGCGCAGCACCTACCTGAACGGGAGCACGCTCTCTCACATCAGTGCGGGCGCGGTGGTGGTCATCAACCCGGAAGTCGTGCACGCATGCAACCCAGTCGCAGACGAGCCCTGGGCCTACCGCATGTTCTATCTCGACACGGCGTGGCTCGCGAAACTGCAACACGATTTGGGTTTCGGCGCGCACGAAGGTTTCCGCCCGTTCGAACAGACCTTGAGCTGGGAGCGTGACTTGTTCGACGGGCTCAACGGGCTCTACGAACTGCTCGTCGATCCGCATGAGTCAGCGCTGCGCAAGGAATGCGCGGTCGTAGCGTATTTCGCGAGGCTCCAGCAGTCCCTCAACCCTGCGCCGGCCAGCGTACGCGAACCGAACGAACGCCTCGCGCGCGCCGCAGAATTCATCGACGGCAATTACACCCGCACGCTCAAGCTCGAGGAGATTTGCGCCGCCGCCGATCTTTCGCCCTCGTATCTCATACGCGCGTTTCGCGAGCAATACGGCATGACACCGCACGCATATGTCGTGAACCGCCGCATCGAGTTCAGCCGTGCGCAACTGCGCCGCGGGCACACCATTGCGGATGTCGCGGCCGAGGCCGGTTTCGCCGATCAAGCGCATTTGCAGCGCGCGTTCCGTCAGTTCGTTGCCGCAACGCCGGGCCAATATCGCGGCTAACGTAGCCGTCGCGCGTTCAGGCAAACACCAGCCAAAACGCACTGCCCGCAAGCAACAATGCCATGACGCGGTTCACGAACCGCACGCGCGACGGTTCGCGCAATGCCTGGCGCAACGACGCGCCTGCCCACGCCCAGCACGCAATCGACACATAGCACACGACGAAATAGATCGCGGCAAACTGCCAGACCAGCGCACTCTCGCCAGAAGCCGCATATAAGCCCATGCCCGCCACCGATGCGAGCCACGCCTTGGGGTTGAGCCATTGCATCGTGGCGCCGACCATCAGCGAGGGACCGCGCGACGCGTTCGGGGAGTCGATGCGGCCATCGTCGGCGGCGAGGCGATACGCAACGTACAGCAGGAAAGCCACGCCCGCCCATTCGATCGCGCGCGTGAGAAACGGCAAGCGCGCCAGCAATGCGTGCATGCCAAGTCCGATCAGCAGCAACAGACACGCGAAACCCACGGTCGCGCCGGTAACGTGGCGCAGGCTCGCGCGTAGCCCGTATCGCGCACCCGCGCTCAGCGCGACGATATTGACGGGTCCAGGGGTGATGGATGTGGCCAGCGCGAAGGCGGCCATCGACAAGGCAGTGCTCACAGTTTTCCTCGCTACGCCCATTGGGGATCAGTAAGCGTCGAGGGTAGACGCGCGTGTCGCCGGCGTATTGAAGAAAATTGCCCCTGCCGGTGGTCGCGGCGCAATGCGGCACAGCACGGAACTCGCGCTATCATTGCGCCGCACCGACGACACTATTTCCGGAACTGCAACGTGAAAAAGATCCTTATCATCGGCATCGGCGCGGGTGACCCGAACTACCTGACCGTGCAGGCGATCGAAGCGCTCAACGCCGCCGACGTGTTCTTCGTGATGGACAAGGGCGCTGCCAAGGACAAACTTGTCGCGCTGCGCAAGGAAATCTGCGCGCGCTTTATCAAGGACCACGACTATCGAATCGTGGAAGCGACGAGCCCCGAGCGGCGCCGCGACGAGGGTCTCGATTACAAGACCGCCGTGTACGAACTCAACCGCGACAAGCAGCGCGTATTCGAGCGCCTGATCGAAGAGGAATTGACGGACGGCCAATGCGGCGCGTTTCTCGTATGGGGCGATCCATCGCTCTATGACAGCACGATCCGCATTCTCGATTCCATTCTTGCCGATGGCAGGCTGGCGTTCGACTTCGAGGTGATTCCGGGCATTAGCAGCGTTCAGGCGCTCGCGGCGAAGCATCGCGTGCCGCTCAACTTCATCGGCAAGCCGGTGAGCATCACGACGGGAAGGCGGCTCGCGGAGGGCGGCTTTCCGCAGGACGTGGAAAGCGCCGTGGTCATGCTCGACGCGCAAAACGCGTATGCGCAACTCGCGGGTGAGGACCTCGATATCTATTGGGGTGCATATGTCGGCACACCTGACGAGATCCTGATGTCGGGCCGCCTGGAAGACGTGAAAGACGAGATCGTCCGCGTTCGCGCACAAGCGCGCGAGGCGAACGGATGGATCATGGACACGTATTTGCTGCGCAAACGCGGCGTGAAAGACTGAAAGGAGCGCGCGAACAATGACGTTCGCGCACGTCGTCTGGTTCACCCGTCGGGGCTTACGCCAGCCCTACGCACACCGCCACGATAATCGAGCCGAACAACAGCACAGCGCCCACCGTCTTGCGCCTGTTCAGCTCCGTCCAAAGAAGCACGCCTGTGAGCGACAGCAGAATGAGCGCCCCGGCGAAGCTGTCGATGAACAGCACCCAGCCCACGCTCATGCCCGTACCCTTGTGCAGGTTGGTGATCGTCGAGACGAGCGAGTTGTCGTTGCGCTTGAGCGTGAGCTTGTCGTTGCCCACCCAGTACTCGACCGCCACGCTCTCGCCGGGTGACGTGAACATCATCTGCCAATGCTCAGGCTGCACGACTTTGCGATCGCCCCACGCCACGTTGTGCTCGGGCTCCTTCTGCACGCGGCCCATGCGTGCTGGCAGCTTCAAATCAGGTTGCGATCGCAACCATTTCACCATTTCTCGCGGCGTTTCGGGCGCTGGGTCTGGCACGGCGATCTGCACCGTCGAGACTTGCGGCGCGCCCGGCGAGATGCGCAGCGGCTCGGCGCGATGATTCAGCACGAACCCCGTTGCGCCGAACAGCAGGCCAAGCGCCGCGCCCCACAGACCCACCCAGCCGTGCACCTTGCGCAGCCACTTGATGAAGGTCGCGCGGCGCGAACGCTTTGCGCGCTCGTCGCGCTGTTCGGCGTCGAGAGGTGTGCGCCGCGTTGCCGGTGCATCGATCTCGGCGGTATCGGAAAAGCTCATGTTTCACTCCAAAGTCGCAAAAGATTGTGGTAGCAGCCCACGAGGCTGCGCCGCGCCTGGGCGTCGGCGTCGCTTGCGTTCAGGCGCTGGATAGCGGTGTCCATGTCGAAGAGCAGAGCGCGCTTCGTGTCGTCGCGCACGAGGCTTTGCACCCAGAAGAAGCTCGCCACACGCGCGCCGCGCGTGACCGGCGTGACCTGGTGCAGGCTCGTGGCCGGATAGACGATCATGTCGCCCGCCGGCAGCTTCACTTGTTGCACGCCGTAGGTGTCTTCGACCACGAGTTCGCCACCGTCGTATTCGTCGGGCGACGAGAGAAAGAGCGTGCACGAAACGTCTGTGCGAAGCTTCACGCCGTTGGGCAGCACACGCACGGCGCCGTCCACGTGGCTGCCGAACGTCATGCCGCCTTCATAGCGGTTGAAGAGCGGCGGATACACCTGGTTGGGCAGCGCCGCGCTGATGAAGAGCGGATTGCGTTCGATGGCCGCGAGCACCATGTCGCCAAGCTCCCGTGCGATTGGCGTGTGCTCGGCGATCTGCACGTTGCGCTTCACGGGCGCGCCAGACCAGCCAGCCGTCGCGCGGCCGTCTACCCAGGCGTCGCCTGCATTGTCGAGCCGCACGCGCAGCGCGCGCACCTGCTCGGGCGTCAGTACGTTGGGCACGTGAACCAGCATCGTCGTTTCCTTCGTTGCGCCGCATTCGCGGCTGCATTCGCGCACACACGCGCAGTTACGCAAAAAGCCCGCATTATGCGGGCTTCGCGTGACCGCGCGCAGAAGCGCGGCGCACGCGTATGCGCGCTAATCAGAACCGGTAATCGGCCGTCGCAAGGAACGTGCGGCCAACGCCCGGCACTGAACGTCCGCCGTCCGACGGGATGAGGGCGTCATAGTAGAACTTGTTGGTCAGATTCAGCAGATTCAGCCGCACGTCCCACTTCTTTTCGTGGTACTCGGCCATCGCGTCCCAGCGCGTGTAGCCGCCGGTTTCCACGTAGTTCGTGTTCGCCGCGTAGCGCGCCGACATATAGGTCGGTCCGCCGCCGATTTCCCAATGCGGCGTGAACGCATAGGTGGTCCACAGCGTGAAGGTATTGCGCGGCGTGTTGGCCGGCGTGTTGCCCTGGGTTCCGTCAAGTGCCTTGAGAATCACGCCGTCCATATACGTGTAGCCCGCGAACACCTGCCACTTGTTGGTGAGGTGGCCCGTTGCGCCCGCCTGGAAGCCGCGCACGCGAATGTCGCCCGAAAGCGTGTATTCGCCCGTCGCGGTTTGCGTGCGCGCGTTGTCCATTTCCTGCTGGAAGAATGCTGAGGTAACCGAAAGATTTCCGCCGAGCAAGTCCCACTTCGCGCCGACTTCATACGATTTGGTGCTCTCGGGCGCGAGGTTCTGCGTGTTGTTCGTGACCGTAAGCGCTTCAAGCGACGGGTCAAACGACGTGCCGTACGAGAAGTAGTACGACTGCCAGTCGGTCGGCTGATAAATCGCGCCCGCGCGAACGCTCGTGAACGTGTTGGTCTGGTCCGCGTAGAGCGGCAAGGTAATCGTGTTGGCAATATGCGCCTGGAAGCGATCCCAACGCACGCCGCCAATGATCTTCCAGTGCTCCCCGATCGACATCGTTTCGTTGAAGTACGCCGCGAGCGTAGTCGCGCCAGACTCCGCGTGGTTGCCCACCGTCGTCGTGACGTTCGAGGGCGTCGAGATATAGGCCGGGTTAAGCAGCGAGAGAATCGGCAGGTTGTTGCGCGTGTAGGCCTGATTCGTATAGCTGTCGTGTCCCACCTCGACGCCCGCGATCATCTCGTGCTTCAGGAAGCCCGTGTTGAACTTGTATTGCGCCATCGTATCGTTGTAGATCGAGTGGTTCTCGATCACGCGGTCGTGGCTCGCAAGCTTGATGTACAGATCTTCGAGCGGCAGGTTCGTGAAGTTGCCGTTCTTGAGCGCCGTGCTCGAAGAAAGCGGGCCCGTTAACACGGCACCAGGCGCGGTCTCGCGCGCGTCGGTGAGCGAATGCGAGAACTGCGTCTGGTTGGTGATCTTGAACTGGTCGTTGAAACGGTGATCCACGCGCGCCTGAACAGTCTGCACGTCCTGGATCGTGCGGTCGTCGGTGAGGCCGTAGAACGTGCTTTTCGAAGGCGCGAACGGGTGGCCGTTGATCGCCTGCACGCCATAGTCCGGCATGTCGTAGTTGTGCTGGATCAGCGCCGAGATCGTGACTTCGGTCGGCGTGCCAATGCCAAAGCGCAACTCGGGCGCGAAACCGTAGTCCTTATTCTTCATCACGTCGCGCGTCGAGCCCATCGACTGGCCGAACGCATTCAGACGAAACGCAGCGTGATCGCCGAGCGGGCGGTTCACGTCGAGCGTCGCGCGATAGCGGTCGTCAGTGCCGATGGTGGTCGACACTTCGGTGAGCGGCTTGAGGTTCGCCTGCTTCGTGACCTGGTTGATCACGCCGCCGGTGGAACCGCGGCCAAACAGCATCGACGAAGGACCGTAGAGCACTTCGATCGATTCGAGATCGAAGGTGTCGCGGTAGTACTGGTTGCGGTCGCGAAAGCCGTCGAGGTAAATGTCGTTTTGCGCCGTGAAGCCGCGCAGGTTGATGTTGTTGCCAATCTGGCCGCCTTCCGCACCGCCGATCGTGATGCCGGGCGCGTTGCGCAGCGCGTCCTGGAACGACGTGGCGCCCTGCGACTGCATCACGGCCTTGTTGATCACTGTGACCGACTGCGGAATGTCGCGCAGCGCCGTAGGCGTTTTCGCACCCACGGTCGCGGTATCAGCCTGGAAGTCCTGAGCATCGCTTTGACCCGACACGGAGATCGTGGGCAGTGTGGCGTTGTTCGTGGCGCTTGCCGCCTGCGAGGCCTGGATCGTCTGATTGCTCTGCGCGGCGGCCGCCCCCGAAGCGGCAGTGGCAGCAGTTGCAGGCGCGCTTTGCGCGAGTGCAGACGAAGCGAAAGGTACGGCAAAGGTCAGCGCGAGCGCACTCGCGAGCGGCGTCCGGTTCAACATGAGGTCCCTGTGCAAGGCATACGACCCGGCCGTGCGACGCGCACAAAACTGGCGCGGACGACGCGGGTGGATTGGCTGGCTGGGCCGCCCCGAAAGGACCGAGGGAAACGAAGCTAGGCTGGCTGGTCTTGTTGTTTGGCCGCGGAAGGCTCCGCGGTAATGAGAATCGATATCATTCCATATGTTTCATTCCCTTTCAATCGGTTTCGGCGTTTGAGCAACAGTTTGGTGGTGTGATCGGTAAGGCTCATCACCGTTAAGGTAAATGTAATTTACGCCATTCAAATCGAGTCGACGCTCACTGTATTCATCTGATTAGTTCTGGACGGCGCGCGTCATTTAATTCGGATATCGAATTAAATGACGATGTCTCGCACTACGCCGCTTGAGCGCATTCGCGCAATTGCTGCGCGAGTGCGCCAATCGCTTCGTCGAGCGTAGCGGTGCTGCGCCGAAGAATGCCGATCGGCTCCACACCCTGCGGGGCCGGCACGTCGATCTGCACGAGCACCCCAGCGTCGATGTCGCTCTGCGCGACTCGCTGCGGCACAATCCACACGGCGTTAGAACCGGCGACGATCAAGCGCGCCACGGAAGCCGATTGCGTTTCGATCGCGCCTTCAGGCACGGCGAAACCATGCGTTTCAAGAAACGCCTCGGTGTGATGGCGCGGCGCGGTGCGCTCGCCCGCGATCACGTGCGGAAAACCGAGCACGTCGCCGAGCGCTGGCGCACCGCTTTCGTTCGCAAGCGGATGCCCCGCGCGCACGACGACGAGGAGCGACTCCGTATAGAGATATTCGAACGACACGCCCTGCAACATCGCCGGCTCGGCCATGCGCCCCACCATCAGGTCGAGCTCGCCCGCTTTCACCGCACGCAGTAGCTCGGCATTCGAGTCGGTATGAATCTTCACGCCCACTTGCGGGCGCAACGCCGTGAAACGCAGGAGGGCTTCTGGCAGCAGCGCCGTTGCCACGGTTGGCAACGCGCCCAGGCGCACCGCTGGTGCTGCATGCGGGTCCTGCCGCCCGAGTGCGAGCGCGGACGCCTCGACCGCGCGCGTCGCGTCGAGCGCATAGCGCAGGAAGCGCTCGCCCTGCACCGTCAGCGCCGCGCCGTTTCTGCCGCGTTCGACGAGACGTGCGCCCGCCCATTGCTCGAGTTCCACGAGGGTCTTCGAAACGGCTGGCTGGCTCAAATGCAAACGCGCCGCCGCGCGCGCGAGCGTGCGCTCCTGGGCGATCGCCACGAAACAGTTCAAATGCCGCAGACGCAGCCTCGACGCGAGTTGCCGCTGTGCCTCGTCTGCCGCTTCGCGGGCTGCGTCTGCATCGATGTCGGCCTTCACGCGCCGCCGGGTTTCCTTATTTTCCATAATCTCAAGTTATGGAATTTTCAAGAAAAAGTCAATTTACATAACCTCCCGTCAACCCTACATTGGCGCCATCGATATAAATCACCCGCAAACAAGGAGAGGGAGACATGGCCACGATCGTTGGCGGCATCGCCGTTTCGCACACCCCGACTATCGGCTTCGCGCACGACGCGCACAAGGAGCAGGATCCGGCCTGGGCGCCGATCTTCGAGAGCTTCGAGCCGGTCAAGCGCTGGCTGCGCGAACAGCAGCCCGACGCCATCGTCTACGTCTACAACGACCATGTGACGTCGTTCTTCTTCGACCATTACTCGGCGTTCGCGCTCGGCATCGGCAACGAATACCAGGTCGCCGACGAAGGCGGCGGCGCGCGCGACCTGCCCGGCATTGGCGGACACGCGGCGCTCGCGCGGCATATCGGCACGAGCCTCGTGAGCGACGAATTCGACATGTCGTTCTTCCAGGACAAGCCGCTCGACCACGGTTTCTTCTCGCCGATGTCAGCGCTGCTCGAGCGCACGGAAACGGGCTGGCCCACGCGCGTAGTTCCACTGCAGGTGGGCGTGCTGCAGTTCCCGATTCCCACCGCTCGCCGTTGCTTCAAACTCGGCCAGGCGCTGCGGCGCGCGATAGAGAGCTTCCCCGAGGACCTGCGCGTGGTGGTGATGGCAACGGGCGGCCTCTCGCACCAGGTGCACGGCGAACACGCGGGCTTCAACAACGTGGACTGGGACCACCGCTTCCTCGACGCCATCACGAACGACCCGGAGGCGCTCGCGGAAATGACGCATGCGGAGTACGCCCAGTTGGGCGGGCTCGAAGGCGCCGAAATCATCATGTGGCTGATCATGCGCGGCGCGCTGAGCGGCAACGTGAAGAAAGTGCATAGCGGCTACTACCTGCCCTCGATGACGGGCATCGGCACACTCGTGCTCGAAAACGCGGCGATGGCGCCGGCCGGTGAGGCGCAGGCGCGGCACCGCCAGCACATGGCGCGGCAACTGGCCGGTGCGGAAAAGCTCACGGGCACGTATCCGTTCGGACTCGAATCGAGTGTGAAGGCGTACCGTCTGAACAAGTACCTGCACGCGATGATCGACGAGGGGCATCGGCGTGCATTTCTTGCGAACCCGGAGCGCTCGTTTGCCGAGGCCGGGCTGACCGAAGAGGAAAAGGGTCTCGTGCGCCGGCGCGACTGGCGCGGACTGATTCACTACGGCGTGATCTTCTTCATGCTCGAAAAGCTCGGCGCAGTCGTTGGGACTTCGAACCTTCACATCTACGCGGCCATGCGTGGGGAAACGCTTGAAGATTTCCTCAAGACACGCAATACGCGGGTGCTCTACTCGGTGGCGGGCGATGTGGAAGCGAGCGAGGAATGGCAGGACGGGGAAGCGAAGTCAGCGTAAGCTGGCGGCCGCTCGGGTGCGGCCGCCGCGTGAATACGCGATCCTGTAATCAATCAAGCGCCCGATCATTCGGATGCGCAAACAGCGCCCGATTCTCGTTGGACAACGGATAGTTCAGGTTCATCCCCTTCGGCGGAACAGGCTGCGTAAACCACTTCGTGTAGAGCCGTTCTGCCTCACCCGAAGTTTGTATCCGAGCGATCACGCCATCGGCCAATTTCTTGAAGGCGGGGTCGTCTTTGCGCACCATGCAGCCATATACCTCGGACAGCGGCGGCGTGCCAGTGATCAGGTAGTCCTGCTGGTTCGTCTCCTTGGCCCGCGCGCCGTACAGCAGCGGCTCGTCCATGACGAACGCGACAGCGCGCCCCGTCTTCACGTTGAGAAACGACTCCGCGTGGTCTTTGGCGGCGATGAGTTGCATGCCCATCTTCTTGTCGTTGTTCATCTCTCGCAGCAGCCTGTCCTCCGACGTTCCCGCCGTGGTCACGACGGTCTTGCCTGCGAGATCGGGAAAGTCCTTGATCCCCGAATCCTTCTTCGCAATCAGGCGCACGCCGTACTGAAAGAAGCTGTTCGTGAACGCAACCTGGTTGTCGCGTTCCCTGGTGTGCGTGGTCGAGCCGCACTCGATATCGATCGTGCCGTTCTGGACCAGCGTAATGCGGTTCTGCGAAGTGATCGGAATTTCCTTGACCGTGAGCTTGTCGAGCTTCAGTTCCTTTTTCACCTCGTCGACGATCTTCAGCGCGATATCCTGGGCATAGCCGATCGTGTGCTGCTCGCTGTCGTAGTACGAGAACGGCACCGACGATTCCCGCACGCCCAGGGAAATCACACCTGTATCGCGGATTTTTTTGAGGGTGGCGCTCGTGGCGTCCTGCGCCTGAACCGGCGCGAGATACGTGCATCCCATGACGACTGCCGCAAGCGTTGCAACCTTTTTCATTTAGTCTCCTCCGGATGGTCGGTCGACGCTTCGTGCGCCGTACCCGAGTATTCATGCCTCGAAGCGACGTGGCAATTGAAATCGGTTGCGTCGACATAACTCAAGGTTAAGTCGCTAGTGGATGAGCGACGTTCGAAGCGCCGTCAGCTCGTCGTTCAGGCAAGTACGAAGCTGAGTACCACTGCGACGCTCGGCGCGAAGCTGTGCGTCGAGCGCAAGTACGATCTCGCCAAGGGCGTCGATGGCGGCGAGCAGCGAGTCGGGGTCATGCCTCGCTTCGTCGGCCTGAATGGATTCGGCTTGAGGGCGCGGGACAGGGTGCGGTTGCGGAGTCGGCTCAGCCGCAGGTACGGGGAGCGCGCTGGGTGCCGGGTTGTCCGTTTCGAAATCGAACAGCGACTTGAATAGCATGGGGAGTTTCATTGCGAGGACCAGCGTGCAAGGGGACGAGGGGCGGCTATCTTCGCATCGGCTCAAGATTGCTCATCCCGAAAACTTGCGGGCGGCCGTCGAGGCCAGGTTCGTTGGCAACACGAACCGTTCCGCGCGCCATGACTTGTCCACAATTTTTGTTGGCAGCCCTGTGCGTAACCCTTGGAAGACCGTATCAAGTCCTTGATGCGTTTCGGTTAACCCGCGGCGTTCCCAATCGCAGCAACGCAACCTCGAACGGCCTCGAAACCTACCTAGCTTTTCCACAGATTTTGTTGGCAGCCCTGTGCACAACTTCTGGACAGCGAACCTAAGCCCTTGATCGCAAACGCCAACACGTCACGCGACAGAGAAGTTGCACATTTTGGAGGCACTGGACTTGTCCACAGTTAACGGGGAAAAGTCTGTGCATACACCCCCCAACATCCACGCCAATCCATTGATTGCACAACAGATTTTCTCGCTGCGCGCATATCGCCTCACGCGCCCCCAAAACACGCATACCCCTAAAGTTCGCAAGGGAAATGCCGATATGCCTCGCTGTGTTGTTGGGCCTCAAGCGGCCCCATCGAAGGAAATTCATGCGCAACAATCAACCCATCACGCAACAGGAATTCGACTATCCCGCTTCGCAGATGCTCGTCTCGGCCACTGATCTCAAGGGCCGCATTCAGTACTGCAATCCTGCGTTCGTCGCGGTGTCCGGCTTTACGAAAGAGGAGCTGATCGGGAAGGCGCATAACATCATTCGGCATCCCGACATGCCGGCCGAAGCGTTCGCCGACCTGTGGGAGACCGTCCGTGAAGGGCGCCCCTGGACCGCGATCGTGAAGAACCGCCGCAAGTCCGGCGACCACTACTGGGTGCGCGCGAACGTCACGCCCGTCTCCGAGCAAGGCACGGTGGTCGGCTATCTGAGCGTGCGCGTGAAGCCCACGCGCGAGGAAGTCCGAACGGCTGAAGCCTTCTACGCGCAAATGCGCGAGGGACGTCTGCAAGGCGTGCGGCTGCGCCACGGCTCCGTGGTGCGCACGGGCCTCGTGGGTGCGCTGCAGTCGCTGCTGCGTGTGCCTATCGCCACGCGCATCGCATTCGGCTATGGCGCCGTGCCGGCCGTGTTCGCCGCAGCCGGCCTCGCCGCCTGGCAAGGTCTGCCGCCGCTGCCCTTCTGGGGCGCGTTCGGCGCGGCCTGCGTTTGTGCACTCGGCGCCTGGCGCCTCACCACGCGCCACCTCGGCGCGCCGCTCGCGCAAATGACCACGGCCTCCACGCGCATGGCCGCGGGCGACCTCACGGCCACGCTCGCGGTCGCCACGAACGACGATCTCGGCGACGTCCTCCACGCGCTCAACCAGTTGCAGGCCAATCTCACGGCGATCGTGTTCGACGTGCGTTCGCAGATCGACGGCATGCTAGACGCCGCGCACGAGATCTCCAGCGGCAATCTCGATCTCTCGCGCCGCACTGAAATGCAGGCCGCATCGCTCGAAGAAACCGCGGCCACGATGGATCAACTCACGACCACCGTGCAGGCCAACGCCGAAGCGAGTGCGCGCGCACTCGATCTCGCGCGCGACGCGCAGTCCGCAGCCGCCGAAGGCGGCTCGATCGCGGCGCAGATGGAGCGCACGATGACGGGCATCACCGACGCCTCGCGCCGCATCAGCGACATCACCGGCGTGATCGACGGCATCGCGTTCCAGACCAACATCCTCGCGCTCAACGCCGCCGTCGAAGCCGCGCGCGCGGGCGAGGCGGGCCGCTCGTTCGCCGTCGTCGCTGGCGAGGTGCGCATGCTCGCGCAGCGCTGCGCGGCGTCAGCGAGGGAGATCAAGCAGGTCGTGGACGCCAGCGTGAACGAGATCGCCGAGGGCACGCGTCTCGTCGGCAACACGACTGCGCAGATGCGCTCGATCGACGAAGCCGTGAGCCGCGTCTCGTCGATCATCACCGAGGTCGCGAACGCGAGCGGCGAGCAGGCAGAGGGCATCCGCCAGGTCAATCAAGCCGTGGCGCATCTGGACAGCGCCACGCAGCAGAACGCCGCCCTCGTCGAGCAGGCCGCCGCCACGGCGCAGCGGCTCGCCGAACAGGCCGACGTTCTCGACGAAGCCGTGCGCCTGTTTACGGTGGCGGGCGGCGCGGAAGCGTCGAAGCGCTCGAAGCCCGCTCGCACCCCGGCACGCCGCGAGAGCGTCAATATTGCCGAAGCGGCCGAACACATCGCGGCATAACGACCGGCACCCACGCTGCGCCGCAAGAGCAGTCGATCCACGCCGGCTTATTGGTCTGAGAGATCGGCGTTAGTCCCATCTCGACAGTGCGCCGCCCCGGCGGCACCATGAAAACCGTCAACAAGCCGTACCACGGTTTGCTGATCCGAGTAACAACGGCGTTTCAGCGGCTCATCCGGCCTGCCCGGGTGAGCCGTTTTTTCTGCTGCATATGCCTCTCGCCTGGCATTGCTTTGCTTCGCAACCATGACAGCGGTGCAACGCGCAACGCATTTCGCATGGCCCGTTGCAGGGCGCGCAAAAACGGGCGTCGCCGCGGCGAGTCGCGTTAAACTGGCTGGCCAGGGTCGCGGCACAGCGATCTCGCTGTGTGTGTCGGCGCTCACTTGCATGAACACGCCGTGCAGCCGACCCCGTACAATGGCTCGACCACCCTACGCACGAGGACAACATCAATGCGCACGACCGGGTCTTCCGGAAACATGACCCTGCTCACCGAGCATGACGACGCGACCGGACGCGAACTGCGTTCACTGCGCCTCGAATCGGCGGCCGACGGCAAAAGCCTCTTGCTGGTCGAAGTCGACGAGCGCAAGCCGGGCATCCATCGCGAAGTGCGTTATGAAATCACGCCGGCCGAGCTGATCGCGGCAATTCGCGCACAAGGCGCCGAGTTGCCCGGGGAATCACACACGCGCTAAGCGCACGGAAAGAGGCGCCACGAACGCGGCACGCAAAGTCTCGTGTGCCGCGTTCGGTCGCTTTCCGTTCATTTCGCGCTCATCGCGTCTACCGCTTTTCAATCCGGCGCTTTTTTCACATGCCTGCCGCACTCGGCAGGCATTCTCACGCGCGTGCAGGGGGGTCGCTTGCACGCCTACGAAATGCGTCCATAATCTTTACGTTACCCTCCTATCTTTCCCGTTCCCCGCTTAAACGCGTAACGGAAGTAAGCCGATGCTACATGACCTCGTCGCGCAATACGGGCCTGCGCTGGTGTTCATCAATGTGCTCGCCGGATCGCTAGGGCTGCCCGTGCCCGCGATGCCCGCGCTCGTCTTGTTCGGCGCGATGGCGGCCATGCATCCCGGTTCGATCGGCCAGCAGGTCGCGCCGGTGCTCGGGCTCTCCATCTTCGCCATGCTGATCGGCGACAGCGTGTGGTTCATGGCCGGGCGCCTCTACGGCGGCAACACGCTCAAGACGCTCTGCAAGCTCTCGCTCTCGCGCGACACCTGCGTGAAAAAAACCGAGCGCTTTTTCGGCCGCTGGGGCGTGCGCGTGCTCGCCGTCGCCAAGTTCGTGCCGGGCTTGTCGCTCGTTTCCGTGCCGTTGGCCGGCGCGATGGGCGTGCCCTACCGCCAGTTCGTCGGCTTCGACGGCATCGGCGCGGCGCTGTGGTCAGGCACCGGCCTGCTCATCGGCGTGATGTTCGCACCGCAGATCGACATGATGCTCGCCGGCGCAAGCCGCCTTGGGCGCTTTGCCGCTGTCGTGGTGGTCGTGCTGCTGGTGCTCTACGCGACCTACCGCTGGCAGCGCCGCCGTCAGCTCATCAAGAAGCTCGCGAGCGCACGCATCACGGTGGAGGACCTCTACCGCGCGATGGGCGGCAAGCCACCGCCCGTCGTGTTCGACATTCGTTCAGAAGAAAAGCGCAAGCTCGATCCGTACATCATTCCGGGCGCGTTATTCGCCGACGAGCGCAAGCTCGACGAAATCGTCGGCAAATATCCGAACGACCAGAAGCTCGTGATCTATTGCTCGTGCCCCAATGAAATTTCCGCGGCCTGGATGGCGAAGAAGCTCGTCGAGGCCGGCTTTACTGATGTGGTGCCGCTGCTCGGCGGCCTCGATGCGTGGCGCGACGCCGGCCGCGCGATCGAGTCGCTCCAGGTGCACGCCCACACCGAAGTCCCGGTCAACATCACGCCGAAAGCTGTCTGATCCGGGCGGCCCGCTCCCGAGCCGCCCGCACGAGGAGAACCGCCAGATGGGCACGATCACCGAAGCCGAGGTTCCGGAATCCGCGGACCTTCCTTCCGCGAGCCGCCACTCCGACACGCAGCCGCAACCCGCCGAAGCGCCGTTCTCGACGCTCTCCACGCGGCGCCACCAGATGTTCCCCGAGCTCACCGACGATGAAATCGCGCGCCTTGCGCGCTTCGGCGAGCGGCGCCACTGGGCAGCGGGCGAACTGCTCTTTCGAACCGGCGAAACCGGTCCCGGCATGTTCGTGCTGCTCTCCGGTTCAGTCAAAGTGTTCCAGCGCGACGGCTTGGGCCGCGAGCGGCTCATCGTCGAACATGGGCGCGGGCATTTCCTCGCCGAAGTGGGCCAGCTTTCGGGCGGCCCGGCGCTCGTGGACGGCCTGGCGCTCGAACCCGTCGATGCGATCCTGATTCCGCCCGAGCAACTGCGCGCGGCCATCGTCGCCGAGGCTGAACTCGGCGAGCGCATCGTGCGCGCACTGATCCTGCGCCGCGTCTCGCT
Source organism: Paraburkholderia flagellata (assembly GCF_021390645.1). Classification (GTDB taxonomy): domain Bacteria; phylum Pseudomonadota; class Gammaproteobacteria; order Burkholderiales; family Burkholderiaceae; genus Paraburkholderia; species Paraburkholderia flagellata. Next base: position 2,059,639 of record NZ_JAJEJT010000002.1, read on the forward strand.
CATCGAAAAGGGCGCGGGCGGCCCGATTCTCGTGGGCAAGCACGACGATCCCGCACTCGTTTCGCTGCAAGGCTTCCTCTCGCGCAACGGCCATCCGTATTCGGTGCTCGACGAGCGCGACGAAAGCATGCTCTGCGTAGTCGAGCGTTTCGCCGCGCGCTGCGAAGACCTGCCGCTCGTGATCTGCCCCGACGGCACGGTGCTGCGCCATCCGAGCGCCCCCGAGCTGGCCACGTGTCTCGGCATCCTGCCCGAGCTCGATGGCCAGCGCGTCTACGACGTCGCCGTGGTGGGCGCGGGCCCGGCCGGACTCGCCACCGCTGTGTACGCCGCCTCCGAGGGCCTTTCGGTGATCGTGCTCGATTCGCGCGCGCCGGGCGGCCAGGCGGGCGCAAGCTCGCGCATCGAAAACTACCTGGGCTTTCCCACCGGCATCTCGGGCCAGGCGCTCGCAGGCCGCGCGTTCGTGCAGGCGCAGAAGTTCGGCGCGCACGTGGCCATTCCGGTCACGGTGCGCAAGCTGTTCTGCGATGAAGAACCGCGCCGGCTCGAAACCTGCAGCGGCGATGTGCGCGCGCATACCGTGGTGATCGCGAGCGGCGCGGTGTACCGCAAGCCCGCGATCGAGGGCATCGATCGCTATACGGGGCGCGGAATCTATTACTGGGCCTCTCCGGTCGAGGCGAAGCTCTGCAAGCACGAAAACATCGTGCTCGTGGGCGGCGGCAATTCGGCGGGCCAGGCGATCGTCTACCTCTCGACGCATGCGCGCCAGATCGACGTGCTGATCCGCAAGACCGGATTCGAATCGACGATGTCGCGCTATCTGATTGACCGGATCGCCTCGCTCGCGAACGTGCGGGTGCATGGGCGCAGCGAGATCGGCGGCCTGGGCGAAGACGGTGGCGGTCTCGCGTCGGTGCGTCTGAAGACGCCGTGCCCGGAAGGCGTCGACCATTTCGATTCGCGCCACCTGTTCCTCTTCACGGGCGCCGACCCGAATACGGGCTGGTTGCGCGCGTGCGGCGTGAAGCTCGACCCGCACGGCTTCGTGCTGACCGGGGACAACGAGTCGTGCAGCCTCGCGACTTCGGTGGAAGGCGTCTACGCGATCGGCGACGCGCGCGCAGGCTCGACCAAGCGCGTGGCCGCGGCGGTGGGCGAAGGCGCGGCCGTGGTCGCGCAGATCCATCAACGGCTCGCCGCGCTGCGGCCGGTGTCGGTGGTTGCGGGCGTCCATGCGTGAGCGCGGTGCGGACGCGGCCGATGCGCCCACGGTTGCCGAAGCCCGTTCCTCGCTGATTCTGCCGCTCGCGGCGGCGCGCACGCTGCACCTCGCGGCACAAAGGCTGCTCGCGCCGCCACGCCGCAAGGCCACGCCGGACGACGTGCTCGACGCCATCCGCCGCATGGCCCAGCTGCAGATCGACACGATCCATGTGGTCGCGCGCAGTCCTTATTTCGTGCTGTTCAGCCGCATTGGCGCGTTCGAGCCGGCCTGGCTCGACGCGCATCTCGCGCAAGGGCGCCTGTTCGAATACTGGGCGCACGAGGCGTGCTTCCTGCCGATCGAGGACTATGGGCTGCTGCGTCATCGCATGCTCGATCCTTCAGGCATGGGCTGGAAATACGCGGCCGAGTGGCACGACCAGTACCGCGACGAAATCGATGCGCTGCTCGAACGCATTCGCACCGAGGGCGCTGTACGTTCCGCCGACTTCGCGCGCGCCGAGGGCGACAAGGGCAACGGATGGTGGGACTGGAAGCCGGAGAAGCGGCATCTGGAGGTGCTCTTCGCAACCGGCGCGCTGATGGTGGCCCAGCGTCACAACTTCCAGCGCGTGTACGACGTGGCCGAGCGCGTGTTGCCACACTGGAACGACGCACGCGATCTGCTGCCGCGCGCCGAAGCGGAACGCGAGCTGCTCCTGCGCTCCTGCCGCGCGCTCGGCGTGATCCGTGCGGACTGGGCCGCCGACTACTTCCGCCTGCCGCGCCGCCCGTATGCCGATGCCCTGCATGCGCTCGCCGACGCGGGCGAGTTGCTGCCAGTGCGCGTGGAAGGCTGGAAGCAGGACGCGTTCGTGCATCGCGAGCACGCGCCGCTCATCGACGATGCGGCAAGCGGCAAGCTCGCCTCCACGGTCACGACTCTGCTCTCGCCCTTCGACCCGGTGGTCTGGGACCGCAAGCGCGCACTGGCGCTATTCGATTTCGACTACGCCATGGAGTGCTATGTGCCGGCAGCGAAGCGCAAGTACGGTTACTTCGTACTGCCGATCTTGAATCGCGGGCGGCTCATCGGGCGTATCGACGCCAAGGCGCATCGGGCGCAGCAGGTGTTCGAGGTGAAGTCGCTGCATCTGGAGCCCGGCGTGCGCGCGAGTGGCCGTCTGGTGGCCGACTTGCGCCGGGCGCTGCAGCGTTGCGCGGACTGGCACGGCACGCCGGAACTGAGCATCGACGCCGCGCCGGACGGCCTTGCGGCCGCCCTGCTGGCTGTGTGAGCGCGCGGCTACGGGTGGCAAAAGCGGCTTGGCAAAAGCGCAGCCGCACACATTGAGAATGATTAGTGCTCCAGCTTGGCGCGCAGCTCGCGTGCGGCCTCGAGCAATCCTTCGTAGCCAGAACGCGCGTGCTGTGGCAGGTCGGGGTCGCCCACCAGCGCGCCCAGCGTTTCAACGAGACTGAAGACGAGGCCCTTGGCCGCGCCCGCAGCGATCTTCCCGGATTTCACGCCTTCGTCGACGTGGCTGAGGGCGGCGTTCAGACTCTCCAGATCCGGCTGCGATGAACCGGCGCCAGGCTTTTGAGCGTCCTGCTTTTGCGTGTCGTCGCTCGTCATGATGAAGTCGATCTCCCTTGGTGAGCAGTAGTCAAAAGAATCCCGCACTTCTTAATGTTATATACCCATCGGGTGCGGGCGTCCATTCGACGCCCGGCAGCGCAAGGCTCAACGCAAAGTCAACGCAAAGCGCGCTCCTGAATCTTCTCACCTTTGCCGCCCGCGCGCAGAGTTCTCGGGCGCGACGGCTTGTCGCCCTGTCGCGCGCGGCGGCAAAAAAACGCCTTGAAATCAGGGCTAATGTGGTTTTTGCACGATAAATTGGCGCGTGCCTCGCCTCGCTTCACATGATCGCTGATGGCGCGCTCGAGCCCCTCCCGAAAACGCTCACCTCAGTGCATCGAAACGTGGGTTCACGCGGTTTCGAGTGCGGCTGCCGGCCGGCTCGCGCTCACCGCATCACAGGCGGGTTTTGCGTTTCGCCCATGTTTTCAAGGCACTTTTTCACGTGACTGTTCAACCCATACGCTCACGCAATTTCGTGTGAGGTGCGTGAACAAGCGCGAACATACTCACTCCCGAAAAGCCTCACCTATCGCGTGAACGGCCATGCGGGCGTCGAAGCGATGCCTGAACGATGCCGCGCGATGCGGTATCGTATGTGGATGTCTGCAGATGCCAATGCGAGGAATCACACGATGAGCTACGCAACGAATGCGCCCGCCCGCAAGGAAATCGACTCGCTCGGCGGTGCCGCCGTCGTCGAATTCGGTACCGACTGGTGCGGCTATTGCCAAGGCGCGCAACCCCTGATCGGCGCAGCGTTCGAGCGCAATCCGCAGGTGCGCCGCCTGAAAGTGGAAGATGGTCCGGGCCGCGCGCTAGGCCGCTCGTTTCGCGTGAAGCTGTGGCCCACGCTCGTCTTCTTGCGCGACGGCGTGGAGGTCGCGCGCGTCGTGCGTCCGCAAAACGCCGCCGAACTCGACGAGGCATTCGCTTCGCTCGCATAGTCTCGCCAGGTCCTCTTACGCGGTCCGAACTATCCGCGCGGACCGCTCCCGAAAAACCTCACCTTTGCTCGCGAGCCCGCCTGAACGCGCGCGCCGCGCTCACTCCTCAAGCCCGGCGAGCAGATCGTCGATCGCGCGATACACGCGCTCGACCACCTCCGGTCCCACCTCCGCTTCAAGCGCCTTGTAGCGCGCCTCCAGTTCCTTCGAAATCGCTTTCACGAGCTGATGGCTCTTCTTCGTGAGCGAAACGAGCACGCGCCGCTGGTCGTCGGCGAAACGCTCCTTCGTCACGAGGCCGAGCGCCTCCATGCGCGCGAGCACGCCCGCCATGCTCGGGCTGGATATCGTGCACAGGTCGGAAATCTGCCGCGGTTCGAGCGGCCCGCTTTCGTTGAGCGCGCGTATCACGCGCCACTGCTGCTCGGTCAAGCCGTGCGACGTGATGAGCGGGCGAAAGCGTTCCATCATCTTTTCGCGCGCGCGCAGCAGCAGCATGGGCAGGTTGCGGTGCGCAACACGAGTGGTCGGACGCGAAGTATCGGACATGGCGGATTTCAGCTAAACAGGAATTCGAAGAACTGGGCGCCCCAGGGGAAACCCGAAAAATTCTCATCGACGATTGACGACCGATGATAGCAAGCGCACTATCACTCACATATTAGTATTTCCGTGAAGCCAATCCAAGCCATGTTTTCCGTTGCCGATCATCTGCTGCACATCGAAGGCGAGGCCTTGCCGCGCGACGTAAGCGCCGCTGCCATGTGCTCGCTGCTCGCCGCGGGTGCGCGCTGCCGGGCGCCCGTGAGCGGCGCTGTCTACGGCACGCTGCTCAACGACCGCCACGCGCTCGAAGCGCTCGGCGACGCCGTGAACGCGCCCCCTTATCAAGCGCCGCCGCGCGCGCCCATCCTGTATGTGAAGCCGCACAATACACACGCCGGGCATCGTGCGCGCGTGGTCGTCCCTGGCAGCGACGGCGTGCAAGTGGGCGCGTCGCTCGGCATCGTGATTGGACGCACCGCGACACGCGTCGCCGTGCATGAAGCGTTCGATTACATCGCGGGCTATACGCTCGTGGCCGATCTGAGCGTGCCGCACGCGAGCGTCTATCGCCCCTCGGTGCGCTTTCGCGCGCGCGACAATTTCTGCGTGATTGGCCCCGCCGTGGTCGCGCGCCGTCATGTGGACGATCCCGATCAGCTTGCCATCGCCGTGAACGTAGAAGGCGGTGCTGCCTTCAATGCGACCACGGCCACGAACGTTCGAGGCGTCGCCCAATTGCTCGCCGATGTCACCGACTTCATGACGCTCGCTCCCGGCGACGTCATCACGCTCGGCGTGCCAAATGGTGCGCCCGTGGTTCAGGCCGGTGCGCGCGCAACCATCGTCATTGGAGACTGGGCGCCGCTCGAAATCGAATTCGTAGCGGCAAGCGTCGCGCAAGGAGAACAAGCATGATGCGCGGACGCGTTGCCTACGCAGGCGCGATACACGAAGCCACACCCGAAGGCAGCCGCGTGCGGCTCGCCGACGGCCGTGTGCGCGAGGAGCACGAAGTCGTGTGGCTCGCCCCGTTCGAGCCCGGCACGATCTTCGCGCTCGGCCTCAATTACGCCGAGCATGCGAAGGAGTTGCAGTTCTCGAAGCAGGAGGAGCCGCTCGTGTTCCTCAAGGGGCCGGGCAGCGTAATCGGCCATCGCGGCACCACCCGCCGTCCTGCCGATGTCACGTTCATGCACTACGAGTGCGAGCTTGCCGTCGTGATCGGCCGCACCGCGCAGAACGTGAAACGCGAGGAAGCCATGCAGTACGTGGCCGGCTACACGATCGCGAACGACTACGCGATCCGCGACTATCTGGAGAATTACTACCGCCCGAACCTGCGCGTGAAGAACCGCGACGGCGGCACCGTGCTCGGGCCCTGGTTCGTCGATGCGGCCGACGTCGCCGACGTCAACGCGCTCGGCCTGCGCACGTACGTGAACGGCGAACTCAAGCAGAACGGCAACACGCGCGATTTCGTCACCGGCATTGCAGAACTCATCGAGTATTTGAGCGGTTTCATGACGCTCGCGCCCGGCGACGTCATTTTGACCGGCACGCCCGAAGGCGTCGTCAACGTGAATGCGGGCGACGAAGTGGTGTGCGAGATCGACGGCCTGGGCCGTCTGGTCAATACCATCGCGAGCGATGCCGGCTACGGGCGCTGAATCGGCCAGGAATCGAACTCAGGATACGTTAGACATGCGAATCGAACATCTCATCAACGGCCGTGCGCATACGGGGCGCGACTATTTCGAAACTGTGAATCCCGCGAACCAGGCCGTGCTCGCGGAAGTCGCGCGCGGCGGCGCAGAGGAAGTCGACCTCGCGGTGCGCGCCGCGAAAGACGCCTTTCCGGCGTGGGCCGCGAAGCCCGCCACTGAGCGCGCGAAGGCCATTCGCAAGCTCGGCGAGCTGATCGCGAAGAACGTCCCGGAGATCGCGCAGACAGAAACGAACGACACGGGCCAGACCATTTCGCAAACGGGCAAGCAACTGGTGCCGCGCGCAGCCGATAACTTCAGCTACTTCGCCGAAGTCTGCACCGCCGTGGACGGCCACACGTACCCCACGTCCACGCACCTGAACTACACGCTGTTTCATCCTGTGGGCGTCTGCGCGCTTATCTCGCCCTGGAACGTGCCGTTCATGACCGCCACGTGGAAGGTCGCGCCCTGCCTCGCGTTCGGCAACACCGCCGTGCTGAAGATGAGCGAGCTATCGCCGCTCACGGCCTCGATGCTCGGCCAGCTCGCGCTCGACGCGGGCATTCCGGCAGGCGTGCTCAACATCGTGCACGGCTATGGCAAGGAAGCGGGCGAGCCGCTCGTCGCGCATCCCGACGTGCGTGGGGTTTCGTTCACGGGCTCGACGGCGACGGGTAACCGCATCGTGCAGGCTGCGGGCCTCAAGAAGTTTTCGATGGAGCTGGGCGGCAAGTCGCCGTTCGTGGTCTTCGACGATGCCGATTTCGAGCGCGCGCTCGACGCCGCCGTGTTCATGATCTTCTCGAACAACGGCGAGCGCTGCACGGCCGGCTCGCGCATTCTCGTGCAGCGCTCGATCTACGCAAAGTTCGCGCAGCGCTTCATCGAGCGCGCAAAGCGCATCACCGTGGGCGATCCGCTCGACGAGAAAACCATCGTCGGCCCGATGATCAGCCAGAGCCATCTCGCGAAGGTGCGCAGCTATATCGAACTTGGGCCTAAGGAAGGCGCAACGCTCGCTTGCGGCGGCCTCGACGCGCCCGCGTTGCCCGATGCGCTCAAGAACGGAAACTTCGTTCAGCCAACCGTGTTCGTCGATGTCGATAACCGCATGCGCATCGCGCAGGAGGAAATCTTCGGCCCGGTTGCGTGCCTGATTCCCTTCGACGACGAAGCGGACGCGATCCGTCTTTCCAACGACATCGCCTATGGCCTCTCCAGCTACGTGTGGACCGAGAACACGGGTCGCGCATTGCGTGTGGCGGCGGCCGTCGAAGCGGGCATGTGCTTCGTGAACAGCCAGAACGTGCGCGACCTGCGCCAGCCGTTCGGCGGCACGAAGGCTTCGGGCGTGGGCCGCGAAGGCGGCACGTGGAGCTATGAAGTGTTCCTCGAGCCGAAGAACGTGTGTGTTTCGCTCGGCTCGCATCACATTCCGCACTGGGGCACGTAATGGGCAAACTCGCGCTCGCAGCCAAGGTCACGCACGTGCCTTCGCTCTACCTCTCCGAACTGGACGGCCCGCACAAGGGTTGCCGCCAGGCCGCTATCGATGGTCACCACGAGATCGGGCGGCGCTGCCGCGAGTTGGGCGTGGACACGATCGTCGTGTTCGATGTGCACTGGCTGGTGAATAGCGAGTATCACATCAACTGTGCGCCGCGCTTCGAAGGCGTCTACACGAGCAACGAGTTGCCGCATTTCATCAAGAACATGCCGTATGCGTATCCCGGCAATCCGCAGCTCGGCCATCTGATTGCCGATGTCGCGAACGAAATGGGAGTGAAGACACGCGCGCATAGCGACACGACGCTCGACCTCGAATACGGCACGCTCGTACCGATGCGCTACATGAACGGCGACGAGCATTTCCGCACCGTTTCCGTGGCGGGCTGGTGCATGTGGCACGACCTCGCCACGAGCGCCCGCTTTGGCCTGACAGTGCGCCGCGCAATCGAGGAGCGCTACGACGGCACGGTGGCAATACTCGCGAGCGGGTCGCTGAGCCATCACTTCGCCAACAATGGCACGGCCGAGGCATTCATGCACAAGGTCTGGGACCCGTTCCTCGAAGCGACCGACCGAAACGTCGTGGCGATGTGGGAGCGCGGCGACTGGAAAACCTTCTGCGACATGCTGCCGATGTACAACGAAAAGTGTTGGGGCGAAGGCGGCATGCACGACACGGCCATGCTGCTAGGCGCACTTGGCTGGGACCGCTACGTAGGCCGCGCGGAAGTCGTCACGCCGTATTTCGGCAGCTCCGGCACCGGGCAGATCAACGCGATCCTGCCCGTGACGCCGTTGCCGGTTTGAACAACGGAGCAAGCGATGCCCCATCTCACCCTCGAATACAGCGCGAATCTCGCGGATGCGAGCAACATCGGTCAGCTCTGCGAAACGCTTGCCAACGTGCTCGACACGCAACGCGATGAAAACGGCGCACGCATCTACCCGCGCGGCGGCATTCGCACGCGTGCGCTGCGGTGCGAACAGTACTTCGTCGCCGATGGCGCTCCCGGGAACGCCTTTCTGCATGGCTGCCTGAAGATTGGCGCGGGCCGTTCGCAGGCCGTGCGCAGGGCGACCGGCGAAGCGCTCTTCGATGCGATCAAGCAACACTTCGCACACGCCTTCGCCTCGCACGGCCTCGCGCTTTCGCTTGAAATCGTCGAGTTCAGCGAGGAAGGCGCGTGGAAGCACAACAACCTGCACGCCCGGCTCAAAACCTGAGCGCACGCGTACTGGAATTCACCATGCTAGATGAGCAAACCATCCACGAGTTGGCCGCGCAGCTCGATGAAGCGGAACGCACGCGCACGCAGCTGCGGCATTTTTCGCGGTCGCATCCGGACATGACGATCGACGACGGCTACGCAATCCAGCGCGAGTGGGTCAAACTCAAGCTCGCGGCGGGCCACACGATCAAGGGCCGTAAGATCGGGCTCACGTCGCGCGCCATGCAGCGTTCGTCGCAGATCGACGAGCCCGACTACGCGCCGCTGCTCGACAGCATGTTCATCCCCGCAGGCACCGATATTCGCGCGGACCGTTTCATCGCGCCGCGTGTGGAAGTCGAACTGGCATTCGTGTTGAGCCGGCCGCTGCAAGGGCCCGACGTCACGCTCTTCGACGTGCTCGACGCAACGGCCTACGTCACACCGGCCATCGAGATCATTGACGCGCGCATCGAGCAGTTCGACCGCGAAACCAAGGCGCCACGCAAGGTGTTCGACACGATTTCCGACTTCGCAGCCAACGCGGGGGTCGTGCTGGGCGGCCGCCCGGTCAAGCCGCTCGACGTGGACCTGCGCTGGGTCGGCGCACTGCTTTACAAGAACGGCGCCGTGGAGGAAAGCGGTCTCGCGGCAGCGGTGCTCAACCATCCGGCCACCGGAGTCGCCTGGCTCGCCAACAAGATCGCGCGCCACGACGAGCGCCTCGAAGCAGGCGACGTGATTCTGAGCGGCTCGTTCACGGCTCCGATTCCAGCGCGCGCGGGCGATACGTTTCACGCCGATTACGGCCCGCTTGGCGGTATCGGCTTCAATTTCGTCTGATCAGGATTCCATAGTAATGTTCGCACCCGCCAACCCGTTCAAGCGCGCGCTCGCGCAAGGCCGCCCGCAAATCGGCCTGTGGGCCGCGCTGGCCGACTCGTACGTAACCGAACTGCTTGCGAACACGGGCTTCGACTGGCTGCTGATCGACGGCGAACACGCGCCCAACGATCTGCGCAGCACGCTCGCGCAGCTACAGGCGGTCGCGCCCTACCCCACGCACCCGATCGTGCGGCCCGTGCGCAATGACGCGGCGATCATCAAGCAACTGCTCGACATCGGCACGCAAACGCTGCTCGTGCCGATGATCGAGAACGCCGACGAAGCACGCGCCGCCGTCGCAGCGACGCGCTATCCGCCGCATGGTGTGCGCGGCGTAGGCAGCGCGCTCGCGCGCGCCTCACGCTGGAACGGTTCCGCCGGTTATCTACATCACGCCGCAGAAGAACTGTGCGTGCTGGTCCAGGTGGAAACGGCGAGCGCGCTCGCGCAACTCGAGGCAATCGCGAATGTGGAAGGCGTGGACGGCGTGTTCTTCGGACCCGCTGACTTAAGCGCTTCGATGGGTCTGCTCGGCCAGCCGGGTTCGCCACAGGTGCGCGAAGCGATCTGCAAGGGTATCCGTGCCGTGCGCGCGCAAGGCAAGGGGGCGGGCGTGCTCGCGGCCGATCCGGTCATTGCGAACGAATATCTCGAAGCGGGCGCGACTTTCGTTGCCGTGGGCAGCGACGTGTCGTTGCTCGCGCGCAGCGCAAGCGAACTGGCCGCGAAATTCCGCCAGCGTGCGGCGCGCGGCTAGTGCGCTTCATTCGCTCACTTCATTCGCCCTCTTCTGTGCTCGCCACGAGCTTCGCTAACACGGTGGCCAGTACTTCGCGCTCGTGCTCGCTCAAGGTGGCGAGAATCGCGTCGTTTGTCGCCTTCGAGATCGTCGCGGCGCGCCGGTAAGTGCTGCGCCCCTGCGCGGTGAGCGCCACGAGCACGCCGCGTGCGTCCGCCTCGTTCGAGGTCTTGACTAGCAGGCCTTTGCGTTCGAGCACGTCGGTGGCACGGCTCGCCTGACTGCGATCGAGATTCGACACGCGCCCGAGATCCGACACCGACAACGAGCCGAACGCCCCCACGCTGAGCAGCAGTCGCGCCTCCGTGAGCGACAGCGACAGCGCTGCCTCGAACGCGTCGCTCATCGTGCGGTCGGTCTGCTTCTTGAGCACATGGAGCCGGTACGTGAACAGCTCCGCGATGTTGAACTTCCCCGTCATTCGTTTTCCCGCCTGGTTTCCACCGGCCGCGAAATACGGCCACGCCATCAGGATAGCATCGATGAAAGCCTTGTCCTGAAGGTATTTCATTGAAAATTTGATGCTTGCACACGCATTTATTTGCGCGTAGGATCGGCGTGATCCGAGCCAGCCATGAGGAGACCTTCATGAATGAAAACATCCAGCGCACGCGTCCCGAATGGTGCGACCCCACGGAATGGGAAGCGCGTGTGCAGCTAGCCGCCGTCTATCGCGTGTTTCATCTCATGGGCTGGACCGAGCTGATCTTCAATCACATTACGCTGCGCGTGCCGGGGCCGCAAAAACATTTCCTCATCAACCCGTTCGGGCTCACGTATGACGAAATCAAGGCCTCGAATCTCGTCAAGATCGATCTCGACGGCAATATCCTGAGTCCGAGCGAGTATCCGATCAACCCGGCCGGCTTCGTGATCCACAGCGCGATTCATGCAAACGTGGAAGACGCGCATTGCGTCATGCACACGCACACCACGGCAGGGCTCGCGGTGGCATGCATGGAAGGCGGCCTTGCGTATACGAACTTCTATTCGGCGCAGTTGCACGACATGGTCGCGTATCACGACTTCGAAGGCATCACCGTGCACGCCGAAGAAAAAACGCGCATTCTGAAGTCGATGGGCGACAAGCGGCTGCTCATCCTGCGCAATCACGGGCTGCTCTCGCACGGCGTGACCCTCGCGCACGCATTTGCGCTGCTGTGGACGCTCAACCGCGCGTGCGAAGTGCAGGTCGTGACCGATTCCATGCGCGGTCAGACGCTGCCGATCGCGCCCGCCATTGCCGAGCGCTCGACGCGCGACGCGTTGCAGTTCTCGCCCGCACATGGCGCGGGCCAGAACGTGCTCGACGCGCTGGTCCGTCGTGTCACGCGCATCGACCCCTCATATCAGGAGTGATAGTTTGAACACCCCGAATCAAAAGATCACCGTCGTCGGCGGCGGTGCGATCGGCGGCCTGATCGCGGCACGTCTTGCGCGCGCGGGCTGCGCCGTGAATCTGCTCGCGCGCGGCGCGCATCTGGAAGCGATTCGCCGCGACGGTCTCACGATCGTTGAAGCCGACACACGTTATACGCAAGCCCTGAACGCCACCAGCGACGCCGCCTCGCTCGGCACGCAAGACCTCATCTTCATTTGCCTCAAGGGTCAGGCGCTCGCGCAGTCGGCGGCTTCGCTCGCGCCGCTCGTGGGTCCGCACACGCATATCGTCTCGGCAATGAACGGCGTGCCCTGGTGGTTCCTCCACGGATTCGGCGGCGCGCACGCAAACGGCCGCCTCGAAGCGGTCGATCCGGGTGGCGTCGTGTCAGCGGCGTTGCCGCCCGCGCAGGCTTCGGGATGTGTCGTCCATCTGTCGTCGTCGATTGCGGGGCCGGGCGTGATCCGCAAGGGCGGCGGCAATCATCTGATCGTCGGTGAAGGCTCAGCGCACATGGCCGCGCGCGCGCAGGAAGCGCGTGATCTGCTTGCGCAGGCTGGCTTCGAGGTCGCGAAAGCCGCACCCATTCAGTCCGATATCTGGGCGAAGCTCTGGGGCAACATGACGATGAACCCGATCAGCGCGCTGACGCGCTCGAGCGCCGACGTGATTCTCGACGACCCGCTCACGGCGCAACTCGTGAGCGCGGTCATGGCCGAAGCGCGCGCGATTGGCGAGGCGCTCGGCATTCGCCTCGCGATGACCATCGAGGAGCGCAACGCGATCACGCGCAAGCTAGGCGCGTTCAAGACCTCGATGCTGCAAGACGTGGAGGCGGGCCGTTCGCTCGAAGTCGAGGCGCTCGTCGGCGCGCCGTATGAACTGGCGCAGCGCGTGGGTATCGCGGCACCGTCGCTCGGCATGCTTTATGGCCTTGCGCGCCAACTCGACTCGAATCTCGAAGCGGCGCGCGAGGCACGCTAGAGGTCAATCCTCGAGCGGCTTGCCCGTGAGGTCGCGAATGAACGGCAGCGCAAGGCACGAAATCGCCACGCACGCCATCACGTACCACGCGGGCGCGAGCAGATTGCCCGTGCTCTTCACGAGCCAGGTGGCAACCGTCTGCGCGAAGCCGCCGAAAATCGCCACGCCGATGCCGTAGACGATCGCCATGCCGGTCGCGCGCACGGCGCGCGGAAACATCTCCGGCAGCATCGTGATGGAAGGCGCGGCCTGCAGCGCGAGCAGCACGCTCAGGCCGCCCACGGTGATCAGGAGGCGCGCGGCGTCCGGCCCGCTCGTCAGCCAGAGAAACGCCGGATAGATCAGCAGCAAGACACCCACGCGCGGCCAGAAGATCAGCGTGCGGCGGCTGAAACGATCGCAGAGCAACCCCGAAAGCGGGCCGACCACGAAGGTCACGACGCCCGAGACCAGCCCGGCAAGCAAGGCCGTCGGCGCGGGCACCTTCAGTTCGTGGATCGCATAGGTCGGCATATAGAACGTGACTACGTAGGCCGTAACCGTGGAGCCGATCGTCAGCAGGATGCCGAGCGCCGCGCGCCGCCAGTGGTCGCGCAGCACGGCGAGCACCGGCATGCGCACCACGCTCGCCTGCTCCGGCAACTGTTCGTCGAGGCGCCGGCGAATCCACATGCCGATCGGGGCAATCGCTACACCCATGAGGAAGGGCACGCGCCAGCCCCAGGCGAGCAGCGCGTCGGGCGTGAGGAAAGTCGTCAGGAGTCCTGCCATCAGCGCGCCGAGCGAAACGCCGATGCCCTGGCTCGCAAACTGGAAACTGCCGAGCAGCCCGCGATTCGCTGGCGTGCCCGCCTCGATCAGCAGCGTGGTGGAAGCGCCCACTTCGCCGCCCGCGGAAAAGCCCTGCAGCAAACGCGCGAACACGATCAAGACCGGCGCGGCCACGCCGATCTGCGCATAGGTGGGCGCGAGGCCGATCAGCATGCAGCCCAGCGCCATCATGAAGATCGTGAGCGTCATGGCAGGTTTGCGGCCGGCGCGGTCGGCATAGGCGCCGATCACGATGCCGCCCAGCGGCCGCATGACAAAGCCCACGCCGAAGGTCGCCACCGAAGCGAGCAACTGCCCGTAGCTCGACATGGTGGGAAAGAACAGCTTGCCGATGGTCAGCGCGAAGAAGCTGTAGACGGTGAAATCGAAGAACTCGAGCGCATTGCCGATCGTCGCGGCGACGATCAACTGCGTGCGGCTCAGTTTGGCCTTGCGCACTCCGGTCATGCTGACGCTGTTCATGGCTCTCCTCGTCGGCCTCTGGCGGGCCTGGATGGTTGACCGTGCAACGGTAGCATTCGTCCGGGCGCACGCGCCACTGATCAAAACCCGCGTAGGCGCTGGACCATAAGCCGATGAAGCGTCCCTTTTATCGGCGCGCGGCTTGCGCGCCTCGTCCGCGTTCGTAAGGTAAAAGAGGCATACTCCCGGCATAGTCAGCACTCACGTTTCGCGCACCGCGCCGTTTTTTGCGGCTCCGCAAACGCCACGTGGCCCACCCGCGCATCAAACGGGCACCAAAATTGCGGCAGCGCGTCGAACGTTCCGACGAATCGGGCGACGGCAGGCTGTGCGCCGCGCCAACGCGCTTCCTGCCACGCGTTTCGCCCCGCTGTCTTTTCAATCCGCCGCCACTGATGGGTCGCCGCAGTCGCGATCCGTATGCCAATGACAAGGATGTCCCTTTCTTCCGCCTTTCGGTCCGCGTGCGCGCCGCGCCCGCGGACCCGCTTCTGCTCCGTGCTTGCCGTATTCGCCGTTTTCTCCGGTCTGATGCTCGCGCTCGGCACGTCCAGTGCAACGGCAGCAACGCCGGCCACCCTCGCCGAAGCGCTCAAGCCCGGCACGAGCGCAGCGCATCCTGCCCAGCCTGCCGCGCCCGACGCCAACGCAAACAACCCCGCCGCACCCGTGGCGCTCACGCCGGCCCAGGCGCAAGCCGCCCTCAAGGTCCTCGACGACCCCGTGCAGCGCGGCCACATGGAAGACACGCTGCGCGCGATCGCTGCCGCCGGTGCGCTGGCTGTGCCCGCCTCGGCGAGCGCGCCAGCCAGTGCGCCCGCCGCGGCCTCCGGCCCGTCGGCGGCTACGCCCGCTTCCACGCCGCTCGCAGGCGCGCTGCGCTCCAACGGTCTCGTCGTGCAGATCGCCGATCACGCCGCGAACGGCGCGCGCACGGTCGGCCAGCATCTGAACCATACCTTTGCGACGCTGCTCGGCCTCTGGTCCACGCGCAACTGGTGGCAGGACCATCTGAACACGCCGCAAGGCCACGCGCTGCTGCTCGCCCTGCTGCGCGTACTGCTGCTCACGCTCGCGCCCGCGCTCGCGCTCGCCACGGTGCTGCGCCGCGTCATCGCCACGCCGGAGCGCGCCATTGCCGCCCATCTGGCAGCGAAACAGCGCGAGGGCGCCGAACCCTCGCAAGGCGGCACATCTGCGCCGCAGCCGCAAACGCCCGAAGCGACGGGCACGAGCGTCGCGCTCGCCGCGCAAGCGAAAGCCGAGGCACAGGACGATGCGCTGCGCGAAGCCGCCGGCATGGAGCCGGCCGAGGGCAAGGACAAGAAGGACAGCGACCCGAACGCCGGCCCCAACGCGAATGCGAGCGCCAACGCGGCAGCGCGCGCCACTGTGGTCGCGGCGCAAGCGGGGGACAACGCCGACGCCTCGCCGAAAACCGCCGCCGGCCGCGCGAAAGAGGCGTACCACGCGCTGCGTGGCGCGCATCACTGGCGCCTCTTGCAGCGTTTGCCGGGCGCGTTGCTCGTGATGCTGCTCGAAGTCGTACCGGTGATCGCCTTCGGCCTGTGCGCCGCGGGCGTGCTTTCGCTTCTCGGCCCCGAAGACGCCGCGCCCGCCGAAGCCGTGGGCCATATCGTCGATACCTACGTGATCTGCCGCGTGATCGCGATATTCGGCAAGCTGCTG
Organism: Paraburkholderia flagellata; assembly: GCF_021390645.1. GTDB lineage: Bacteria > Pseudomonadota > Gammaproteobacteria > Burkholderiales > Burkholderiaceae > Paraburkholderia > Paraburkholderia flagellata. The sequence goes on from NZ_JAJEJT010000002.1 coordinate 2,075,434, forward strand.
TTCGCACCCGACGCCGCCGCGCTGCGCCTCGTGCCGCTCCCCGACGAATGGGCCGCTTACGCGCAGCGCTGGCTCGTGCGCATCGTCGTGATCGGCGGCGTGGGCGGGGCGATTGGCGGCGCGGTGCCGCTCGGCATGACCGAGGACGCGCATCTCGCGCTCGTGAAGGTCGTCACGCTGATCGGCCACCTCGCGCTCGCCGTGATGATTCTGCAACTGCGCCGCCCCGTGGCCGACGCCATGCGCGCCGCCGCCGCACGCCACGGCTCGTACGCGTGGTTCATGCAGTGGTTCGCCGATATCTGGGTTGGCGTGGCGCTCTTCGTCGTCATCGCCCTGTGGTTCGTCTGGGCGCTCGATCTGCGCGGCGGCTACGCGGCGCTGCTGCGCGCGGGTGGACTCTCGCTCGTCGTCCTGCTCGCCGCACGTGTAAGCGCCATCGTGCTGCTCGGCGCGTTGAGCCGCGTGTTCGGGCTGCGCGACGATCAGGAGAAGATGAGTTTCGGCCAGCGCCGCGCGTATCGCTACTACCCCGCGCTGCGACGCATCGTCGTCCTGACGATCGGGATCGTGACGCTCGACCTGCTGCTGCACGTCTGGGGCCTGCGTCCCGCACGCATCCTCGCGCTCGCGCCTATCGGGCATCTGCTGGGATCTGCAGTCCTGACTATCGTGATCGCCATCGTCGCCGCGGTCGCGATCTGGGAGTTCGCGAATGGCGCGGCCGAGCGGCGCCTGAACGCCTGGACCGATGCCGGCGACTTCGTGCGCGCCGCGCGCCTGCGCACGCTCTTGCCGATGTTCCGCACCACGCTGTTCGTGTCGATCCTCGTCGTGGTCGGGCTTACCGCGCTTTCGCAACTCGGCGTGAACACCGCGCCGCTCATTGCGGGTGCGAGTATTTTCGGCGTGGCGCTCGGCTTTGGCTCGCAAAAGCTCGTGCAGGATTTCATCACCGGCATCTTCCTGTTGACGGAAAACGCCATGCAAGTGGGCGATTGGGTGACCGTGGCGGGCGTCTCGGGCACCGTCGAGTTTCTCTCGATCCGCACCGTGCGCCTGCGCGGTGGCGACGGCTCGCTCTACACCGTGCCGTTCAGCTCGGTCACGACCGTGAACAATACGAATCGCGGCATCGGCAACGCGGCGGTGAAGGTGCAGATCGCGCATGGCGCGGATCTGCAACGCGCCATCGACACGCTGAAGGACATCGGCGCCGAAATCCGCGCGGAAGACGCGTTCAAGAACGGCATTCTCAGCGACTTCGCGTACTGGGGCGTCGATCAGGTGGATGGTGCGACCGTGACGCTCGTCGGGCAGATTCAGTGCAAGGACTCGGCGCGCTGGGGCGTGCAGCGCGAGTTCAACAAGCGCGTGTTGCTGCGCTTCACGGAGCGCGGTATCGAGCTGGCGAATCCGCAGCGCAACTTCCTCGTGGGCATGGCCCGCGGTGACGATGTCGAGGGGCATACGTACGGCGACGAGCACGGCGACGACGCCAGCGATGATGCCAACGACGGCGATCGCTCGCGGGCGCAATCGCGCGGCGCTTCGAAGGCTGGTTCGCAAGGGAGCAAGCCGCGCAATGGCCGCGTCGGTGCATCGGGCGACGGCAACGGGTCGTCGAGCGGCAAACCGAATTGATGCGCTGACATCGCAGCCGGTGCGCGGCTCGAGCGCGCCGGCCTCACCCTTCGTTTCGCACCGCGTAGCTCCCGAAAAAGCTCACCGATACGACGCAATGAGCGCTGCAACGTAATGCTGACGCAGTAAAGTTCTCCGTCTAATCAAGGGTCTGCGCGCGGTGGCATGGTGCGCAGCACGCGCGGCGCGATGAGTCCCGAAGAAGCTCACCTTTTCGGCTGCCTTCGCAATTGCCGGCCACGAAGCGGGACCCACGCGGCGCTCCCGATATAATCGATTCGCCATTCAACGAGGACATCTCATGAAATCACTGCTTGCCCTGGTCGCCGCTGCCACTGTTGCAACGTCCGCGTTCGCCGCCAACACCATCGAAAAGTTGCCGTCGGGCGTCGTCGTCGAACACATCAAGCAAGGCACCGGTCCGCAGCCCGCTGCCACCGACGTCGTGCGCGTGAACTATCGCGGCACGCTCGCGAACGGCACGGAATTCGACAGCTCCGACAAGCATGGCGGCGCCGCGACCTTCCCGCTCAATCGCGTGATTCCTTGCTGGACGCAGGGCGTGCAGAAGATGAAGGTCGGCGGCAAGGCGAAGCTGACCTGCCCGGCGGCGACCGCTTATGGCGATCGCGCGGTCGGCCCGATCCCGCCGAACAGCGACCTCACGTTCGAAATCGAACTGATCGGCATCGGACAGTAAAGCCAGCAGATTCTGCCGGCAAAAAAAACGGGCGGTTAAACCGCCCGTTTTTGTTTTTATGAGGACCCAGGCCTTACGCCTCGACATCCTCGAGACTGAAGATCTCAGTCTGGTCGTTATACGAAAACACCTCGCCATAACGGGCCCATTCGACCACGGTATCGAGCGTTTCTTCCGCGGCGACATCAGAGAGCACGTCCTCCAGTTCCTGCTCGAAGCGCACGCGCGGCGCGCGATGGCCTGGCCGTTCGTCGAGCACCTTCTTGATCCGCGCCGCGAGCGGCACGTTGCGCAGCAGGTGATCGGCGAACATGAGCTTGCGCGCCTGCGTGCCCATCTCCGCGAACACGCGGGCGGGCGGCGTAAGCAACACATCGCCTTCGCGCACGTCGGCGAAGCCGAGCTGCTGCAGCATTTCCACGATCGGGAACAGGTCGTCCACTTCCAGATGGAGTGAGCGCGCAATTTCCGGCATGTCGGCGCGGCCGTGATAGGGCGCCGCCGCCAGCGTCTCGATCAGACCCGCCATGATGTTCGTCGACACGTCCGGCAAGCGGCTGCCCACTTCGAGACGGCGATGCGTGGCCTCGGCGGCTTCGCGCGCGGTCATCTTCGCGTAGATGTCGTCAACGAGTTTGCGGAATGCGGGGTCGAGCCGGTTGCGCGGATGCTTGAACGGCACCTTGATTTCAGCCGACACGCGCCCCGGGTTCGACGAGAGCACGAGAATGCGGTCGCACATGAACACCGCTTCCTCGATGTTGTGCGTGACGATGAGCACCGACTTGATCGGCAAACGGCCTTGCGTCCACAGGTCGAGCAGATCGGTACGCAGCGTTTCGGCGGTCAGCACATCGAGCGCGGAGAAGGGCTCGTCCATGAGCAGCAGCGTCGGGTCGACCACGAGCGCGCGCGCAAAACCCACGCGCTGGCGCATGCCGCCGGAAAGCTCACGCGGGTAGGCGTTTTCGAAGCCGTCCAGACCGATCAGGTCGATCGCCGCCAGCGCGCGCTCGCGGCGCGCGCGCGCGCCCACGCCTTGCGCTTCGAGACCGGCTTCCACGTTCTGCAGCACGGTGAGCCACGGGAACAGTGCGAAGGTCTGGAACACCATCGACACGCCTTCGGCCGGCCCGTCGAGCGGCTTGCCGAGCCAGTTCACCTCGCCTTCGGTCGGCTCGATGAGCCCGGAGATGATCCGCAGCAGCGTGGACTTGCCCGAGCCGGAACGGCCCAGCAAGCCGACGATCTCGCCCTCGCGCAGCGAGAGGTTCACGTCGTCGAGCACGAGGCGCTCGTCCTCTTTCTTCGCGAAACCACGCGAAACATGCTTGACGGCGAGCACTTCCTCGCCGGGAGCGGGCCGCATCGGCAGCAGGTCGGATGAGACGATTTTCGGATTCAGCATGATGTCACTCCATCTCAATCGAGGCGCAGCCGGGACTCGGCGTACGTGTACAGCGGACGCCAGAGCACGCGGTTGAACAGCGTAACGAACAGGGACATCATCGCGATGCCCAGGATGATCTTCGGGAAGTCGCCAGCGGCGGTCGTTTCTGCGATGTACGCGCCAAGGCCATGCGCGACGACTTTCGTGTCGCCCCACTGAACGAACTCGGAGACGATGCTCGCGTTCCATGCACCGCCGGAAGCCGTGATCGCGCCCGTGATGTAGTACGGGAAAATGCCCGGCAGCATGGCTTTTTTCCACCATTGCCAGCCGCGAATGCGGAAGTTCGTGGCCGCTTCCTTGTAATCGTTCGGATAGGCGCTCGCGCCCGCGATCACGTTGAAGAGGATGTACCACTGCGTGCCGAGCACGATGAGCGGCGAAAGCCAGATGTCCGGGTTCAGGTGAAAGCGCACGATCACGATCACGAACACCGGAAACAGCAGATTCGCCGGGAACGCGGCGAGAAACTGCGCGAGCGGCTGGACCTTCTCGGCGAGCGCCGGGCGCAAGCCGATCAGCACACCGAGCGGCACCCAGATCACCGAAGCGATGGCGATCAGCAGCAGCACGCGAAAGAGCGTGATGAGGCCGAGCACGAACACGTGCCAGACTTCATCGAGCGTCACGCCCGTGCGCACATAGGCCACGACGCGCCACACCACGAACACGGTCAGCGCGATCACGAACACGGCCCATACGATGTCGCCCAGGCGCGAGCGCTTGCTCATCGTGGTGACGACGGGCAGTGACTTCGGCAGTTGCACGCGCAACGGAATGCGCGCGAGCGTGGCGAGCATGAAGCCCATCGGCACGAGCAGGCGGTGAATGAGGCGCGTGCGGCGAATGAGGTCGAGGAGCCACGATTCCGGCGCGTCGCCCGAACTCGTATTCTCCATGCGGAACTTGTCGGCCCACGCCACGAGCGGGCGGAACAGGAACTGGTCGTACGCAAGAATGACCACGATCATCGCGAGGATCACCCAACCCACGGCGTGCAGATTCTTTTCCGCGATCGCCTGGGCCAGATACGCGCCAACACCCGGCAGCGTGATCGTGTTGTTGCCCACCGTGATCGCTTCGGAAGCCACCACGAAGAACCAGCCGCCCGACATCGACATCATCATGTTCCAGATGAGGCCCGGCATCGAGAACGGCACTTCGAGCTTCCAGAAACGCTGCCATGCGGTCAGGTGAAAGCCGCGCGAGACCTCGTCCAGATCGCGCGGCACAGTGCGCAGCGACTGGTAGAAGCTGAAGGTCATGTTCCACGCCTGGCTCGTGAAGATCGCGAAGATCGCCGCGAGTTCGGCGCCCAACACACGCGAGGGAAAGAGCGCGAGGAAGAACGTGACCGTGAAGGAGATATAGCCGAGCACCGGCACGGACTGCAGGATGTCGAGAATCGGCACGAGCACGATGCCCGCGCGGCGGCTCTTCGCCGCGAGCGTGCCGTACACGAGCGTGAAGGTGAGCGAGGCGACCATCGCCGCCAGCATGCGCAGCGTGGTGCGCATGGCGTACTCAGGCAGGTTGGCCGGGTCGAGCGAGATGACCTGGGTCTTGAGCGTGGCGATGGGCGCCATGGTCTCGTGGAAGCCCACGGCCGCCATCGCGATCAGGCCGATCATCAGCGGGAACGCCACGAAGTCCCAGCGGTTCGGCAGCACGCGCCACGCCGAGGCGTTGGCCGTGCGGTTCAGGTTGAAGCTGAACTCCATTAGCGGCCTCCGTTAGCGAGTACAGGCGCGGCGCAGGCGCGCGCTGCGCGGCGGGTCGTTCGCATTGTGTGTTTGAACTGGTTCATGTCGAAGCACCGGCGTTTGGTTTATTGCGCGAATCCCTCGCGCGGCGCGTATGGCCGGCCGGGCCGGCTAGGCATACGCGGGGGATCCGTTACATCTCGTCTGATTCAGACCCGAAACACGCGCGCTCGCAGGTCTCGCCAGCGCGCGGCGAGTCGCGATTTCCGGCAGGGCGGCGGGGCGCTCGCGCGCTCACGCGCGCCGAGCACATCGGGATGGAGGGTGTGCTGCGTTTGCTGCAGTTGCGACAGATGCGGCAAAAGAAGGCCGAAGTTCATACTGGTTCTCCTGGCGTCACGGAAGACGCATTGAGGAGGAAAGCCAGCAGACCCGACAGAGCGCTTTCTTCAGCGCGCGGCGGCTCGCGTCTGCCCGCTTTCCTCAGAGCAATTCAAAAGGAAGCGGCATAACGGATAACTGTCACTGTCAGACATCGGAACTCCTTATCGTCACGGCGGCTGGCCCCGGGAGCTTCCATCGAGCCGGCGGCCCGAACGCGAAGCGCCCTGGAAGCGCGCATGTGTCGATCCGCGCGTCGCGCTCAAGGCGCAACGAACGAACCGTGCCGCAAGCGCGCATCGATCAGGGCGGGCTTACGGCGCGATGTCGGCCATCCGCGGCGCCCGATACGATCGAGTCGCTGCGGCGTCGGTCGACGCTATTCAAGAGTGCACGAAGATTTACTGCTAGACGCGCACCATCTGCCTGGCTGGCAAGACGGCGGCTTAGAGAAAGGGAGCGCGGACGTCCTGCCGGTCAGGCAGCGAAACTGTTCGAAGATCGACAACTGCTACTGTCCAAGGCGTCAGCCCCTTTTGTTAAGACGGGCGAATTTTAGGCGCGCCACCTGTCCGAAGTCAACACGATTCGCGTCCCGCGTCAAATCTCGTGCCAATGTCGCCACAGCGCCGGCTGGTGGCCCGAATCGCGTTCGATCCGCGCTCGAGCGGCAGCGCCGGAAACCGCTTGCGGGCGCGGCATGCATTTTTTGGGGATGCATCGCCAGCAGCCTTGCGCCAATCGCGTTGATCCGCTCGCCTCACAAAGAGGGATCGTTCACTTCACCATACTCTTGTTGCACATTGCCTGTCTGCGGCCGCGGTCTCAATCCGGGCGCAATGCGCATACCCGGCGCGCTCGCGTCACGCGCTCTTGCGCAATGCCTGCTGGCTGGTTTCGCCGGCGCCCATGCGCTCGAGCCGCTCGCTTGCCTCTGTTAGCGCCCACAGCGGCGCGCTTTGCAACTGGCGGTCGTACACCGTCACGAGTTGCGCGACCGCCTCGAAGCCCGCTTCGTCCAGCTGCCAGCCGCCGCCCGTGTTGCCGCACTCGAAGCAGGCGATCAGCGCGGCATCGGCCGAGCGCACCTTTTCCGGCTCAAGAACGCCGTATCCGGCCTCCGCAATCGATTGCGCGAGCACGTGTGCATGGAGCAGGGCGCGTGCGTCGTCGCCCGTGCCGCCTCGGCGCAGCGCGGCGAGCGCGAGATGCACTTGCAGCGCAAGCTCGTTGGCGACCGCGTGCGGGATCGGCAGCAGCATCGACTTGCTGCGGCGGGGGCGACCGGATTGCGAGCGCTGCGGAAAAGGGATGGTCCTGGCCATGGAAGGGCAAGTAAGAGTCTGTTCCGTGCAATAACGGCACGCCGCGCCGAAGGTTAAGCGTCGACCTGCAAATCGAATGTAACGATCGGTGACAGACATGCACCACGCATCGTCTGGCGAAAGGGTGGCCAGTTGACCGTGGCCGGGCGGTGGCGGCCTCAGCGCCGGCCGCCCTCGCCCGGAGCCTCGCCGCTGCCCTGTCCGCGGCGCGCGGCCATGAACGCCTCGATGTGGGCGATGGCCTGCTCGCACTGCTCGAGCGTCAGGAGATGAATCGACGGATTGGGCAGGTCGAAGCCCAGTTCCTCCCCCAGCCAGCGGATGGCCTTGCCGCGCGCCTCGAAGGCGTTGACCTTGTCACGCCGCATTTTCGCGGCCACTAGCGGTTCGAGCGCGTCGTGCAGGCGGCTCTTGGCGTCGCGCAGTGCGGCGTTGGCAAGCCGGCCGAGCGGTACGTTGCGCGTGCTGCGCGCGGGCACGCCGATCCACGCCTCGCAGGGCGTGCAGACCCAGAGCGGGCCGTGATCGTCGCGATACGGGTAGGCCTCGTCGGCAAAGCGCGCGAGCACCGCTTTCGCGCCGCAGTAATCGCACAGTGGCTGCGGCAGCGCCTTGACGGGACGGCCTACGCGCATGCGAACCTCCACGGGGCGATGGTCGATGAATGCATGACTGGACGGGTGGATGAGCGGTGGCTCGCTGTGAGCGAGCCCAGGAGAAAGGATAACGGCAAACCCCGGCGCACGGCATCGGCGGGACGGGGCGCCGCAGTTGCGGCGCGTGTGTGATCAGTTCGCGCTCGCGGTGGCGCGCGTCTCTTCGCGTTCTAGCGTGCGCGTGTCGCGCAGGGCGGGAAAGAGCCGCATCCACAGCAGCGCGACGCAGATCGTCGCCACGCCGCCCACGAGGACGGCGCGCTGCGCACCCCACCAGCCAGCCGTGAGCCCCGATTCGAATTCGCCAAGCTGGTTCGATGTGCCAATGAAAAGCGAATTGACCGCGCTCACTCGGCCGAGCGTTTCATCGGGCGTGCGCAACTGCACGAGCGACGTGCGCACGACCACGCTCACGACGTCCGAGGCACCCAGCACCGCCAGCGCCATGAGCGACACGACGATGTTGTGCGAGAGCCCGAACGCGATCGTCGCGCAGCCGAACACAATCACGCCGCCGAACATCGCGAGACCCGGCCGGCGCCGCAGCGGAAAGTGCGCGAGCCAGATCGAGCCCGCCAGCGCGCCCGCGGCCGTCGCCGAACGCAGGAGCCCGAGCGCGATGGGCCCGGCGTGCAGAATGTCGCGCGCAAACACAGGCAAGAGTGCCGTCGCGCCGCCGAACAATACTGCGAACAGATCGAGCGACAACGCGCCGAGAATGACGGGCTGCGAACGGATGAACGCGATGCCCGAGAACACCGATTCGAGCGTGACAGGCGTGCGCGCGGGCGGTTTCGCGCGCATCGGAATCGTGCGCGAGAGTGTGGCCGCCGCCGCGAACGCGAGCGAGCAGGCCGCAAAGGCCGGCGTCGCGCCGATGCCGTACAGCAGACCGCCCAGCGCCGGACCGACGATGTTCGCGGTCTGGTTCGCCGAGGTCGACCAGGCAGTCGCATTAGGGAGTTGTGAGCGCGGCACGACGCCCGGGAGCAAGGACGAAATGGCGGGCGACTCGAACGCGCGCGACGCGCCCACGCAAGCGGCGAGCACGTAAATGAGCGGCGCGCTCAGCCAGCCGCCGATCGTGCCGGCTGCGAAGGTCAGCGCGGCGGCACATTCAATGAACTGGCAAACCGATGCGATGCGTCTGCGGTCGTACCGGTCCGCCACGTGGCCGACGACGAGCGTGAGGCAGAACATCGGCAGGAACTGCGCGAGGCCGACGAGACCGAGCGCGAACGCACTATGCGTGAGCGCGTAGATGTGCCAGCCCATGGCGACGGCGAGCATCTGGAACGCAAGCGACGACAGCACGCGCGCGCCATAGAAGCGCCGGAAACCGCGATTGCGCGAAAGACTGGGCGGGTCGTCGGACGCCGCCTCCGGAGAGGGTGTGGTCATTGAACAGCAGGAAAAAGCAAAAAGTGGGTGCGTGCGCAACCAGGCGCAAAGCGGTAATTTTAGTTCATGCGACGTGGCGCTACAGGAACATGAGGCGCGTGATTCATGCGCTGCGTCTCTGAATCGTTATATCCTATAGAATACATCGAACGAACATCCAGCAGACGGAGGCAGCAAGTGGCGAGTAGTCGGCGCCTCATAAGCGCGACATCGATATCGCAGGCGCGTGGCGCACCCGCACCAGCCGGCGCGGACGGCTTCGCGGCCACGATCACCACGCTGCGTCCCGCGTCGGGGCACGAGCGCGCGGAATTGATCCGCGACGTGATCGACGCGTTCCGGCGGTTGCGCAACAGCATCGAGCGCTTCGAGCGCATGCTCGCGCGCGGTGACGGCGTTGCTGGCGGTAGCGGCGTTGGCAGCGCGCACGCGGCGCAAGTCGGCGCGTCGCTGCAACCGCTGCTCGTCGCGCTCTCGCGGCGCATCGATCTTGCCCGCTTCGCCCGCCCGCGCGAACTCAAGCGCGCCATTCGCGACGCGCGGCGCCTCGACAAGACGCGCGATGCGCTTTTCAGCGACGCATTCTGTCTCGATACCGAAGCGCTGCGCCGCACTGTGGCCGATCTGGAGCGGCTCGATGCGGCTTTCGTCGGGCTCGGCGTCGAGCATGTGCTTGCGCAGCATGCGAACTCGAACGCGGACCGCGCTGTCGCCAACGCCAAAGCCGTCGCAGTCAGCGCCGTCGCAACGACGCTCGTGCGCGAACCCGCCGCCTGATCATCGTTATATTCCATGGTATATTGCGCTGTCGGCGCGCGGCCAGCCGTGGGCACGCGCCCATGCACAGCCCCGCGTTGCGCACCGGATCAGAGGTCACCATGCACGCACCGCCGTTCCGCCTTGCCCGCACGCCGGGCACCACATCTGCCCAAGAGACCCCGCTGCGCGTCCTTGCGGATGCAGACTGCTGCGGCCCTTCGCAAGCCGAACTCGCCCGCGCGCGGCAGCGCACGCGCCTCGCCGAACTCGACGCCCATCTGCACTGCTCCATCATCGGCACCTGCCTGAGCACGCATGAGCTGCGCAAGCTCGTCCCGAAATTCACGAGGCTCGACGCCCAGCGCGCGAGCGATCTCGAGATCCACCATGCCGCGGTCGAACTGGCGATAGAAGGCGGCGCGGGCGGCAAGGCACTGCAAAAGGCCCTCGACACGCGCTATGCAGGTGCGGTGCGCCGTTTTGCCAGTGCGCGCGACGCGCAAGCCGTGCTCGCGCTCTGGAATGAATCGCTCGCGAGCGGCGACATCCCACCGGCTTACTGGGCGCTGATGACGCATCCGGCCACGACGATGGAGGTGCGCCAGGCCGCGTTCGGCGAGCTGCACATGCTCTCGCACCTGGTTGGCGCCGCCAATCGCGCCGACTTGCGCCGCCTCGTGGCACTGGAAGCAGAGAACGCCGAACTACAGGCCAAAATCGAGCGCCAGCAGGCGCGCCTGCACGAGATGAGCGGTGAACGGGACGCGGCGCGCAACGCCCTCGAAGCGCAAACCGCGCAGTTGGCGGCGCAGCGCGAAACAGCGCCTCAGCAGGCGCAGCTCGAAGCGCTGCAGGAAGCGCTCGCGGCACGCGATGCGCGGGTCGCGCTGCATACGAGCCGCCGCGAAATCGCCGAGCAGCGCGCGAATGCCGACGCCGCCGCGCTCCACACGCTGCGCGCGCAACTCGACGAAGCCCATGCGCTGATCGACGCCTTGCGCGCCGAAGTCCACGCCATGGAGCAGACAACGCAAGCGCACGAGGATCCACAGGCCCAACGCGCACTTCCCGAGAATGCGCTCAAGGGCCGCCGCATCGTATACGTGGGTGGCAGGCCGGGTTCGAATCACGCGCTCAGGCGCTGGGTGGAGTCGGCGGGAGGCGAGCTGACGGTGCACGACGGCGGCGTGGAAGATCGCAAGGGCCTGCTCGCTGCGGCGCTCGCAAACGCGGATCTAGCGGTGTTTCCCGTGGACTGCATCGACCACGATTCAATGAGCACGCTCAAGCGCGTGTGCGAACGGCACCAGGTGGCGTGGCACCCGCTGCGCACGGCGAGCCTTGCCAGCTTCGTCGAGTTGATGGTGCGGCTGCATGCGAACGCAACACCCACGCTTGCCGCGGTGCCCGTCTCGCGTTTCTGCTTGCGCCACGGCTAAGCGGCTGACATTGGCGGCAGTGTGCCGCCGCATCACATCACGTCAGGTTTTCACGAGTTTGACGAGCGCCTCGATCTCGGTATCGCAGACCGCTGCGGCGCGCGCCTCGATGCTGCGATACAGGCGAACGATCTCTTCGCCCACTGGCGTGAGCATGCTACCGCCGCCGCTCTGCCCGCCATGTTCCGAAACCGTGGCCGGCGACTCCAGCGCGCGGTTGAGTTCGTCCATCAACAGCCATGCGCGCCGGTACGACATGTTCATGCTGCGCGCCGCAGCCGAGATCGAGCCATGCTCGCGAACGGCTTCGAGCAGCGACACCTTGCCTGGCCCGAGCGCGATCGTGTCGCCCTGAATGATGCGCATGCGAAAACGCACCTCGGGTAGAGCCGGTTTCTGCGCCTGTTCGGGCGCGGGGGCGTCTGTGCGCGGTTGATCGTTGGGGGACTTGGTCATGCGCGCAAGCATACACGATGCGTGCCGCGCGCCGTGCCCCCTGGACAGCTAACGCCCGGCGGGAAAGCAGAAGCCGAAATCCTCGCAGCCGGGACAGCCGGGCGCAGGGCCTGGCGTGGCGCCCGATGCCAGCGCAAGTTCGCGCGCCAGCAGTTTCTTCCAGCGCAAGCCTTCCACATTGCGCGCCACGACCTCGGGAAAAAAACGCTCCAGCATGCGCGTCACGTCATCGCGGCCACGCAGGCCGAGATCGCGCCACAGATGATCGGGTCGCAGACACGCTTGGGCAATGATTGCGGCGAGGCAACGCACGTCGTCGGGGTTGGCTTGCGGCGCAGCAAGCACAACGAGAAGGGCATGCATTGCCGCGGCGAACGCAGCATGCGACGCATCCGTTACCACGTGCGCGTGCAGCGCGTCATTCGTCACCGGGCACACGAAGTGCCGTGCACCAAGCGCCTCGATCTGCGCACGCGATAGCCCAAGCAACGGCAATTCGCCGCGCACCTCGCGCGCCGCGACGAGCCGTGAGAAGAGCCAGGCATCCGGCGTGCGCGGCGCCGCTGGCGCACCCGTCAGGGCGTCGCAGCGCGCGGCGGCCAGTGCATCGAAATCGCGCGACGGCGGCAGCGCAGCGGATTCGTTGTTCATCACGCTCACGTGCGATCGCAGCCGCGCATCAAGCGTCGACGCCGACGATCACGCTCGATGCCTTGAAGAGCGCCGCAGCCTGCTTGCCCGCCGCGAGGCCGAGACGATCGACGCTGTCGTTCGTCACAATGGCCGCGATTTGCGCGCCGCCCGGGGCCGCGAGCACGACTTCCGCATTCACCGCCCCCTTCGTGACCGACGAAACCGTACCGGCCACGACATTGCGCGTGGACACCTTGCTCGCGTCGCCGTCGACCATGAGGATCACCGACGATGCCTTCACGAGCGCGAAGGCCGGCTTGCCAGCGGCGAGACCCAGCGAAGCGGCACTGCCATGCGTGATGATCGCGACGATCTCGAGCCCGCCATCGGCGCGCAACGTGACTTCGTCGTTGACGGCGCCGGCCTTGACCGCGCTAATCTGGCCGGAGAAATGATTACGGGCGCTGGTACGCATGAGGGCCTCCACAGTTAATTAGGACAATGAGCCGGGAAAAGAGCTGGACCCTCAGTGTAGCCGTGTCAGTGTGACGCGCACAGGCATTGATCGGCGAAATAGCCATTTGGATAAGCACATGAATACAGCAGTCCATCGTAATATATTGGCCTTTATAACGGACGGGGTGTCGAACATGTTTATCCGCAAGCTGGTGGCCTCAGTCGTCGTGATGAGCGGTGTGATGGGTGCGATGGGCGCAAGCGCCAACGCATTCGCCGACGAATCCGATGTCAACGTGCTCTATGCAGGCTCGCTCGTGAACCTCATGGAAAAGAGCGTGGGCCCCGCGTTCGAAAAGGAAACGGGCCTGCATTTCAAGGGCTACGCGGCAGGCTCGAACAAGATCGCCAATGAAATAAAGGGCAAGCTGCGCCGCGGCGATGTGTTCATCAGCGCGAGCCCGAAGGTCAACACGAGCCTCATGGGCGAGGCCAATGGCAATCACGTGACGTGGTACGTGAATTTCGCCGAATCGCCGCTCTTGATCGGCTACAACCCGAAGAGCCGTTTCGCCAACGACTTCAAGACGACGAAGTGGAATCAGGTGCTGCAGGAACCGGGCATCCGCCTTGGCCGCACCGACCCGAAGCTCGACCCGAAGGGCGCCTTCACCGTGGAACTCATGACGAAGGCCGCGCAGGCGTACAACCAGCCTGATCTCGTCGAGAAGACGCTCGGCGCGCCGGATAATCCCGAGCAGGTGCTGCCGGAAGAAACGCTCGTTGGCCGTCTGCAGTCTGGTCAGCTGGACGCGGGCTTCTTCTACTCGACCGAAACCTCTGACCTGAAGATTCCGGCGATCCACCCCGCGCCCGAACTGAAGATCAAGGCGAACTACACGCTCACGATCCTGAACGACGCACCCAACAGCGCCGGCGCTGCGCGCTTCGTGAACTTCCTGCTTTCGGCCGAAGGCCGCAAGCTGCTCGCTGAGCACGGCGTGGACGTGACGAAGCCCGCCGTCAACGGTCAGACCCAGGCGATCCCGCCGTCGGTCCAGGCCGTGATCGACGCCGCACAGCAATGACACAAGCCGCGCAGGTTACTGTGAAGCGCTCGCAGCCGCTCTGGTGGCTCGGCGCACTGCTCGCGGTCTACCTGTGCGCGCCGTTCGTCGCGAGCATTCCGCAGATCGGCCAGGCGGACTGGGCAGGCGTCGACTGGCACGCCACCTGGTCGGCAGTCGGCGTTTCGGTGGCGAGCGCGAGCGTGGCCACGTTCGTTATCCTGCTGGGCGGCGTGCCGCTCGGCTACTGGCTCGCGCGTTCGCGCGCGCGCGGCATCGCGCTCGTCGGCTTCGTCGTGCAGTTGCCGCTGGCGCTGCCGCCGCTCACGAGCGGCGTGCTGCTGCTGTTTCTCATCGGGCCATATAGCGGTATCGGCCAGCTGTTCGGCGGCTCGCTCACCGACTCCTTCACGGGCATCGTGCTCGCCGAAACCTTCGTGGCCGCGCCGTTCCTGATCGTCGCGGCGCGCTCGGCGTTCACCGCCGTCGATCCCGTATTCGACGACGTCGCCGCCACGCTCGGCCATCATGCTGCCAGCCGTTTCTTTCGCGTCACGCTGCCCATCGCGTGGCCCGCCATCCGCGCGGGGCTCGCGCTCGCCTGGCTGCGCGCGTTCGGCGAGTTCGGTGCGACCGTGATGGTGGCGTATCACCCGTATTCGCTGCCTGTCTATACCTACGTCGTGTTCGGCGGCCAGGGCCTGCCAGCGATGATGCCGCTCCTGCTGCCCACGCTCGGCATTGCGATCATCTGCGCGGTGCTCTCCGTCTATAGTCGAGGCGCGCGCTCGACGCTGGCGGTGAACCTCGACAACGGCGACGAACTCACCAGTATCACGCCCGCCGCCACCGCGTCGGATCACGCCGGCCTGCGTCTCGCCTTCGCGGCGCGCCGCCATCTCGGCTCGTTCACGCTCGACGTTTCGTGGCAGCCGCAAACGCGCCGGCTCGCGATCATCGGCCCTTCGGGTTCGGGCAAGTCGCTCGCGCTGCGCATCGTCGCCGGGCTCGAACGCAACGACGCGGGCTTCGTCACGCTCGGCGCGACCGACCTCGGCGTGCTGCCGCCAGAGCGCCGCCAGATCGGCTACATGCCGCAGGACTACGGGCTCTTTCCGCACATGACGGTGGCGCAGCAGCTTGCGTTTCCCGTCGATGCCGACGCCGCCAGCGCACGTTACTGGCTCGCGCACCTCGGCCTCGACGCGCTCACGCAGCGCCTGCCGCACCAGCTCTCGTTCGGCCAGCGTCAGCGTGTGGCGCTTGCACGTGCGCTCACACGGCACACGCAACTGCTGCTGTTCGACGAGCCGTTCGCCGCACTCGACACGCCGCGCCGCCGCCGCCTGCAGCAATCGTTGCGGGCGCTGCAACGCGAAGTGGGCGCGGTGACGGTGATCGTCACGCACGACCCCGACGAAGCCGCCCTGCTCGCCGACGAAGTGCTCGTGATCGAACAGGGACGCGTGCTGCAGGCAGGCGCCGTGGCCGACGTTTTCCAGCGGCCCGCCACGCTGCGTGTGGCCGAATTGCTCGGCCTGCACAACGTCGGCGAAGGGATCGTGCGAGCTGGCGGCGCGATCGAAACGCCGACGGGACTGCGCCTGCCGTGCGCCGACACATCGCTTGCGGTAGGCTCGCGCGTGATGTGGCGCGTCTCGCCGCGCGCGCTCGTCGCGACGCAAGAGGGCGCGTGGCAAGGGCGCATTGCGGGCACGTCGCTGCGTCACGGCGACCGCTACGTTGCAGTCGAGATCGCAGGCGTTACCTTCGATATCGCCGCCGAAGACGCGCCGGCATCGCAATCCGGCGACCTGCGCTTCACCATCGACGCGAACGGCGTGCTCGCCTGGCCGGCGCACTGCGCCTGACCCGCGACTCCTGAAAACGCTCACCTTTCGCGCCGAAGTGCGTCCGCCGACGTCGCGCCCAACGACAAAAAAGCCCCTTTTCAAGGGGCTTTTTGCATAAGCGGTTAGCGATTTGAAGTGCAATTTCGCACCGTTGTACGCGGGTCCCGAAAACGCTCACCTCTTGGCATCTCGCGCTCGCTCGCGCAAGGTTTCGATTGCTAACACCTGGTACTCGGCAATATTCGCACCCTTTAACCTGGGACTACCAGGAAAATCTTGCGCGCTGGAACCAGGTTCTCCTGTACATCGGGACCACGAAACTTCCGCGGCCAACTAGCGGCGACGGTGATTGCGGCATGCGTTGTCAACGAACCGTTGCGATACCACGCATGCTGCTCCCGAATCTTCTCACCTATGACCGCGCCGCCGCGCTCAGATCATGAAGCGGCTGTCTTCGACGAGCACGCGCGGCAACGGTTGAAGGTCAGCGCGCGCGAAGCGCACCAGCGAGAAGGCGCGCAGACCCTGCGGACTCGCCGGAAGGCGCGCGAGTGGAAACGTGATCGAGGCGCTGTTGCCCGGACCGCCGTTCGATAGCAGGACGTTCATCGGACTCAGGCAGATCTCACGCATTTCGACGTTCGTGTATTGCGCGGGATTCGCGAGCACCCTGCAGATCACCGTGAGCTGGTGTTCGAGCGCTTCACTCTTGAGGCCGAGCGCGGCGATCTCGCGCTCGTTCTGCGCAATCTGCGCCTCGACCTTCGCCACTTCGGCGACGTTTTGCGCGGCATGCTCACCCAGCATGCGCTGCGTCCCCGCGCCGTGACGCGTGAGCAGTTGCAGGCGTGTTCTAAGGAGCGCGCGCTCCTGTTCGAGCACATCGCGGCGCGACTCGTCGGCGCTGATCTGCTCGAGGCCTTCGAGTGCAATCTGCTCGACAACGCGCTCCACGATCTGCTCGCGTAGTTCGCTTTCGGTTTCGCCGCACACGCGCACCTGATGGTCGTCGAAACTCAGCGTAGTCTGCATGACATCGGCATGCACCTCGTCGCCATGCAGCTCGACACCGAAGGCGCGACGCTCGTTCAGGGCCATGCCGAGCACCGCGTAAGTCTCGCGCGCAAGCGCATGACTCTCGAACCATGCATGCAGTTCGGGCGAGCGGCTTAGCATATGGCCGACCTCGTCGGGCGCGGCGAAAAACGCGTGGATATAGGGATCGCTCGACCAGGCGGCGGCGCTCGCTTCGCGCGCGGGCGGCATCCGGTCCACCACGTCGCGCACATACGCGATTGACTGCGCGAGCGCGGGCGCAAGCCGCTCGCGCCACTCGGGCACGAGTTTGAGCGTAGGGCTGAGCACGAGCAGACGCTCGATCAGCGTCTGGATTTGCGGCGATTCGGGCGCCTGCTTCGCGCGGGCGCGGGGCCAAAGCCTGGCCAGGATACCCATGGAAAACTCCGTTGCAGACCGCTTGCGCGCGGCGGCGGTGAAGCGTAGGACGTACAACGAAAGCTATTGTCGCGAATGACTATACCGCGAATCACAACCCGCTCGCGACGACGCTGCCGCAGCGCAGCAGCGGCTCGCGTTACGTTCTTGCTCCCGGAAACGCTCACCTTTTGCATTACGTAACGCGCGCCGCATAGGGCTGAACCTTGCCGCCGAAGTGCGAGACGGTGCGACGAAAAACCGCGCGGCGCATACCGCAGCGAGCCTGCTCTTCCGCATATGCTCAAACGGCGCACGTATATTAATTTCCAATCCGAATCAATTCGCCAACTGCGTCGATTCCCTTCCGCGCGCTCGCAGTCATTCACAATGACTAAGGATCTTGGCGCCGAGTTCATCGTGAGCCAGTTCATGACCGACGCGAAGAAGTACGTGGAAGCAGGCGCGTCATACAAGCCGCCAGTCGAGGTGAAAACGATAGACGCCGTGCGCGTGGTGGCGGACGAAGCATTCGATCCGAAGAATCCCGACTACAAGTTCTGAAACCTGGGCCGTGAGAGCAAAGGTGAGGATTTTCGGGAAGAGCGCATCAGGTTCGACTCCTGGAACTCCTCACCTATCGTTGTATCGGTGAACTCACGATGCGGTGAGTGACTCACCGCCGCATGCGCTCAACGATACTTCTGCAGTTCGGCATCGGTGATCGGTTGCGCCGGCAGATTCAGCATGCCCGGCAAGTCGCCCAACTTCGGCAAGCCGCTGACGTTGGCCCAGCGGCCGCCCGAACCTTGATAAATGAGCGTAGGCGTACCGTCGAAACCGAGGTCCTGAAAGAGCTTGATGTTGTTGTCGAGCTTGTTCTTGTCGGCGGCGGGAATGTGCGCGAGCGGTGCGATGCCGCCCGATTCGTCCTTCTCCGAGTAGTGCGTTTCCAACTCCTTGAGAAGCGCGGCGCCGTCTTTCGCTTCCAGCAGCGCGGCCGCCTTGCCCGCCGAATCGGGCTTCAGAAAGCCCATAGGAATCCAATGCACCTGCAGGCCCACCGCTTCATACGGTTGCAGCGCTTTCCACACCAGGTGACAGTAAATACAGTTAGGGTCCATAAAGACATAAAGCGTCGACTTCACGTTTGACCCATTCGCACCTTCGACGATCGCACTTGCATTCTGCAAACTCACGGCCGCCGTTGCGGGCAACCAGGTGGGTTCGGGTGCGTCGGACGCCATGGCGCCAGCGCTCAGGACCAATGCGCCGGCGGCGATCAGCATGCGTGTGAACTTCTTCATTCTTTTCCTTTGACCTGGATAGCGCGTTCCATGACTTGCGCCCTGTAAAGCGAAGGCTCGTATCTTAGAGTCAGGCCGTGGCGCGCGCCTGACGCCAATATGACAGAGGCGTCAGGTTATCAGCAAAGGTGAGCGTTTGCGGGAGGACGTCGAAGCCTAGAATTTGAAACGCAACTGAAACCCGATGGTGAATGGAAGATCGTCAGAAGGTATCGGCGGAATGACGATGAAGTTCACGCCCACGCGCTTGTAAGCAACCATCACGATAGGCGCGACCACGGGCCCGATCGTATGGTCGTGGCCGAGGCCCCAGTTGCCATAGTTGTAGCCGGAGATGATGCCGCCCATCGCCGCGAGCCGCACGAAGCCCCAATGCAGGAACTCGGGGGCCCACACCGCGCCGCCATAATACGAGGGCCGGCGCAGCGAATTGCGAAAGCCGCCTGCCGTGAGCGCCCACGTGTCGCCTGGCCAGCATTCAATGCCGAGGCCCGGGTTGAACTGTTCGAAGTCCTTGTCGGGATGGATGTGGTACGAGCCCACCATTGCGTCTACCCACAGGCCTGAACTACACCAGTTTGCCGCGTGCGCCGACTGCGCCGTGCCGAACAGCAGCAAGGGCAAGAGCAGCAGGGCAACCGCCGCGCTGCGTTTCGTTTTCTTCGCTTTCGTTGTCGCTTTCGTTGTCGCGTTCGTTCTCGTGATTGTTGCTGCGCCACCTTGCTTCTGCCAAAACCGCATGGGCTCTCCGTCCTTTATTGCGCCGATCCGCTACGGGGTCGTCTGTTTTCTGAATGCTGGTTCGCGGTGAATGACGAACTGTACCGCAACCCGATACGTGCGCAATGGAGCCCAGGCTCGGATCGGGCGACGCGTTCGCCGCTGGCATGGTGCCAGCGGCGCGAGTCGTCCCGATGAAAGCAAAGCGTCAGAGGCCGAGATCCGAGAGGCCCGGATGATCATCGGGACGGCGCCCGAGCGGCCAGTGGTAGAGACGATCCGCCTCGTGGATCGGCAGGTCGTTGATCGATGCGTGACGGTGCGCCATCAGACCGTTCGCGTCGAATTCCCAGTTTTCGTTGCCGTACGAGCGGAACCAGCTGCCCGAATCGTCGCGCCACTCATAGGCAAAACGCACCGCGATGCGATTGTCCGTGTACGCCCATAGCTCCTTGATCAGGCGATAGTCGAGTTCGCGCGCCCACTTGCGCGTGAGAAATTCGACGATCGCCGCGCGGCCCGTGACGAACTCGGCGCGATTGCGCCACACGCTTTGGGGTGTGTACGCAAGCGAAACGCGTTGCGGATCGCGCGTGTTCCAGCCGTCTTCCGCGGCGCGCACTTTCTGCATGGCGCTCTCGCGCGTGAACGGCGGCAGCGGCGGACGCACTTCGGGCGAATCACTCATGGTCTTGCTCCTTGCGTTGGGCAGCGCGCCGGGACGGCGCGCGTAATGGGGACCGGCTTTGGGATTGGCTTCGGGAACCGGCAACGCGTTTTGGCGCGAGTCCCTCGATCAACGATCGGCCTGCCGCGCGCGCGTCGAGCGCCGCATCGGCGTCGCCGCTCACGAGCGCCACGCCGATCGCGCCGTCGATCAAAATCAGCCATTGGCGCGCGAGACGTGCGGCGGCACGGCGATCCACGCCGACGCTCGCGGCCCACGCATCGCTTTGTTCGCGCACGAAGTCGAGCAGGCGCGCCTTGTGTTCGCGAGCGACCACGCGCACGGGGTCATCAGGCGACGCGACTTCGCCAGCCGCGTTGAGAAACGCGCAACCGTGAAAGCCTTCGGACGTGAACCACTCGCGCAATACGTCAAACATGCCGATGAGGCGTGCCTGCGGCGTGCGTCCGCGCGCGAGCGTGCCGGCGATGAACCAGCGCATCCAGCGCTCGTCGCGCCGTGAAAGCGCAGCCGCGACCAGCGCGTCCTTCGATTCGAAATACGTGTAGAAGCTCTTGCGCGCCGCACCCGCCGCGCGAACGATCGCATCGACGCCCGTTGCGTGAATGCCGCCCGCGTAGATCAGCGCCTCGGCGGCGTCGAGCAGGCGCGCGCGCGCGTCGACCTGCGGCGCTTGTGTGTTCGCTTCGGGGATCGTTACAGCGGGCGGGCTCATGGCTAGTCTCGTTCAGCGCAATTGCGGCGGGATTGCCGGGGGATTGCGCCGATCAGCGGGAGAATGATCGTTCTCCCAGCCTGCAATGTAGAACGATCATTCTCCCAAGTCAAGACACCTTGCTGTTGCGCGTGCCGCGCAGCGCGCTTATACGATTCCAAAACGCGCGCCCCGAAACCGCGAACACGGCGGCCACGACCAGTGTGAGGCCGAGCACGCGCGTGGGGGTCAGCGGCTCGCCGAGCAGCACCGTGGCAAGCGCCACGCTCGACACCGGCGCCACGGCTGTAAAGACCGCCGCCTCGCCGCCAGGCACACGCGCCGCGCCCGCGTACCAGAGCCAGAATCCGCCGACTGTCGGCACGAGCGCGTAATAAGCCACACCGAGCACGGCATGCAACGGCACCGTGTGGGCTGCGCCAAGCCAGCCGGGTAGCGCACACAAGCCCGATACGACGAAGCCGATTCCCGTCATCGCGCTAGCCTGCGCGAGTGGCGGCCACGGGCGAGAAAGCCGTTTGTTTAGCAAGACGAACAGGCTTTCGCACACGACTGCGCCGAGTATCATCGCGTCGCCCGTGAGCGAGCGCGCGCCATCGCGGTGTTCGCCTGGTGCGAGCGTGACCATCGCCACGCCGAGGCTCGCGATCGTCACCGAAACGAGCGTGCTCGCGCGCAGCCGCTCGCCCAGCACCAGCGCCGCCGTCAACGCGCAGACGGCGGGAAGCGTGCCGAGGATGATGCCGGCGTCGCTCGCGGAGGTCCGCTGCGTGCCAGCGATCAGCAAGACCGTATAACCGACGCTGCCGATGGCGGCCTGTGCGACGAGCAAGAGCGCGTCGCGCAGGCCGGCACGCGGAAACGCCGTGCCGGTGAAACGCATGAGCAGCAGAAACACCGGCAACGCAAAGGCGAAGCGCAGCGCGGTGCCAGTCAGCGGATCGAGCCCGGCGCCGATGGCCTTGCTCGCAATGACCGTGCTGCCCACGGTAAGCATGGCCGCCGTCAATTGCCAATGGGCGACGGATCGGGGAGAGAGGGTGAAGCGTCGCGCGCTTTCGCGCGACGGCAATCGTATCGACATGGAGCGCTCCTCGTGGTGATACGCCTGTATAGGCTCACCACGGCGCGCCGTCTTGGATCGTTGTGCGTCAGCGCTTGAGGCGCATGGAACTCATGCTGCGCGCGCGAGCCGGTAACGCCCCGGCGAAACACCGAACTGCCGCGCGAAGGCGCGGTTCAGGTGGCTCTGGTCGCAGAAACCGGCGGCCAGCGCGGTCTGCGCCGGGGCAGTGCCCGCCTTGAGCAGACGCCGCGCGAGCGCCACGCGGCGATGCAGGATATAGCCGTGCGGCGCGACGCCGAACGCACGCAGGAAGCCGCGATGGAGCTGGAAGCGGCTCAACCCCGCCGACTGCGCGAGTTGCGCGAGTGAGAACGGCTGGGCCGGATCGGTGTCGATCATGTCGCGCACTCGCGCAAGCGACGCCGGTGAGCACTGCGCGAGCGCGCGCCGGTGGCCGAGCGCCTCGACGAGCCGCCTCATGACTTCGAGCGCGGCGGCGTCGAAGGCCATGTGGGAGAGGTCACCGTTTTCGTCGGTTACGTGGGCGAAGGCCGCATCGAACAGCGCGCGCAAACGCGGCTCGCTGATGACCGGCGCGTGAAGCGCGAAAGCGGCGTCGTCACCCTGCGTGATGTCGGCTTGCAGCGCGTCGACCCAGCGCGGCTCGAAATACAGCATGCGCCATGTGCGCCCGGCGGCATCGAGCGGACGGCCGTCGTGCACCTCGCCCGGATTGACGAGGATGAGGTCGCCCGGCACGGCCTCGACCTGGCCCGCGTCGCTCAGCGAGACATGGCCGCCGCGATCGATTACGCCAATGCCGTACTGGTCGTGCGTGTGACGCCCGAACGAGCGCACGGTCGCGGCCGTCATTGCGTCGACGTCGCGCACGAGCGTGGCGTGAAAACACACGGCGTGGTTCGTGGCTGGCATGGATCGATTCTCCGCGCTTCGGGCTCCAATGGCGTATGAAACCCGAGTTTCGCGCGGCGCGCAATGTGCGCGTGACCCGGACGGGCAGTCCCGGACGGGCAGTCCCGGACGGGCAGTCCTGAACGGGCAGTTGCGATCCGTCCCCGGCGCGTTATGCTTGCGGACCGGGTGGAAGAAACGCATGCCGCCAAACGTACTTACGGGTATTGACGAGTTAAAGGGAGCAGAGATGAAAGACCGGCCGCCTGTGTCGCTTGCGCGCCTCGTTCGCGGCTCGCGCCGTGCCTTCTGCATGGCGCTGTGTGCAGCGAGCCTCGCCGCGTGCACGCCGCTGCGCGTGGTCACGCACAGCGTGAGCCGCACGGAAGCCGACGTGCCGGCGGGGCGCTACGCGATGGACGCGCATCACTGGAGCGTCGTATTCGACGTCGATCACTTCCACTACTCGCGTTTCGTCATGCGCTTCGACCGCGCGCAGGCAACGCTCGACTGGACTGCGGGCGGCCTCGAAACCGCCACGCTCGACGCGGTGATCGACGCCACGAGCCTCGACACCAACGTCAGCGCGCTCGACGCCATGGTGAAAGGCCCGCAGATGCTCGACGTGCAGCGTTATCCGGAGATTCATTTCACGAGCACGCACTTCACGCGCACGGGCGAGGGGCGCGGCACGCTCACCGGTAATCTCACGATACGCGGCGTGACCCAGCCGGTTACGCTCGACGTCACCTTGAACGGCTACGCGCCGAATCCGCTCACGAAGCAGCCCACGGTAGGCTTCGCCGCCATGGGCCATTTCAACCGCTCAGCGTTCGGGTTGACGAGTTGGTATCCCGCCGTGGGCAACGAGATCGGCGTGCGCATCGAGGCGGAATTCGCGCAGCCGGTGCCGGAACAAGCGCGGTAAAACCGCTCCGCATTCAGGCCGCGGTCCAATCGAGAATCACCTTGCCGCTCTCACCCGAGAGCATGGCCGCGAAACCCTTCTCGTAGTCGTCCACGTTAAAGCGGTGCGTGATGAGGGGCGAAAGATCGAGCCCGCTCTGCAGCATCGCGACCATCTTGTACCAGGTCTCGAACATCTCGCGGCCGTAAATGCCCTTGATTTCCAGCCCCTTGAAGATCACCTGGTTCCAGTCGATGGCGGTTTGCGCGGGCGGAATGCCGAGCAGCGCGACCTTGCCGCCGTGGTTCATCGACTCGAGCAGCGCCGTGAACGCACTCGGCACACCCGACATCTCGAGACCCACGTCGAAGCCTTCGGTCATGTGCAGGTCGTTCATCACATCGCGCAGCGATTCGCGCGAAACGTTCACCGCGCGCGTCGCGCCCATCTTGCGTGCGAGTTCGAGCCGGTAGTCGTTGACGTCCGTAATGACGACATTGCGCGCGCCCACGTGCTTCGCGATCGCCACGGCCATGATGCCGATCGGCCCCGCGCCGGTAATCAACACGTCCTCGCCCACGAGGTTGAACGAAAGCGCCGTGTGCGTGGCATTGCCGAACGGATCGAAGATCGCCGCGAGATCGTCGGAAATCTCGGGCGGAATCTTGAACGCGTTGAAGGCCGGAATCACGAGATATTCGGCGAACGCACCTTCGCGGTTCACGCCCACGCCCGTCGTGTTGCGGCACAGGTGGCGCCGCCCCGCGCGGCAGTTGCGGCAAAAGCCGCAGGTGATGTGCCCTTCGCCCGACACGCGGTCGCCAATCTGGAAGCCGCGCACCTCCTGGCCCATCTCGACGATCTCACCCACGTATTCGTGGCCCACGTGCATCGGCACCGGAATGGTTTTCTGCGCCCAGTCGTCCCATTTCCATATGTGGATGTCCGTGCCGCAGATCGCCGTTTTGCGGATCTTGATCATCACGTCGTTATGCCCGACTTCGGGCTTCTTCACGCGCGTGAGCGTGAGGCCAGGCGCGCGTTCGAGTTTGGCAAGTGCTTTCATTTGATTCGCAATCCTTTTTAAATCACGCCGAGCTGCTTGCCTGTGCGCGCAAACGCCTCTACGGCGCGCCCGATCTGCTCGGGCGTGTGCGCAGCGCTCATCTGCGTGCGAATGCGCGCGCGGCCCTTTGGCACGACGGGATACGAAAAACCGATGACGTAGACGCCCTCGTGCAGGAGCGCGTCGGCCATTTTCGTGGCGACCTGGGCGTCGCCCAGCATCACGGGAATGATCGGGTGCTCGCCGGGCACGAGCGCGAAGCCGAGCGCGCTCATATCGCGGCGAAACTGAGCGCCATTCTCGCGCACGCGGCGGCGCAGTTGCGCGCCCTCGTCGCTCGCAATCAGTTCGAGCACAGCAAGCGAAGCGGCCGCAATGCTCGGCGTAAGCGTGTTCGAGAAAAGATACGGACGTGAGCGCTGGCGCAGCAGATCGATCACTTCCTGCTTCGCCGCGACATAGCCGCCCGATGCGCCGCCCAGCGCTTTGCCTAGCGTGCCGGTGATGATGTCCACGCGCTGAAGGACGCCGCAGTGCTCGGGCGTTCCGCGCCCATGCTCGCCGATGAAGCCCACCGCATGCGAGTCGTCGACCATCACGAGTGCGTCATAGCGGTCCGCGAGATCGCAGATGCCCTTGAGATCGGCAATGATGCCGTCCATCGAGAACACGCCGTCGGTGGCGATGAGCTTGTAGCGTGCGCCGGCTTCGTCGGCTTCTTTCAGCTTTGCTTCGAGATCCGAAAGATCGTTGTTCTTGTAGCGATAGCGGCGCGCTTTCGAAAGGCGCACGCCGTCGATGATGCTCGCGTGGTTGAGTTCGTCGCTGATGATGGCGTCGTCTTCGCCGAGCAGCGTTTCGAAAAGGCCGCCGTTTGCGTCGAAACAGCTGGAATAGAGGATGCAGTCTTCGGTTTGCAGGAACGTGGCAAGCGCGCTTTCGAGTTGCTTGTGCACGGTTTGCGTGCCGCAGATGAAACGCACCGACGCCATGCCGAAACCGTCGCGCTCGAGACCGTCTTTCGCGGCGGCGATGAGGCGCGCGTCGTTGGCGAGGCCGAGGTAGTTGTTCGCGCAGAAGTTGAGCACGTCGCTGCCGTCCGCGAGCCGGATGTCGGCCGACTGCGGCGTGGCGATCACGCGCTCGTTCTTGTAGAAGCCATCTGCGCGGATCTGGTCGAGCGTCGCGCGTAGGTGGTCGAGATACGGGGTACGCATGAATCGTGCTCCTCACATAGCTGCGGACTGCCGCAGACTGCAGCGGTTTTGCCGCGGTTTGCTATAGTCGCCGTCAGCTGTTGGCGAAAATTTCCGTTATTTCGAACCCAGGTTCGATATGTCGAACGCACTCTAATCGATGAGGCCGTGAATGGCAAGCACCCGCAAACCACGCGCCACCCCGGCGAACGCCCTTCCTGACGCGCCCGCATCGGCTGCCGCTGGCGCACTGCCTGCATCGGCCGTACCCGCCACCGCGCCGCCGCGCGTGGGCGAGCAGATCCAGCGACTGCGCGCCGAGCGCAAGATGACGCTCGACGACCTCTCGCGCGCGGCGGGCGTCTCAAAATCCATGCTATCGGAAATCGAGCGCGACAAGGCGAACCCGACCATTGCTGTGGCCTGGCGGCTCACGAATGCGCTGGGCGTCAAGCTCGATTCTCTGTTTGCCGCCCCGAAGGCGCCCGAGGCAATCGCGGTCGCTGGGCCGCACGACATCCCGACGCTGCACGGTCACGACGCCGGTTACCAGTTGCGCGTATGGGGGCCGATCGAGCTAGCCGGCAACTTCGAATGGTATGAGCTGACGCTCAAACCCGGCGGGGCGCTGGTTTCGGCCGCACACGAACCGGGCACGCGCGAGCATCTCACGGTGCTGCAGGGGAGCATCGAGGTCGAAGCGGCAGGCGCCACACAGCGCCTGAAGGCCGCGGACACGGCGCGCTATATCGCCGACCAGCCGCATGCGATCCGCAACGCAGGCAAGGGCGAGGCGCGCGCGCTGCTGGTGGTGATTCACGGCTGACCGCCCGCCTCACCGCCAGCTCTGGCCGAACGGACGAGGCTGCGCGATCGGCCCGACTACTGTATATTTATACAGTGAAAGTCCGACTGGAGCCGTCATGTCCCTCCCACCCGAACTGCCGCGCGAGCACGATCTGGCGGCCTTGCGCTTTCAGGCCGCCGCACGCGACCTCGAACTCATCGTCCGCAACATCGCGCAGCGCTATATCGCGCGCCAGGTGCCGCTCACCTGGCGCCTGCTGCATGCCATCGAGGCAGAAGCGCTAGCGGATCTCGGCTTCGCCAGCCGCCACGACGCCCTCATGCTTGGCCTCTTTCAACGGCCGGGCGACCTTGCCTGGCCGGAAACCGACGAGACCGTCGACTTCGGGCAATCCAACGCGCTGCCGGCCGTATTCGCATTCGCGGTCTCGGCCTATGAACGTGCCGCGCACTGCGCGGAGGAATCGCGCCGACACACAAGACGCAAGGACGCTGTGTGGCGCGCGAGGGCCTGGGGTGGTTGAGCGCATGCCGCTGAAGCGTCGGGCGGCGCAATTACAGCGCGATGATCCTGCGATCGCTATAATGGTCACGTAACGCAACTAACGGAATGATAGAGATGGCGTCCTCCGCTTCCTCACGTGACCTCTTCGACCAGCAACGCCAAGACTGGCAGCGTGACCCCGCCGCCGCGTTCGACGCCTGGCTTGCCTCACAGGATCTGCGCCGGTCCTCCGCCGAAGTCTATCGCGTGCAATGGGGACGCTTTCTCGAATGGCTCGCGCTCAAGCGCAAAACGATCATGACCGTGGATACCGGCACGATCGCCGAGTTCGTCGCAAGCCTCGACGTGAAGAAGCCGCAGCGGCTGCGCTACCTGCGGCTCATCGAACGCGTGCTCGATCACGTGCGCGAAATCGAACTTGCCTCCACGAACCCGGCGCGCTTCATCGCCCAGGACGGCGAAGCGGCGTGGCGCAACGCCCGCGAGAACGAGCCGACTGGCTTTCTTACGCCCAATGAGCGCGCGGCGATCATCGGCCAGTTGTTCTCGCCGCTCGTCGAACCCTCTGCCGCGAAACGATGGCGCGAACGCCGCGACCGGGCGCTCGTCGCCATTTTTCTGGGAGGCGGATTGAAAACGGGGGACGCCATCGCGCTCACGCTCGACTGCGTGGCGATCGGCGCGGAATGGGTCACGATCGAAGCCGCCAACCCGGCGTTTACGCGCGTCACGCGCCTGACGCCATTCGCCGTCGACGTGCTCGGCGCATGGCTCGAAGCGCGCCGGCTCGCCGGACTGCCGGGACAGCTGGTGTTTCCGGGCTCGCCCTCGGGACGCCCCATGCACAAGGCCACGGTGTTACGCGCCATCGACGGATTGATGGAAGCAGCGGGCGTGGCCGAAACTCGCGCCGAGCGCGCGAGTCCGCAGACCTTGCGCAACACCTTCGCAGCGGACTTGTTCGAGCGAGGCGTCGATACGGATCAGGTAGGGCAGTGGCTCGGTTTCCTGCAGCCGATCTCCGCGGGGCGGTTGCATCGTGCATGGAAAACGTGGACGGAACGCGAGGCGACGCAACACGCTTCAGCGGAAAGCGACAAGACGTGAAACGCCGCGTCGGCGGGCGATCCGGCTCTCTCGGGACGCATGTGCGTCTCCCGTAAAAGCTCACGTATCCAGGCCGGGCTGAACTGGCGCCTCATTCAGTCGACGCTCAGGAAGCCTGTTCGTGCGAATGCTTGCCTGCCATGAAGCGCGCGTACGCCGCAAACTTCGACTCCCCCGTTCCCGACGTGTGCTCGCACTCCGGGCAAGTGAATTCGAAACCATCGTCCACTTCGGACAACTCCGGTTCCCCTTCGTGACAGTTTGGACAACGCGCCGGCAACGCGACGTGCCCATCGACCGAGGTGCCGAGACTCGCCAACTCGGTTTCGCCTAGCCGGCCGGCGGCGGCGAGTGAACAGAGCACGGCCGCGACGGAAGCATCGAGTCCTTTCTGGCCGCGCAACGCAGTGACCTGCAGGGTGAGCTCATCCACCTCGTCGGACCGCTCGCGCAGTACGGCGTCGAGCCGGTCGGCGCGGGCCTTCGCCGTCGCCAATTGCTGGATGAAATCGAATTCCTTCTTGCTGGCATCACGCTGGGCCGACTGCCAGGTCGACGACATCGTGCGCAACGAGTCCAGTTCGACCAGCATGGGCTTGACGCGCCGTTCGGCCTCGGCGAGCGCATCCTTGATCTGTTGCGCATAGTGCTCGGTGCTTTTGCGCATTTCCTCGTGCAAGCCGTCGATGCGATCACGCAAACCCGCATTGGTCATCTGTTCCGCTTCGACCCGTTTGCGCAGCGCGTCGTTTTCCGTCTCCAGACGCTGTATCAGCACGTCGCGGTTGCCATGTGCTGCGGCGCCTTGTGCGGACGCCGCGGCAAGCTGGCTTTCGAGTTCGCGGACCCGCTCATAGGCCGCTTCCACGCGTGCTTCGCTGCGTTGCAACATTTCATCGGCCGCCGAGCGACGGGCTTCGGCCTCCCGGGTTGCCTGCTCGGCATCGATGCGACCGGCTTCGAATTCCGCGCGTTCGGCCTGCAAGGCATCGCCCGCAAGCGCCAGTGCTTCCTCAAAAAGTGCGCCAAGCAGTTCGCCGGCGCGTTCTTCCAGTGCGGGCGGAATCGCCCCAGCGCCCACACGCACTTTTGACGTCGCGCGAATGCGCTGCCAGAAAAGCTCGATGTCTTTGGGGATGTCGCTCGCACTGCCTGTCTGGGTCAACTCACGGACGGCAGCCATCGAAGGTTTGATCTCGAAATCGAAGAACAAGCGTTTGCAGGCATGTAAGGAAAGCTCCTGCCTGCGTGCGCCGTTGTTGCGCAAATTCTCGATTTCTTCGCGGATTGCCTGGCGGTCCTGGTCTCGCATATTCGTCTTCTCGGCGGGGGAGTGGACGAATAATAACAAATTACGTTCTATTTGCTACGTTTTTGAGTGTTGGGATTGTCGGGGGTGACTCACTGGCGTTCTGTAGGCGTTTTTGGTCAGTGCACGACGAGATCAGCTCGACCAGTCCGTGAAACAAATCGAAGTTTGTTTCATAAGCCCTTGTAAACGCGCGGGTTTTTAGCCTGATTGTAAGGCTATCCGTTGTTTCACGCGAGCGGACTCAAGAATCTGCGCTGGCGGTTGGATTGGAATGTGGATATCTCGGATAGCTCGCGAGGCGATTCTTGCTTGAGAGATATAAAAGTAAACACCCTTGATACCGGTTAAAAACGTTAACGCCACGGCAAATCCTTACCTGGTGGGGCTTTCCGGCCGATCAGGTGAAGCTTTACGGGACCCTGGGTGAGTGCTTGCGGGAAAGTTGGGTGACGGGCTTCGGGAACGCCGGTGAGCCGCTACAGGAAAGGACGTGAGCGGGTTCAGGAGCGGGTGGATTCTTGACTTCCCGGCAAGGGTGAGACGATACGGGAGGCCGCGGTCAGGCAGGTCGCGAGTAGCTGGGCTCGGCTGCGATGTTACGGGAAATGCAACGGTGAGCGGGTTCGGGAGCGCGGATTCGTGCCATTTTTCGGCTGAATCGAGTGGTTGCAGCGCTTGGGGTGAGAAGTATCGGGAAAAAATGCGGATCGAAGGTGAAGTTTTTCGGGAGTCGAAGCCCGAAATCGGGCGAAATGGGGCCTTCGAGGGACGAAAGGTGAGCTTTTTCGGGGGGCTTGCAGCGATCCGAGCGGATCTCCCGGCTGCTTGCAACGCGTCGCCGGGGACTTCTCGCGGCGAAAGGTGAGGATTTTCGGGAGATTTCCGCAGTGCGGCGAAACCAGCGGCGTCCATCCGGGCCAGGAAGGATAAGGTGAGGCTTTTCGGGGGCGATTTTCCGCAGATTTCATGCCTAAGGTGAGCAAATTCGGGAGAAAGTTGGTGTTCACTGCGCTGTAGACGCCGAGATTACGCGGGTGCTGGTGGTGTTTCTCTCGGTTGAAATCCTGCTTGGGTGAGATTATTCAGGAGCGGTCTTTCGGCAAGCGCGTATTTGTCTGCTTGTTCCGTCGTTGCTTGAGGTGAGGTGATACGGGAGCCGAGATCGCATTCCCGGACCTGCCTCGCATGTGGATAAGTCACGGAATTCATTGGTTTTTTCTTTTCGATGGCATGAGAGGTGAGGGTTTCCGGGAGGCACCGTGACGGTGCGGTGCAACCGTACCGGGACGCAAAAGGTGAGGACTTTCGGGAGCCGAGGCGGCCTGGCAGCCGCTGCGACGGCCTTTCGGTGCGGACTGATATGTTTGGTGAGCGCGGCAATAGGTGAGAATTTTCAGGATACGTTAGGGCTCGCGTTGGCGAAACCTCGACAAATTTGGGCTTCGATCGCCAAATCGCGCAGCCTTTGCCCCGCAATGGGGGACTTTCTGCCGGTCTCGCACGAGCGACGCGCCGTGTTTTGCTGCAGTGCGATCGAATTGCAGCGGAATCTTTAGTCAGCGACCGGTCGGAGCCTGGATTTCGCTGCCTACGACGGAATTTTCTCACCGGCCACACGAAAATATTTGAGGTGAGCCGATACGGGAGTTGATGGCGACCCTTGGTGCACTGGCGCAAATACGGGATCGGGCCGGACCGTGCATGACGCAAAGCGCCCCGCTGGATGGGCGTCTGGCCAAAGGTGAGGCAATACGGGAAGGTGTCGCGGTGAGCGGCGCGCGCGATGCGCGCATCACCGGCAATGGTGAGAGAGGCCCTATAGACGCCCATCACCACAGACGGTATCCTTTCGCGAAATTCTCTCCTCGACCCGACGC